>NZ_JAEVHM010000002.1 GCF_016802865.1 Micromonospora parastrephiae | reverse complement strand
CTAGGGGTGGAGGAGGGCTTTGGTGGCTTGGTCGACCAGCCACCGCTCCGCCTCGTCGTACGACCAGCCGCCCTCGTCGACGAGCTGCGGCCAGGCGTGCAGGCCGAAGTAGAACCACAGCACCTGGGTTGCCTGCTCGACGGTGAGGCCCGGGCGCAGGGCGGACAGTTCGTCGAGCCGTACCGCGCCGACGCGCAGGGCCTGCCGGTAGGCCGCCGCGGCGTCCCGTGCCACCGCCGCCGCGCTCGGGGTCATGCCGGCGGCGGCCTTCATCAGCCGTACCTGCTGGTGGTGGTTCTGGTGGCCGTACCGGGTCCCGGCGCCGAGCAGACGCAGGACCTCCCGGGGTTCGTCGGCGTCGGCGACGGCCGCCACGTTGCGGGTCGTCTCGGGATCGTTGACGCCCGCCTCGATCAGCGCCCGCAGCAGGGTCGGCTTGCCGCCGACGCTGGTGTAGACGGTCGCCACGGCCACCCGGGCGCGCGCGGCGATGTCGTTGATCGTCGTCGTCGCGTACCCCTGGGCCAGGAACAGGTGCTGGGCCGCTTCCAAGATCAATTGCCGGGTCTGCTCGGCGCTTTCCTGGCGCCGGCTGGCGCGGGGTTGGGCGGCGGCCATCAGGGCACTATACGGTGCCACTCGTCAGAAGAGTATTCTGATGACCATGCGAGTCCTCTTCTCAAATGTGCCCGCCTTCGGGCACTTCCTCCCGTTGTTGCCGCTGGCCCGCGCCTTCCGCCGCCAGGGGCACGACGTCGCCGTCGTCACCGCCGCGGGCATGACCCCACTCATCGCTCCCGAGGGCATCGAGCTGCTGCCGGCCGGGCCCATGCCGGACGTGCTCTTCGCCGAGGTGGGGCGCAAGCTCGGCCTCAACCCGGCGACCGAGCCCACCCCGGAGGCGGTCGCCGAGTTCTTCGCCGGCGTCCGGGTCGACCTGACCGCCGACGAGGCGTTGGCGCAGGCGAAGAGCTGGCAACCCGACCTGGTCGTCAACGAGATGGTCGACTTCGTGGGACCGCTGGTCGCCACCAGCCTCGGCGTACCGCTGGCCACGCTCGCCTTCGGGCCGTCGGTGCCGGCCGAGTTCACCGAGGCGCTCACCGCCGTCGTCCGCTCCCGCTACGAGGAGCGCGGGCTGCCCGCGCCGGAGCGCGCCCCGGCCGGCCGGTGGCTGCTGGACACCTGCCCGCCCGGACTCCAGTTCGAGAACGCCGTCGTACCGTCCGGTGTGGAGCGCCTCGCGCTGCGACCCGAACCCCACCAGTCGCCCGACGCCCCGGCCGGCGAGGTGGCGACGCCGGCGGCGGTCGCCCCCGGGTGCTGGTGAGCTTCGGTACGGTCTTCGCCGACCCCGCCGTCGTCGGTCCGCTGCTGGGCGCCCTCACCGACGTCGATGTCGACGTGCTGGCCACGCTCGGCCTCGACGGCAAGCCGGAGGACTACCAGCTCGACTCCGACCGGGTGACGTTCAGTCCCTTCGTGCCGCTCGCCCAACTGCTGGACAACGTCAGCGCCGTCATCTCCCACGGCGGTGCCGGCACCACCCTCGGCACGCTGGCCCGCGGCATCCCCATGGTGGTCGTGCCGCAGGGCGCCGACCAGTTCTTCCAGGCGGACCGGGTCGCTGCCTCCGGGGCGGGCCTCGCGCTGATGCCCGGCCAGGCCGATCCCGCCGCCATCGCGGCGGCCCTGCGCCGGCTGCTCGACGAGCCGACGTTCGCCGAGGCGGCACGCCGGATCGGCGCCGAGATCGCCACGATGCCGTCGCCCGACGAGGTCGCCGAGCGGCTGCGCGCCGAGGTCGCCGGCTGACCACTGATCGACTCCTGGTCGGCGACATCGCGGTATCGGCGCGACTGGAAACGCCGACATCGCCAATATGGCGCCAGGTCGATGCCGAGGGGTCGGTTGGTCCGTTCCGGGCCCGTCGATCAGCTCGGGTCGGCCGCGAGGCTCGGCGGGCGCTTCACAGCCACCTCACAGGGGTGCTGGTTAAGGTGCCCGTCGAGTCAACGTCCGACTCCATCGGAGGAGCGGTCGACTGTGGCACAGGAGTTCCGATGGTCTTCAAGAAGATGTTGAGCGCGTTCGGCGTGGGCGGTCCCAGTGTGGACACTGTGCTGACCAACCCCAACACCCGGCCCGGCCTGACCCTCGACGGGCAGGTCAACCTCGTCGGCGGCGACGCCCCGGCGGCCATCGAGCAGGTGGTGATCGGTCTGATGACCCGGGTCGAGGTCGAGGGGCACGACGCCGAGTACTCGGGCACCCTGGAGTTTCACCGGATGGCCGTGAGTGGCGCGTTCGAGCTCGCCCCGAAGCAGCAGCTCTCGATCCCGTTCCAGCTGCCGGTGCCGTGGGAGACCCCGATCACCGACGTGTACGGCCAGCGCCTGCACGGCATGACGATGGGCCTGCGCACCGAGCTGGCCGTGGCCCGCGCGGTCGACAAGAGCGACCTGGACCAGGTGGCGGTGCACCCGCTGCCGGTGCACGAGCGGATCCTGGAGGCGTTCCAGCGCCTCGGTTTCCGGTTCAAGCACGCGGACCTGGAGCGCGGCCACATCCGGGGCGTCCAGCAGACGCTGCCGTTCTACCAGGAGATCGAGTTCTTCGCCTCCCCGCAGTACGCGAACACCATCCGGGAGGTCGAGCTGACCTTCGTGACCAGCCAGCGTGGCGTCGACGTGATCCTGGAGTGCGACAAGCGCGGCGGCTTCCTCAGCGCCGGGCACGACGCGTTCGGTCGCTACCAGGTGTCGCACGCCGACGTCGACCGGGTCGACTGGGCGCAGGTCGTCGACGGCTGGCTGCGCGAGACCACCTCCCGCTACGGCAGCCTGCGCTCGCAGTACGGTCCGAGCCATGGGCACGGTCACGGTCACGGCCGCGGGCACGGCATGGGTGGCATGGTGGCCGGCGCGGCGCTCGGCGTCGCCGGCGGCATGATCGCCGGCGAGATGATCGAGGACGCGTTCGAGGGCGACTTCGGCGGTGACTTCGGCGGCGACGAGTAGTCGTCGCACGGACGACGGTGGCCTCCGGGAGGTGCTCCCGGAGCACCGTGCGCTGTCGTCCGGTCAGTGCCGGGCCTTGCGCTCCTCACCGCTGCGCCAGTTGCTGCCGGCCTTGGCCAGGCCGCGGCTACCGAGGTAGCCCAGCGTCAGCAGGGTGATCAGGAACCAGGCGTTGTCGGCCCGGAAGATGTCCACCCCTGCGGAGTTCTTACCGACGACCTGCGACGCGCCCAGTACGGCGGCCACCGCGATCAGGTAGATCCAGAACTCGGTGGTCTTGAACGCCTGCTTGGTCTCCGTACCGGGTGCCTGCATGTCGTCGCGACGCCCGTCGTGCATGACCGGCATCTGCTGCGTCTCCCGCATCGCGGCGGGATTCTGCGGGTCGTTCATCGGCCGGTTCGTCGGCCGGGTGGAAGCAGCCTGCGTGCTCATCTGGTCCTCCTCAGGATGCGATGAGTCGTACCTGCCTACCCTCGCCCCGCTACCGCGTTTCGGCCACGGCACGGTTCGCTTTCACGGCGGGGACGCCCCCCGACTACCCGAGGCCCCTGAGCAGGTAACACCGACCGCCGGCCGAAAAAAGTCCGGCCAGCGGTCGGGTCCACGTGTCAGCGCAGGCCGTTGCGGATGGCCACGCTCACCAGCAGGTCCGGGTCGTCGGTGATGATGCCGTCCACACCCAGGTCGATGACCCGCTGCAGCACCGTCGCGTCGTCGACGGTGTACGGGATCACCTTGAGGTCGTCCCGCGTCTGGAGTGTCCGTACGTCCGGTCCGTGGAAGTACGCCGGGTTCTCCCGCAGGTACCAGTCGGCCGAGGCGACGGTGCCCTGCTTCGGGTCGTGCACCTGCCAGTTGGCCGACACCGTGCCGGCGCCCGCGGCCCGGGTCAGCTTGCCCAGGTCCTGGTACTTCCACCAGTCCAGGCCACCGGTCCAGGGGCTCTGCACCGACGGGTCGCCGTACACCGCCTCCAGCGAGCACTCGTCGGCGAGAGTGGCGCACTCGGCCGGGCCGTACTGCCAGACGAGGCCGACCGTGCCGATGCGGCGGTCGAGCTGCCGGGCGTAGGTGATGGTGCGCCAGTCGAACGACTGGATGGTGGCCCGGTTGGTGAAGCCGGCCCGCTGGATCGCGCCGACGAGCTTGCGGGTGAAGGTGCGGTACGGCTCGGTGTCATCCACCACCGGACTGATCTTCGTCTCGATGTTCATTCCGATGTCGGTGCGGCCACTCGCCTTCACCAGGGCGAAAACCTCGTCCAGGGTGGGGATCCGGGCACCGGGCGCGGGCACCTGCGCGGGCAGTTCGGGCAGGGTCTTCGTGCCGCAGTCGACGGTCTTGAGCTGCGCGAGCGTCAGCTCGTGCACCGGCTTGCCCACGTACGGGAACGTCCGGTCACCGGGGCGAGCCGGGGCGGTGTCGACGCAGTGCGACCCGTTCACGGTGCGGTCGTGCAGCACCACGAGCTGCCCGTCGGCGGTCACGCCGGTGTCCAGCTCCAGGGTGGAGATGGCCCGGTTGGCCAGCGCGTTCGCGAACGCCGGCAGCGTGTTCTCCGGCCGGGTGGCGCGACCGCCGCGGTGCGCCTGGATGTCGAACGGCGCCGCGTACGCCCTGGGCAGCCGGTAGCCGCGCTGCGCCAGCAGACCGCGCAGCCGGTCCGGGTAGTCGGTGATGATGCCGTCCACGCCGTCGTCGATCAGTTTGGCCATGGTCGGCACGTCGTCGACCGTCCACGGGATCACCTTGATCCCGTAGCGGTGCGCCTGGGCGACCATCTCCTTCGTGACGTACGGCTGGTAGCCGGGGTCGGTGACCGTGCCGTTCTGCGGGAAACCGTGCACCGGCGAGAAGGCGCTGGCGCCGAAGCTGCGGATCGCCCTGATCGGGTCGCCGCCGAAGTCGTCGATGTCCAGCCCACCGAGCCACGGCGACGCGCCCGGCTGGCCGGTCTGGAGGAAGTCGTAGTTGGTCAGGGCGACCAGCGGCAGCTTCGGCTCGACCTGGCGCATGCGCATCAGTGCGCCCCAGTCGAAGCTCTGGATGGTGACCTGCTTGAGCAGCCCGGCGGCGCGGATCTCGGCCGCGGTCACCCGGACGAACTGCTCGCGGGGCGCGGTCTCGGTCGGCGCGCCGGCCTCCACCTTCGTCTCGACGTTGAGCTTGACGTCCTCCGCCCGGTAACGGTTGACCAGGGCGAAGACCTCACGCAGCAGCGGCATCCGGGCACCCGGCACGGCGAGCTGACCGGGCTTGTCCGCCAGCGTCTTCGACCCGCAGTCCAGCGTGCGGACCTGGGCCGCGGTGAGCGTGTTGATGTACTTCCCGACGTACGGGAACTCCGGGTCGCCCGGCGTCACCGCTGTGGTGTCGACGCACTTGCTGCCGCTGATCTTCCGGTCGTGGGTGACGACCGCCTGACCGTCCTCGGTGATCTGCACGTCCAGTTCGAGGGTGGTCACCCCGAGTTGGAGGGCGTTGCCGAAGGAGGCGAGGGTGTTCTCCACGCGCAACCCGAGGCCGCCGCGGTGGGCCTGCACGTCGAATGTCCGGTCCGGTCGCGGCTTCGCCTGAGCGGGCACCGCGAGCCCGGTCGTCACCGTCGCGGCCACCAGGGCCGCGACGGCGGTACGGCGTACTGTGCGCACGCTGTCTTCCCCTCCTGCCGGTGGGCGTCTCCCGCCGGTCGCCGGCCAGCATGGACAGCTCCGGCGGCGGGCAGGCGGCCAGCGGACGGCGCGACGGTGAACCGCCGTGGACGACCTCCCGGTCACGCCGGGTTTGGTCGGCCGGTGGCCGGGCACGCAGTCAGTTCCACAGCTTCTGCGAGGTGATGGACGTGCGTGAGGACGACATGCGGCAGGACGCCGCCCGCGAGGCCGAGGATCGGATCGCCGGCGGCGTGTACGGCAAGGGCGCCCTCGACGAGGTGACGGTGCCCCGCACCGATGTGGAGAGCCAGATCCAACGCGATGACCCGCTCGACCCGGCGCACGAACGCATCGATCCGCAGGTGCTGCGCGACGGTGGCCCGGTGGGCGGGCAGGGCGCGGTGACCACCACCGGTGGCACCGCGGGCCCGGCGAGCGTGCGTCGCGTGGCCCGGCAGCCGGAACGGCATCCGGGCAGGGTGGCCCCGACCACGACCGGGGACGCCACCACCGGCGGTCTGAGCACCCCGACGGGTGGCAGCACCAGCGACCAGTCGACGTCGGCGACCGGGCCGGCGAAGTCCATCAGGGACACGTCCAACGACTGACCGGTCGGACGGGCTCCGGCCAGCCGCCCCCGCCGACGGACTCGTCGGCGGGGGCGACGCGGGTCAGCGGCAGGGCCGCAGGACGCCCAGGCGTTGGGTGGCGCGGGTGAGCGCGACGTACAGGTCACTGCGTCCCCGGGGCGACTCGGCGACCATCCGATCGGGGTCGACCACCAGCACCGAGTCGAACTCCAACCCCTTGGCCTGCGCGACGGTCAGCACCACCACCCGGCTCTCCAGCTCGGGATGGTCGCCCACGGCCGCCTCGGGCAGCGCGGCGGTCAACGCCGCGCCCAACTCGTCCACCCGGCTGGCGGGCACGATCACGCCCAGCCGGCCCTCGGCCAGCCCGGTCGCCTCCCGGGTGGCCGCCGACGCCAGCTCCGCCGCCAACTGCCCGTCGGGCACCGCCCGGTCCCACGGGGGTACGCCGCTCTCCCGCACCGAGCGCGGTGGCCGCAGCTCCGGGTCGATCTCCGCCAGCACGTCGGCGCGACCGCCATAATCTCGGCCGGCGTGCGGTAGCTGACCGTCAGCTCGGTCAGCCGCCACCGCTGCGCCACGTACGGCGCGAGGGCGTCCGCCCAGGACGGGGTGCCGGTGAGCGCCCCGGTCTGCGCGACGTCCCCGACGATGGTCATCGACCGGCTCGGGCAGCGGCGCATCAGCAGCCGCCACGCCATCGGCGACAACTCCTGCGCCTCGTCCACGATGACGTGGCCGAACGCCCACTTCCGGTCGGCGGCGGCGCGCTGGGCCGTGGTGAGCCGGTCGGCCTCCTCCTGGCGTTCCAGCAGCCGGTCGGCGTCGATCAGGTCGGTGACCCCGAGGATCTCGCCACCTTCGGCCTCGTCCTCGACGTCGATCGAGCGGGAACCGCGGGCGATCTCCAGCACGCCCTCGGCGTACTCCCGCTCCATCCTGCGGATGCGATCGCGCCGGGCGGCAGCGGCCCGCTCGTCCTCGCCGAGCAGTTCGGCGGCCTCGTCCAGCAGCGGCACGTCGGCGGGCGTCCAGCCACCTAACTCGCGGTGCAGCAGCGCCCGCTCCTCGTCGGTGAGCATCGGCGCTGCGGCGGCGATCCGGTCCGGGTCGGCGTACAGGTCGGCGAGCAGGCGCTGCGGGGTGAGCACCGGCCACAGCCGGTCGAGGGTGGCCTTGACCTCCGGCTCGTCGCGCAGCTCCCGGCGGATCTCGGCCCGGTCGGCCTCGTCGAGCAGGTTGTCCCCGCCCAGCGGGTCGGCGCCGATCCGTTCGGCGACCTGGTCGGCGAGCGCGTGCACGATCTCCACGTCGAACAGCGCCCGGGCCAGGTTGTGGGGACGGTCGGTGCGGCGTACCCGATCGCGGGCGGCCCGCACCGTCTCCGGGTCGAGGGTCAGCGCCTCGCGCTCCACCTCGATCTCCAGCGGCTCGTCCGGCACCCACTGCCGGTCCTGTACGGCCAGCGCCAGCACCTCGGCCAGCTCCGCCCGGCCCTTGAGGGCGGCGGTCTCGGCCGGTTCGGTCCGTTGGGCGCTCACCCCGGGAAAGAGGTCACCCTGGGTGCGCAGCAGCACGCCGGTCTCGGCCAGCGTCGGCAGCACCTGGGAGATGTAGCGCAGGAAGGTCGCGTTCGGGCCGACCAGCAGCACGCCCCGGCTGGAGAGTTCCCGCCGGTGCGTGTAGAGCAGGTACGCCGCCCGGTGCAGCGCGACCGCGGTCTTGCCGGTGCCCGGGCCTCCCTGGACCACCATGACACCGGGCAGGTCGGCGCGGATGATGCGGTCCTGCTCGGCCTGGATGGTCTCCACGATGTCGCGCATCCGGCCGGTGCGGCCGGCGTTCAGCGCGGCGAGCAGCGACGCCTCACCGGTCAACTCCTCGTGCGCGCCGGGCGAGGCGGTGTCGATGTCGAGCACCTCGTCGTTGAGCCCGGTGACCTTCCGCTGGCGGGTACGCAGGTGCCGGCGGCGGCGGACGCCCTGCGGGTTGGCGGCGGTGGCGAGGTAGAACGGGCGGGCGGCGGGGGCCCGCCAGTCCATCAGCAGCGGGTCGTAGTCGCCGCTGGTGTCGAAGATGCCGATTCGGCCGATGTAGCGCCGGGAGTCGTCGTCGCCGTCGAGCCGGCCGAAACAGAGACCGTTCTCCACGGCGGAGAACTGCTCGACCTGGTCGGCGTACATGGCCACCGAGCTGTCGCGCTGGGAGCGGTCCTGCAGGGTGCCGCCGGTGCTGCGCAGCTCGTCGGTGAGCCGGTTGGCGGCCTGCTCACGCAACCCGTCCAGCCGGTCGTAGAGCATCGAGACGTACTCCTGCTCGCGGCCGATCTCGTCGTCGAGCGGCAATTCACCGGAACCGCCGGAGTGCCTTGACAAGCCGTCTCCCTAAAGATTAGAATCCTTTGCAGGAACGGCTTTCAAGCCGTTCTTTTTTGTGTCCTCGAATTGTTGAAGATAGCGCGTTCCGCCGGCTC
Source organism: Micromonospora parastrephiae (assembly GCF_016802865.1). Lineage (GTDB taxonomy): Bacteria > Actinomycetota > Actinomycetes > Mycobacteriales > Micromonosporaceae > Micromonospora > Micromonospora parastrephiae. The sequence goes on along the minus strand of NZ_JAEVHM010000002.1, from coordinate 127,760 downwards.
TCACCAAGCCGAACGGGCCGACGCGCGCCCGATGATCGCGAGGTGGCGGCGGATGATCCTGCGGACCGGGCAGCGGGTGGTTTTCATCGGCGACAGCATCACCGACTGCGGCCGGCGTGACGCCGCCGCGCCCTACGGCGCCGGCTACGTCAGCCTCGTCCGTGCCCTGGTCGACGCCCGACACCCTGAGCTGGAGCTGGAGTGGGTCAACCGGGGTGTGAGCGGGGACACCGTCCGCGACCTGGCCGCCCGCTGGGCCGACGACGCCATCACGGAGCGGCCCGACTGGCTCTCGGTGCTGATCGGCATCAACGACATGTGGCGGCGCTACGGCGACCGGCCGAACGAGGCCGTCGGAATCGACGAGTACGAGCGAACCCTGCGCGACCTGCTCCGCCGGGCGGTGGACGCCACCGGTTGCCGGCTCATCCTCGGTGACCCGTTCCTGATCGAGGCGGACCGCCGCGACCCGCAGCGCGCCGACACCGACCGGTACGCCGACGTGGTGGCCGCGCTCGCGGTCGAGTTCGACGCGGTGCACGTGCCGACCCAGGCGGCGTTCGACCGGGTGCTCGCGGTCAGCCCGGGACAGCGCTGGGCCGACGACCGGGTGCATCCGCACCTGCCCGGCCACGCGGTGATCGCCGACGCGTACCTCACCGCCCTCGGCGCGATCGCCCCCTGACGCGCCCGGTCCAGACGGCGAGGCGCCGGGCCGACCGTCAGGTCGACCCGGCGCGAACATCGCGGGACGAGATCAGCCGCGGGCGACCTGGTAGAGCCGCTCCGGCGTGACCGCTCCGGCGAGCACCCGGCCGTCGTCGGTGAGCAGCACACTGAACAACTTGCCGGTGAGCAGTCGACCGCTGCCCCAGTCGCCGCTGACCGCCGGCAGCCCTCCGAGCAGCTTCGACACGTCGACGTCCGGTGCGGCGCCGGCCGGCGGCACGGCCCGCTTCGCGTCGGCCGGTTTGCCGCCGACCGCCCCGTCGAGGCGGCCGACCAGCACGGTGGTCCAGCCGGCGCCGACGGCCCGTACCTGGGGGTCACCGGTCGGCGCGGCGTGCGCGGGCTTGCCGCCGGCGGCCGGCCGCTCGGCGGTGTCCTCCTTGACGGTCACCCCGGGCGGCGGGTTGAACGTGAACTGGTCGGCGTCGGGACGCCGGTAGTCGACCTGGGTGAACGCCACCTCGAACGCTGGCTGGTCACTGCCCTTCGCGAGCACCTCGAAGCGCAGCGGCACATGCTGCTTGGCGTCGATGGCCACGCGCAGCTGGTGCACCAGCGAGTCGCGGTCGCGCGGCTGGAGCACCAGCTCGTACGCTTCGCGGCCGGCGACGGTGGCCGACCGGCCGACGCTGACCTCGGTGGTGGGGTCGATCGCGCCCAACGCCAGGTCGGCGGCCTCCTGCGGGGTGGCCGGCAGGCTCGGCCGCGCCTCGGGAACGGGCTTCTCGGCGGTGGCGTCGCCCAGGGTGCGGTGGCTGGCGGTGTTGGTGCGGCTCTGCCAGGTCCACAGGTCCCGGCCGTTGCGGATCACATCCTGCTCGCCGAGGGTGTCCAGCAGCGCGACCCGCTGCTGCTCCGGCCCCGAGTACCAGACCCGCAGCGTGTGCGTACCGGTCAGCAGGGTGGTCACGTCGTTGCCGGGGACCAGCCCGAGAAGTGGCGGCAGGCCGAGGTCGGCGCGTTGCACGACGGTGCCGGACAACCCCTCCAGCCGGGAGGTCTGTAGATCGACCAGGAGTTGGGCGGCGGTACGTGGCGGCAGGCTCGGTTCGGCCTCGGCGGCGAACGTACCGATGGCGGCACCACCGCCGATGACGGCGACGGCGGCGGTCGCGGGGACCAGCCAGCGAAGGACGGGACGGCTTCTCAGGACGGACATGGTTGGGCACCTCCTGCGCACCATCCTGCCCCGTCGGGGCTGTGAACGCGCTGAGGACGCCGATCCGCCCTCATTGACCCGGGTGGCACCCTTGACCTGTGCGCGTGCTGGTGGTGGAGGACGAAGCCCGGTTGGCGGCCGCCCTGCAACGCGGTCTCCAGGCGGAGGGGTTCGCGGTGGACGTGGCGGCGACCGGCCCGGCCGGCCTGGACGCGGCCCGGCACGGCGGGTACGACGCGATGATCCTCGACGTGATGCTGCCCGGCCTGTCCGGCTACGAGCTGGTCCGGCGGCTGCGCGCGGAGCAGCACTGGCTGCCGGTGCTGATGCTCTCCGCCAAGGACGGCGAGTACGACCAGGCCGACGGCCTGGACTGTGGCGCGGACGACTATCTCACCAAGCCCTTCTCGTATGTCGTCCTGCTGGCCCGCCTGCGGGCGTTGCTGCGTCGGGGCGCGCCGGAACGCCCGGCGGTGCTCGCGGTCGGCGACCTGCGGCTGGACCCGGCCCGCCGGCGGGTGACCCGGGCCGACGCCGAGGTGACGCTGACCGCGCGGGAGTACGCGTTGCTGAACTACCTGATGCGCCGACCCGGCCAGGTGGTCTCCAAGATCGAGCTGTTGGACCACGTCTGGGACGCCAGCGTGGAGACCGCGCCGAACGCCGTCGAGGTCTACGTCGGCTACCTGCGCCGCAAGCTCGGCCGGGACCGGCTGGAGACCGTGCGGGGCGCCGGCTACCGGCTGGCCACGTGACCGGCGCCGGCCGGCCGTGGCAGGGCCGGCTGCCGGTGCTGGGGCTGCGGGGGCGGCTCATGGCGATCGGGGTGTTCGGGCTCACGGTCGGGTTGGCGCTCGGCGGGGTGGTGCTGCTCGGCGCGCTCGGCTTCGTGCTGCAACGCACCGTGGACACCGAGGCGTTCCGGACCGCCGACGCGGTCGCCCTGCTCGCCGCCGAGGACGCGCTGCCCGATCCGCTGCCGGTGGCCGGCGGGCAGGTCCGCGTCCAGGTCGTCGACGCGCAGGGGCGGATCCGGGCCGCCTCCATCGACGCGGACCGGCTGGTGCCGATGGTCCGGCCGCAGCGACTGGACCCCGGCCGTCGGCAGCGGCTGGAGGTGCCGGCGGAGCGCGTCGGGCTCGCCGGCCCGGTCCGGGTGGTCACGGTGCCCGCCGGTACGACCGCGGATCCGCTGACCGTGCTGGTCGCCCGCTCGATGGCCGACGTGCGGCACAGCACACACGTGGTCCGGGTCATCCTCCTGGTGGCGTTTCCGCTGCTGGTGGCGGTGCTTGCCGGGGTTGCGTGGCGGGTGGTGGGCGCGACGCTGCGGCCCGTGGAGGCGCTGCGCCGGGGCGCCGAGGAAATCACCGGACGCGCCGGAACAGGTCGACTGCCGGTGCCCGCCTCGGCCGACGAGATCCACCGGCTGGCGGTCACCCTCAACGGCATGCTGGACCGGTTGGAGTCCGCCCGGGTCCGGCAGCGGGCGTTCGTCTCCGACGCGGCGCACGAGTTGCGCAGCCCGCTGACGAACATCCGGACCGAGCTGGAGGTGGCCCAACGGCTCGCCGACCGGACCGACTGGACGGCGGTGACCGCGAACCTGCTCACCGACACCGAACGGCTGAGCCGCCTGGTCGACGACCTGCTGCTGCTGGCCCGGCTGGACGAGGCGCCGCAGGCGCGCGGCAGCGGCCCGGTGGAGCTGGGCGGGCTGCTGACCGAGGTCGCCGCCCGCTATCCGTCGCCGCCCGTGCGCGTGGCGCCGCCGACCGGCCCGCTGTGGACGCTCGGGAACGCCGACGAGCTGCGCCGCGTGCTGGCGAACCTGGTCGACAACGCGGTCCGGCACGCGCACGGCAGCGTCCTGCTCGCGGCCGAGGCGACGCCGCCGGTCACGGCGGCGGGGCGCGCGGGCGGGGTGGCTGCCCCCGTCGGGGCGTACCACCTGGTGACGGTGACCGACGACGGCCCGGGCATTCCGGTGGTCGACCGGGAGCGGGTCTTCGACCGGTTCACGCGGCTCGACGACGGCCGGGCCCGTGACGACGGCGGCGCGGGTCTCGGCCTGGCCATCGTGCGCGAGTTGGTGCGACGCGCCGGCGGCAGCGTCACCCTGACCGGCGCGGACGGGCAGCGGGCGGGGCTGCGGGTGTGCCTTCTGCTGCCGGCGTTGCCGGTCGAGGACGGCGACGGGTCTGCTGCCGCCGGCACGTGACCATCGGTGTTCAGCGACGGCGGGTGCAGACCTGCTCGGAGCTGGCCACGGTGTCGGTGGACCAGACGACGGCCACCGTGAAGCAGTAGTCGTTGGTGCGGTTGAGCGCGTAGATGACGTAGCTGGTGGTGCCGGCGGGAAGGGTCGCGAAGACGTTGCGCTCCTGGCCGGTCCGGCCGCCGGCGATGACCACCGGACCCTCGCCGCCGGCGGGTAGGTCCAGCGCAGCGTGATGCTGTCCCGGGTGTCGCGCAGGGTCACCGCGGCGGGTGGGCTGCCGGGTGGGGCCGCGGCGGGCGCGGCCCCGGCCGAGGTGGGTGCGGCGCCCGGGGCGGTGGTCACCGGTGGGCCGGCGGTGGGGGAGCCGCTGGCCGGTGGTGGGGCCGGCTCGTCGTCGCCGTCGACGCGCGCCACCCCGGCGATCACCGCGGCGGCGCCGAGCAGCACCACCACCACACCGGCGACCAGCACCGGCACCAGACGGTTGCGCGGCGACGGTGGGGCCCGATGCACGGGCACCGGCAGCAGCCGCGACGGCGTGTACGGCTCAAGTGGCGCGTACGGGTCTCCGGCAGGTCGGTGCAGGCGGTACACCCCGGACCGCTCCTCCGTCGCGCCGGTCAGCCCGACAACCGACGGGGGGACCGGGGTCTCGGTGGAGTGGGGAGTGGGCTCCTCGGCCGGATCGGGTGGCCAGGTGGCACCCCCACCGGGTCCGTCGGCCGGTGCCCGGGGGTTCGGCACGGCCCCGCCGGCCGTCGTCGATCCGGCCTGGTACGGCGGTGGCGGTGGCGGGTGGTAGCCGGACTCGACCGGCCCGTCGTCGAGGGGTGGGACGCGGGCGGCCGGCACCGTCGGGGTGTCCCGGGCGTCGGCGGCTCGTCGGTGCAGACGTGATCGGGGCTCGCCGCCGCCCGCGCCAGCGCCGCGACCTGCACCGCCAACGGGTCGTCGGCCGCCAGGTGCTGTCGGCACAGCTCGCGGGCCAGGGCCAGATTGTCGTGGGCCTCGGCGAACTGCCCACAGTCGCGCTGCATCGCGCCGAGCCGGGCCAGCATCTTGATGCCGCTGGGATGCCCGTCGCCGTACACCTCGCGGTGCAGCTCCCAGGCGTCCTGAAGGCGGTCGCGGGCCACCGTGCACTGGCCGCGGGCGTACTCGACGGTCGCCAGATCGGCGTGCGCGGCGAGCACCCGCAGCGACTCGGGGCCGTCCTGTGCGGTCAGCTCGATGATGACTTCCTGGTAGAGCCGGGCGGCTCGGGAGTGGCTGCCGACCCGGTGCAGCACCGCGGCCAGGGTCGCCGCGGCGGCCACCGTGCGCGGGTCGGAGCGACCGTGCAACCGGGTGGTGGCCGCGTACGCGAAGGCGGCCCAGCCACGCGCGGAGTGTGGTTCACCGAGGGCGACCAGGACCCGCGCCTGGAGGCTGGCGGCCTCGGCCAACTCGGGGGTGGCGTTGGCCGGGCGGGGGTCGGCGTCGGTGAGCGCGTCGGAGAGCAGCCGCTGCGCGCCCGCCAGATCACCGGAGGACACGAGGTGGTGCGCCTGATCAGTCAGTTCGCCGAAGCCGGAGGGCACGCCCCATCGTGCTCATCCGACGACGGTAAGTACAAGACCCACGGCGGTGTCGAACGGTCAGGATCCGGTCAGGTGCTCGGCCAACGTCTCGCTGATCCCCCGCAGTTGGTCGATCTGAGCCGGGCTCAACGCGTCGAACAGGTGCCGGCGTACCCCCTCGACGTGGCCGGGTGCCGCGGCGGCGAGGGTGGCGAAACCGTCGTCGGTGAGCACCGCGACCTGCCCACGCCGGTCGGTGGGGCACTCCTCACGACGCACCCAGCCGGCGGTCTCGAGCCGGGCGACCGCGTGCGAGAGCCGGCTGCGCGACGAGCCCGCCGCCTCGGCCAGGTCGCTCATCCGTAGTTGACGTCCGGGGGCTTCGGAGAGCCGGACGAGGATCTCGTAGTAGGCGTGCGGCATGCCGGCGTCGCGTTGCAGCTCACGGTCGAGCGTGTCCATCAGCGCCCGGGAGGCGGTGAGGAACGCCCGCCAGGTGCGCTGCTCGTCGGGGTTCAACCAGCGGGTCATGACGACCATCATACCCGCGATGATTGAAGGCTCAACTAAACGGCGTTACCCTGGGGCCATGGGTATCCACCGGCTCAACCACGCGGTCCTCTACGTCAGCGACCTGGCCCGCAGCGTCGCCTTCTACCGGGACGTGCTGGGCTTCCGCCCGGTGGCGATGACCCCGGACGGCTTCCGGGGCGCCACCTTCCTCCAGGCCCCCGACTCCACCAACGACCACGACCTCGGCCTGTTCGAGGTCGGTGCCAACGCCGGGCGGTCGACCGCCGGACGGGCCACCGTCGGCCTGTACCACCTGGCCTGGGAGGTCGACACCCTCGACGAGTTGGCCGCCACCGCCGAGCGGCTCGTCGCGGCGGGCGCGCTGGTGGGCACCTCCGACCACGGCACCACCAAGAGCCTCTACGGGCAGGATCCGGACGGCCTGGAGTTCGAGGTGGTCTGGCTGATCCCGGCCGACCTGCTCGACGACGCCGCGCTGGCCGCCCGTAAGCAGATCGGCCGGCTCGACCTGGACGCCGAGCGGCGGCGCTACGGCGGGCAGACGCGCGGCGGGGTGGGGATCTCCGTCCCGGCCTGAGCGGGCATGCGGTAGAACGGACCGATGCCGACCGACCGGACCACCGATTTCCTCCGCGAGCTGCTGGTCCGCCAGTTGACGACCTGGCTGCCCGCGGCCCTGCACCGCTCCCGGCGAGCCACCGTCGCACTCGCGGGTACGGGCGCGGGCAGCGCGGAGGCCGCGCTGCGGCTGGTTGCCGCGCACGCCGACCAGCTGCGCGGCCGGCAGGTGACGGTGCTGGTGCTGGACGACAACGCCGCCGACCTGCCGGCCCGACTCGGCTCGATCGAGGCGGAGCTGCCCGCCGAGGTCACCGTGCACCTGCTGCCCGGTGACCCTTACCGGCTTCCGGTCGCGGTGAAGGCCGCCGGGGCGGCCGGCGCCCCACTGTTCTCCTTCGTGGACCTGCCCGGCGCGGTGACCCCGAAGCTGCTCACCGCCGCGACCAACGGCCGCACCGGAGAGCTGCTGCTGCACACCGGCGGCAGCGCCCGCGACGCGCTCGTCTCCGCCGGCTTCCCCCTGGTCGCCGAGGTGGCGCCGGTGTTGCCGGACGGCGAGGCTGCCGGTGTGATCGCGTTCGGCAGCCGCTCGGACCGGAGCCTGGAGGCGGTCCGCGACGCGCTCTGGGTAATCGGCGCGGATCTCGACGTGCACTACCGCGACCCGGCCGACCCGATGGGCGCGACTGTCGACGTGGCCGGCGATCCCGACCTCGAACCACTGATCCGCGAGCTGCTGGCCGAGCTGCGAGAGGGCGGGTCGCGGCCGGTCACCGAGCTGCGCCGGCACACCCTCACCGCGACCGTCTACCGTGCCGCCGACGCCAACCGGGCGCTCGCCGACCTGCTCGACGCGGGTGAGGTGCGGCGCGACCGCGAGGCCGGCAGGCTGGCCGGCGACGAGATCATCACGCTGGCGCGCTGAGCATCCCACGACAGACGCCGAGCGGGGTGCCGGTGAATCACCGGCACCCCGCTCGACCCCCGGGACGCTACGACCGGGACTTGTCCTGCTTCCAGGACAGCGGACCCGGCAGGTCGACCCGGTGCGCCCTGGCCTTCGAGTTCCAGGACCAGCGCCCGATCTTGATGCTCCACGAGGAGAAGCCGTTCTCGGTGAAGTTCAGGATGATCGGACCGATCTTCTTGCGCTTGCGAAACATGAGGCCCATCGGAGGACTCCCCTCGTCACCAGTTCCCTGCCGTGTCGAGATCGAACATGCCCGAACCGGAGAATTCCGAAACCCCCTCGCCGTCCCGGTTGGACGGTCACCCCGTGCGGTGCCGCAATCTCTATCCAACTGATAGGTGTTGCGCGGCGGTAAACGCTGCTGAGGGTGCTTCGTAACATCGGCAGCGATACAAGTCTCACCTTCTGGAAGACCGTTGACCGGTCGATCCCACCGCCGGCAGCATGAGGTCATGTCGCAGCGGGACGAGCTCCTCCTCACCGCTTGCGTGCACGTCGACCTGGTCCGGCACGCGAGCGCGCTCTGTTGAGCCCGCAGGACATCCAGGCCACCGCCACCGGGCAGAGTGACGTCGGTGGCGCGTTCAACGGCGCGATCGTCAAACTCGCCGCCGCCAACGCGCCGCTGCGCGAGCACCACGGCCTGCCCCGACCGGCCAGCGCGTACGCCGCGTCGACCCTGGTGCCGGCGTGACCACCGTGGAGCGTCCGACGACGGACGCCGTCGAGCTGCGGCCGGTGGAACGGGACCTGTTCCGCGCGCTGCTGCGCCGGCAGGCCACCAGCGTCACCGTGGTCACCGCCGTGGCCCGGGCCAGCGACCCGGCCTGCCTGGGCGGGATCGGCGTACCGATCCGGGCCGGGTTCACCGCCACGTCGTTCACCTCGGTGTCGCTGGACCCGCCGCTGGTCTCGTTCTGCCTCGGCACGGCGTCGTCGAGCTGGCCGGTGCTGGCCCGCGCCGAGCACGTCGCGGTGCATCTGCTGGCCGAGGGGCAGCGGGACGCGGCAACAATCTTCGCCACCAGCGGCATCGACCGCTTTGCCGCCTACCCCGACTGGACACCGGGGCCGTTCGGGGTGCCGTTGCTGAGCGGGGTGCTGGCCCGGCTGCTCTGCCGGGTGGTGCACCGGGTCCCGGCCGGCGACCACACACTCGTGATCGCCGAGCCGTTGGCGCTCGGCGACGGCGGTGACGGCGCGCCGCTGGTGCACCACCGGGGCGGCTACACGACCGCCGTCCCGCCGGTGTCGGCGTGAGCGCACCCGCCACGCCCGACCTGCTCGCGCTGGACCGGGCCGCCCAGGACCTGCTGTTCCGGGCGCCCGTACGGCCGACACGTTCACCGACGAGCCGGTCACCGACGCGCAGGTCGCGGCGATCCACGACCTGATCCGGCACGGGCCGACGGCGTACAACGGCCAGCCACTGCGGGTGCTGCTGCTCCGCTCGGCGGCGGCCCGGACCCGGCTGCTGCCGTACCTCTCGTCGAGCAACCGGGCGAAGACCGCCGCCGCGCCGCTGGTGGCCGTGCTCGCCGCCGACGTCGACTTCCACGAGCGGCTGCCCGAGCTGTACCCGCACCGCCCGCGGGCCCGGGACTGGCTGACCGACCGGGTGGCACGCGCCGAGCAGGCCCGGTTCAGCGCGACCCTGCAGATCGGCTACCTGCTGGTGGGCGTACGCGCGGCCGGGCTGGCCGCCGGCCCGATGGCCGGGTTCGACGCCGCCGGGGTGACACGCGAGTTCTTCCCGGACGGGCGGCACGAGGCGCTGCTGCTGATGAACGTGGGCCACCCCGGCCCGGACGCCTGGCGGGAGCGGCTGCCCCGGCTCAACACCGAGGAGGTGGTGTGGACCCTGTGACGCGCGACCCGGTCAGCGGGGCTCCCACGCGTCGGGCAGGGCGGTGAGCTTGCGGACGTGGGCGGGCAGCCGGCCGCTGACGATCTCGGCGAGGCTCACCTCGTCGACCACCCGCCGCACCGCGGCGCGTACCGCCACCCACAGGCCGGGCAGGTTCTCCGCCGACCCCTCGTACCGGGTCTCCTCCGGGCGCAGTCCGCGTACCCCCGCCAGGGGGCCCTCCACGGCGCGCAGCACCGCGCCGACGGTGACCTCGCGCGGCGGACGTGCCAGGGTGTAGCCGCCCTCGGCGCCGCGCTGGGCGCGGACGATGCCGGCGCGACGCAGATCCGCCAGGACGGCCTCCAGGAACTTGCGGGGCATGTCCTGCTCGGCGGCGATGGCCTGGGTGGACAGCAGCGAGGGGTACGCGGTGGCGAGGCTCAGCGCCGCCCGTACCGCGTAGTCGCCGCGCGCGGAGATCTGCACCTTGCCATCATGCCCGGCCAGTGCCGCCGGTCGGGCCGGTGGGCGACCCGGTACGGGTGCCGTGGCCGCCGTTGGCCGGTTCGCCGGTGCCGCCGACGCGGAACCGGCCCCCGTTGACGCCGGCGCCCTCGGCCGGTGGCCGGGGGCGCACCACCCGGCCGGTGGGCGGCTGCTCCCGCGCGGCGCGGAACGAGCCGGGGCTGGTCCCGACCTCCCGGGTGAAGAAGCGGCCGAAGTTGGTGGGCTCGGAGAACCCCAGGTGCCGGCCGATCTGGGCGATCGGCTGGTCCGTCGCGGCGAGCAGGCGGGCGGCCTGCAACGCGACCCGCTCGTCGATGACCTGCTTGGCACTGTTGCCGGTGACGGCCAGGCAGGCCCGGGTCAGGGTCCGCACCGAGCAGCCGAGCGCGGCGGCGTAGTCCTCCACCCGCCGGGTGAGCTGGTAGACGTGCTCCACCTCGCGGCGGAACCGGTGGAACGTCTCCACCTCGGGCCGGGGCGGTGCGTGGTCGGCGTCGGGCAGGGTGAGCCGCAGCAGCAGCACGGCGAGCTGGTGGCGGAGCAGGGCGCGGCCGGCCGGGCTGTCGGCGTGCCGCTGACAGTCCACCGCCAACTGGCTGACCTCGGTGATCACCGCGTCCTCGTCCTCGCCGGCCAACTGCCGCCAGGCCGCCGGGGCGTCCGGGTCGACGTCGAACCCGCGCAGCGCCTCGGAGTCCCAGCCGACCACGGTGCCGTCGAACTGCGGCCCGGGGCAGCGCAGCACCTGACCGGCGCGGACCCGCAGCAGCGTGCCGGGTCGGCACGGCAGCAGGTGGAAATCCAGCTCGGCGTCGCCGTGCCCCCGGGTGGTGAGGATCAGCAACTCCCGTTCGACGAGCACCGGCCGCCGCCAGCCCCGGTCACGGGCCAGGTCGGCCAACGCGAACGTGGCGATTTCGTCGGGTACGGGTGACGCCGTTCCGATGGATGGCGCGGGGGAGGAATCGGTGGAGACCATCGCCTGCGACGGTAGCCCGAACCGCAGGTCACCGCATCCCGGCCGGCGTGCGGCGTCGCCCGGATGCGGCACCGCGGGCTTGTCCCGATCCCGGCGACCGGGCTACGTTACCCGGCGGTAGCGCCGTTCGGTCCGCGGTCCGCCGGCCCCGCCGGCCGCCCGACCGGCGGACACCCCGCCGACTCGCGATGGGATGGGCATGACGCAGCTGTTCTCGGTCGAAGGTAAGACGGTTCTGGTCACCGGCGGCTCGCGGGGGATCGGTCTGATGATCGCCCAGGGCTTCGTCCGGGCCGGAGCTCACGTGATCATCTCGTCCCGCAAGGCGGACGTCTGCGAGGCGGTCGCCAAGGAACTGTCCGCCGAGGGCCGCTGCGAGGCCATCCCCGCCGACCTGAGCGACGACGCCGGCGCCGAGGCGCTGGCCGCCGCCGTGCGGGACCGCTTCGGCCGCCTCGACGTGTTGGTCAACAACGCCGGCGCCACCTGGGGTGCGCCGCTGGAGGAGTACCCGGAGTCCGCGTTCGACAAGCTCTGGGCGGTCAACGTCAAGGCCGTCTTCCGGCTGACCACGGCGCTGCTGCCGGCGCTGCGCGCCGCCGCCAGCGCCGACGACCCGGCCCGAGTGATCAACATCGGGTCGATCGACGGCATCCGGGTGCCGTGGATGGAGGTGTACGCGTACTCGGCCACCAAGGCGGCCGTGCACATGCTCACCCGCGGCCTCGCCCATCAACTGGCCGGGGAACAGATCACCGTCAACGCCATCGCGCCCGGCCCGTTCGAGAGCAAGATGATGGCGTTCGCACTGAACGACCCGGCGAGCCGCGCCAGCATCGAGCAGCAGGTGCCGCTGGGCCGCATCGGCCGCCCCGAGGACATGGCCGGCACGGCCATCTACCTCTCGTCGCGCGCCGGCGCATACCTCACCGGCGCGGTCATCCCCGTCGACGGCGGCATCACCACGCGCGGCTGAGCGCCGGCCGACCGGGGGCGGGCTGTCCGCGTACCCCCCGGGTGTGCCGGGGCCGCGCGGACTCGGCAGATCCGCGCGACCCCGGTTGGCCGGTGTTGCCCTTTCGGGCGGTGATCAGCGACCGGCGAGCAGCCGGTTCACCGCCGTGTCGACGTCCAGGTGCTCGGCCTCGCGGCCGCGCGGGACGACGACGTACGTCCGTCGAAGGAAACGCACCAGGACGCTGCGCGGCACCTCGAAGAGGGCGTTGCCGTCCGGTGACGACAGGGCCAGCGCGACGAAGTCGCCGCGCGGGGTGGCCCAGGGCCAGACCCGCACATCTCCGATACCGGCCGGCTCGTCCAGGCCGGTGACCAGCAGTTCGCGAGCGAACGACCAACTCACCGCCTCGCCCCCTGCCGATTCGGCATGGAACAGGACATGGACCGCATACGGGTCAGCAGGGTCGTAGCGCAGACTGGCACGCACCGGCAAGGCGGTGGCGTCAGGTGCGACGAGCCTTAGCGACGTCTCGACCTCTACGGTCGTCGGTCGAATGACACTCATGGACGTTCTCCCCCCGGCACCGCTGCGGAACGCGCGTGTCCCGCTTTTCCCATACTCAGGTGCTACTCCTGGCTACGCTCCGCCATACGCTGACTTCACCCAGTGGTGGGAAGGGGGACGGAAAGGCCGCGTGAATGTGAGGATTCATGTAGGATTTCCGGTTCTGCCCAGTGCGTGATCCCGCCCGGCATCGGGTGGCTCAGTCGTCGACTTACTCCGGTAACGTCCAGTCGGCCGTTGCAGTGACGGGCCCGGGCGACACTGGGGGGTGAAATGGTCACGAAACGATCCTCAATGGAACAGCCCGCAGCGTCCGGCCCGCCGAACGTCGCGGTCCGAGCAGCCGAAAAGCGGGGGTACGCAGTGTCGAAGGAGCAGCCCGAGCGACCCGGACGGCCAACGCTTGACGCCGGCCGTTCCGGTGGCGTCACCGTCGTCGGGGACCCGCCACGGCGCCCTCACGCACGGCAACGGATCTCGACGACCCTCGACCTCATCCGGGCCAACCCCACCGGCCGCATCGCCCTCAAGATCTTCATCGCGATCGCCGGGGCGCTCGTCGTGACCATCGGCATCGCCCTCATCCCGCTACCCGGGCCGGGCTGGCTGCTGGTCATCGCCGGACTCGGCATCTGGGCCGTCGAATTCCACTGGGCCCGCCGCCTGCTCGGCTTCACCCGCCGACACGTCCACGGCTGGACACAATGGGTGACCCGGCAGTCGCTGCCCGTACGACTGGTGCTCGGCGCCGTCGGCCTGGTCTTCGTGGCCACCGTCGTCTGGCTGTCACTCAAATACAGCCTCGGCATCGACGTGGTGGCCGAGGTGATGCACTACCTCGCGACGCACTGACCCCGGATTTCCGGTCCGGCTCCACGATCGGGTAGAGTCAGCGGCGCTGAGGGCGATTAGCTCAGTGGGAGAGCGCTTCGTTCACACCGAAGAGGTCGCTGGTTCGATACCAGCATCGCCCACTCTCAGTTTGTGCAGGTCAGAAGCCCGTTACCGGAGTAGCCGGTAACGGGCTTTGCTGCATGTGCGGCTTACATTGGGAGCAGATTGGGAGCAGCGGCTCTGGTTGGATAGTCCTGCGGGCGGCGACAGGCAGTCCGATGCCTCGATCGTTCGACCGCCTCCGTTCAAATGCAAGCTCCGGCAGCATCATGAGGGCTGCGACAACAGAGCCTCGTGGCTGCCCTGCAGCCAGGTGATCTGCGGTGCCCTGGCCGCGCGGTGGCACCTGAATCGGCCGGTCAAAGGTCCGAGACGGGCTCGGCGCAAGGTATAACGAACCAGGGGTGGCCCGCTCTGGCTGATCGGGGACACCCGCTGATTCGCATTGTGCATCGTGGTCATCTCCTCCTCGATGTGCTGCGCGTTCGAGGATGAGGGCGCGGAGTGGGAGCGCCGCAGCGTGAACCGTCCATGGTGTCTAGAACAGAGGTGAGCACCAGGTGCGGCCATTAGACGGCAGTTGCGGTCCAGGCGCGGGCGTAGATCCTGTCGGCCGTGTTCGCCATCGTGGGTCCGCGGCCGGAGCGGGTAGTGCGTGCACCCTGATTGGTCGGCCCGTGCTCGCGAATGATGATCGTCCAGCGCTCAGGCTAAAGGGACGTCTCGTAACTGGGTGAAGGCGTTGCCTGGTGCGGGGCCGTTGGTCAGCCGGTGAGGATGATGTTGTGGAGGTTGGCGATGCCGGACGCAGCGTCGGCCAATGTGTGGGCGGCCCGGTCCAACCCGCCGCGTATCACCTCCGGCGGCTGCATGCCCGAGAACGGTCGGCCGCCGTCGATGACGAGTGTCGGTACGCCACTCACCCGCAACTCGGCAGCGCGGCGCTGATCCGCGGTGACGGCGTCGGCATATCTGTGACCGGCCAGCACCGTGCCTGCCTCATCCTCGGGCAGGCCCACCTCCTGCGCCAACTCCAGCAGGACGAGGTGGTCGGCGACGTTTCGCCCGTCCGTCTGGTAGGCCCGCAGCAGCGCCTCGACCAGCGTTCGGGACCGGTCGTGGTCGGCCGCGAAGTGGGTCAGGCGATGCGCGTCGAAGGTGTTGACGGGACGGGCCTTGTCGAGGTCAATAGCCAGGCCCAGGTCCGCGCCGAGCCGCGCGATCAGGGCCAGCCGCCCGGGTAGTTGGTTTGGTGGGGTCCAGGAGGCCATCGCCTCGGCGGCGGTCGGGCCAGGGCTTCGCCCCTCGTCCGGTGCTAGCTGGTAGCTGCGCCACCGCAGCTGAACCTCGTTTCGGCCGGGGAAATCCGCAAGGACCCGTTGCAGCCGATGTTTGCCGATGTAGCACCATGGGCAGAGCACGTCGTAGAAGACTTCGATCAGCACGCCGCTTACCCCCGGAGCAGGACGGCGGTCTTGCCGCGGGCGTGGCCGGTGTCGATCCGGCGGTGCGCGTCGGCGATCCGGTCCAGGGGGAAGGTTTCCGACACGGTCAGTATCAGCCGGCCTGTGCGGTACAGGTCGGTGATCGCCTGTAGCCGCTGGGCTGAGCGCTGGCTGCGCAGGGGGCGTACGCCGAGCTTGTCCGCCCGGGCGAGGTCCACGAGCGTGCCGATCCGGTCCCGGTCGGTGACCAGCTTGAGGGAGGCGTCCAGGGCCGCGCCGCCCGCGGCGTCGAGGGCGACGTCGACACCGCCCGGTGCCAGGGCTCGCACGCGGTCGGTCAGTCCGTCGCCGTAGCTGGTCGGTGTGGCGCCCAGTGAGCGCAGGTAGTCGTGGTTCTCCGGGCTGGCCGTGCCGATCACTTGCGCACCCGCGGCCAGGGCCAGCTGCACCGCGACGGTTCCAACGCCGCCGGAGGCACCATGGATCAGCAGGGTATCGCCAGCGCTGACCTTCAGCTCTTCCAGCGCGGTGTGCGCGGTCTGCGCCGACGCCGACAGGGTGCCCGCCTGCGGCCAGGGCATCCCGGCCGGCTTGGCCACGATCTGCCCGGCGGGGACGACGACGTACTCGGCGCAGCTGGCGAGCACGGCCCAGCCGAGCACTTCGTCGCCTGTTCGAAAGTCGGTGACGCCGGCGCCGGTCTGGTCGACGACACCGGCGAAGTCGTTGCCGACGATCTGCGGGAACCGTACAGTCTGACCCGGCGGTGTCCAGCCGGACCGTACCGCGGAGTCGTACGCCTGCACGCCTGCGGCCTCGACTCGGACGCGAACCTCTCCCGGAGCAGCCACGGGCGTGGCTACCTCGATAACCTCCAGCACCTCTGGACCACCGAAGGTATGGAACGCCGCTGCCCTCATGGATCCCCTCTCGCGTGGCACTCCAGCGCCGGCCCACCAGGCCGGGGACCGTCAGGCCTAGCCTGCAACCTCAAGCGCGCTTGAGGTCAAGCTCCCACGGGACGACCGGTTCACGGCGGGTAGTCGTGCTCGACGCGTCGGGACCGGTTGAGCAGCTCGCCGTCTTCGCCTCGACCTCCCAGTAGAGGTCGAAGTGGTCAGGGTCGATCGCCGATAGTGTTCCCAACCACACTGTCCGCGCTTGCTGAAAGGGTGCTGCCATGAGCTCTGGTCGTCGGCGGCTGTTGCGAACTGTTGCCGCCGCGCTGTTCCTCCTCGTCGGGTTGGCTGTCCTCGCCGCCCCCGCCGAGGCGGCGAAGGAAGGTCCAGACCTCGCGGTCGACGCGTCCGGGACACGGATCGCGCTGGGGGTCGAGAGGAAGGTTGTCTATCTGAAGATCAGCAACCTGGGGGACGAGACCCCGAGCGACGTCGTCGTCCATGTCCGTCAGCCACCGCAGGGCCCTGACCCCATACCGGTCTCTCTGCTGTGGCATTCCGGGGGTGGTGTGGGGGAGTGCGACGGTGATTTCGGCGGGTTCTACTGCCGACTGTCGCCGGAGTTGATTCCGGGGCCGGGCGAAACCATCGACGTCCCCATAGACGCGCTCGTCTACGGGACGACGCCCTACGAAGGCAGGTTCGAAGCGTCAGTTCGCATCCGGCCGGACGAGGACGCGAATCCGGCCGACAACACCAGATCGTTTCCGCTGACGCTGGTCGACGAGCCCAAGGCGGACCTCTCGTTGGTCGCTCGAGACGTGCAGCAGTCCGTGCGGATGGGTGCCGACGGCATGCCGACGCCCACCGGGACGCTGTACCCGGGTGAGACGGGCGCCGTGTGGCACACCGTCGCCAACCAGGGCCGGAGAACGGTCAGCGGAGTGCGGGTCACGCTGCGTCTGCCCAAGGGTGTGACCTTCACCAGGCAGCCGGAACAGTGTGTGCTCGCCGACGCCGGGCGATCGGCCGTCTGCACCTACCAGCGCCTCACACTCGTTCCGGCCGCCGAGGACACCGACCCGAACGACACGATCTACTCGGCGGTCGAGCTGTACAACCTGGTGACGACTGCGTCATCCGCCAGCGCGCCGGCGACGTTGCAGGGCGGCATCGTGCGGGTGGAGGGCCTCGCCGAGCAGTCGACGACCAACCGCTCCACGCCTACGCGAACCGACCTGCCCGCGAACGCCGTCGCCGTACGGGTGGCCGACGTGGACCCCGGTGACAATCGTGACGGGTTCGCCGTGGTGCTGGCCGCGAAGGGTGGCGGCGGCGGTGGCGGTGACGGCGGGTTGCCGGTCACCGGACCGCGGGCCGGGTTGGTCGGCGGGATCGGCATGACGGCGTTGGCGGCCGGAGGCGTGTTGATCCTCGCTGCCTGGCGTCGCCGGATGATCCTGGTGCCGCCCGAGGACGTCGGGTCCACCCGTAGCTGAGACGCCAGGCGACCGTGCCGCCTCCGCGACGCCCACGAAGGCGGCACGGTTGCCGGTGTTCGACTTATTCCTTTACACCGATGTTGTGGATCGGAGGTGCGCTGAGCAGCCGTCGGACGGGCCACACCGTGGTTGCCAGCGCCAGCAGTGTCGTGCCGCCGAGCACCGCCACCCAACCGAGCGGGGGGACGTACGGGATCGGGCTGTCGGTCAGTCCGTTGACGACCTGTGGTGATGCGGTCAAGGGGCACGGTGTGACCTCCCAGTGAGGGGCGAAGTGGTCGGGCGGCGTTGTTCCCAGGGTGGCTGGTGCCGGCGGGCGTCTCGGGTTGCCTAACGCTGCGTCTGCAGGTGCTGTAAATCGATGTGGAGCGTTGCGGGTGAGCTTGCTGAAGTCCGCCGCAGTTCCGTCATCTGAGAAACCGATCCCACTCGCGACGCCGTGAACAGCGCGTCCTCTGTGGTGACCCCTTTGGCCAACCTGGAGGTGTCGACACGGGCGGCTCGCTGCACGTCGAGGCGGCTGGGATCACACTGGGTCAAGCACCAGTCTTTTGGTCGAACGGCAGGCCCTGTCCCTCGCGACCGACGACGAGAGTTCCTTTCAGTCCTTTTCGCACCATGTTCTTGAGGACCGCATCGAAAACTTCGGCGTCGATGATGCAGACCGTCAGGAGTTCAGGTCTCCACGTCAACGGACTGAGTCTCAGTCCCAGCACCTGGACCGTAAGCCGGCCGTCGTTCCGGGCCCTCCACTTTTGACGCGGATGTGTTGAGCAGCTACGCCGCCTACGCTAACGCCTACTTAACCGAACCCCTCGACCTTCACACCTTTGAGCGCGTGATCAGCGGCCCCCACCGCTTCTACGGCAACGTCGCGTCACTTCCCCTCGAAACGCCGGACTCGGATGGCCAGAGGTCGGCCCTCTCAAGATGGCCGGCCTCCCCGCGTCACGCCGCCGCTCGGCTCATCGCGGCACTGGCCAGCCCGTTCAACGTGGTCAAATCGGCCGCCCCCAGGTACGAGTCCGACATCATGACCACCACCACGTAGTGGCCGACCGCGGCGGCGACATAGCCGACGTAGCGGTCGCCCTCGTCGTAGGTGCCGAGGAACAGCACCGTGTCCGGCCCGAGGTGGTCCTCGGCGAGCGGGTCGAAGCCCTCCTCGTCGCCGCCCGCCCCGCACCGGGCGAGCTGCGCCTTCAGCTCGGTGATGTACGCGTGTGCCCCATCGCCGCGGTACCAGGCGGCGTTCTCGTAGATCCGAAATCGGGTACCGAGATCGCCTGCCTCAGTGCGGCTCACGACAGGCTGCGGCACCGGCGTGTCCGCGCACGGCTGGGGTAGGAGCGACCACACCAGCCCGTCCTCCACCGGCCCCGGCGCGCCCCGCCGAGATCGTCCGGCTGCAACATGGCTCGGTCAGGGATCCCTCGTGGCCGCTGCTGCGCCGCCGCCGGCCCGCTCGCCGACACCAGCCCGAGGATCACGGCCGTCACCACAATCAGTGTCCTACGCAACTGCAGGCGTACTGGTGCGATTCTCTCGGTTGCCGGTGGTTGACGGTTGCCTCGGGCTCGGGCGACTACCTCGCAGGAGGCGGATCCGGCCGCAGATCTAACGCGAGGACCAACTGCTCAAACAGCACGACCGTCGGCTGGAGGGTGCTACTGATGTCGATCTGATCGGTGTCGCCGACCCTTCTGGATGGTACTTCGGGGGTGCCGTGAACCGCGCGTGTAGCCCCTGATCGCAAGCTGCCGCCGTCCGGGCGACGACCGTAACCGGTGATCAGGTGACACGGTTTAGTTAGATACAGCCGGAACGATCACGGGATTCTCGGGAGTCAGATAGTGAGCAGCAGTCAAGCCGGTTGGCGCCCGTACCCGGGCGCCTACCGTGCTCCCGAAAATCTTCCCCCGGTCGAGCCCGGTCGCATCGTTGGCCTAGTTGCCAGCTGCGATCTCCGAGGGGAGCACCCCGAGAATGCGAGTACCCGGAACTTCATCGTCAGTGAGCTCGCGATTCTGGATGACGGTCGGCGCGTGCTCCTGCACGCGGATCGTGGGTTCACTCTCACTGCTAGATCAACCGGCGTTCCGGGTGGTGTCGCTCCGCTCGTCGAGACTCGGGAAAGCATCACCCCGAACGTTCTGAACGCCGTGCTCCCCGACGACGCCGAAGAGTCCGCAGAGGAACATCCTTGGTCGTGGCTGGCCGAGTTGGCTCGGGCTCGCGGCCTGGATGTGACCGCAGAAGATCTACGAGGTCTTCCATATCAGGTGGTCTTCACCGACACAGTGACCCGATGGCTCGCGCCTACCTGAGTTTCAGCGCCTAAATTCCGCTTCGACTCAACTAAGTGGTTGGCGACCTCTACAGGGCAGCGACCAGCTGGGCTATGCGCCCAGCGCCCTGGACAAGCGTGCCTACAAGGATGAGGGCACCGCCTCCGACGAATGACCCTGCCTCGCCTGATGCCATGGCAGCGAGGACACGACGGAGGGTGTATGGCTCGTGGCCGTTCATGGTGTCCGGTGTGATGCCGCGCTTGGCCAGTTCGGCGGCTCGCCAGGCGTCTACCACCTTTGAGTCCTCGCCGGCCCTCTGGCGCTTGACGCTCTCATACGTCGTCCACTCGATGAGTCTGATGTCCTCCCGCAGCCGCCGGCTCGTCGCTATGGCGACGGCGATGATCCAGAGGAGGCCGCAAATCTCGATGGCAAGCCCCACGAGGGCCAGGACGGCAGAGGCAGTCGTCACCGGTCCATCGTGCAGGCGCTTGCCAGCGGGTAGCTGTCAACAGCAACGGCGACAACAACCGGCCGGGACGAGAGCGGCCAGCGGTGGCCGGGCGCGGCCAGTTGCCCGAGGACGCGGACGAACCCTGCCGGACACAGCGCCCAGAACTTACAAGCGAGGGATCGGGTGGTCGGCCAGCAGGTGCTGCCTGTCGAGCATGGTGAGGGAGTCGGTGCGGATACTGGCGGGGTGGTGGAGAAGCAGGCGACGGAGTTGACCAGATGGACCATCCACGGCGAGCGGGTCGTGGACGACACACGCCGGGCACGGCTGAGTATCGCGGAGGTCGAGCTGCCCGACGGGGTTCGGTTCGAGCAGTACGTGATCCGTGCTCCCCGGTCGGCCATGGTGGCGGTGGTCGACGACCAGGAGCACCTGCTCTTGATGCGGCGGCACCGGTTCGTCTTCGACCGTTGGGTGTGGGAGCTGCCCGGCGGTTACGTCGATGAGGGTGAGCAGCCGGCGGTCTGTGCGATGCGGGAGGTCGAGGAGGAGACCGGTTGGCGCCCTCGGGGGGTTGAGCCGCTGCTGTCCTTCCAACCGTGGGTCGGCACTGCCGACGCAGAGAATCTGCTCTTCCTCGCCCGGCAGGCCGAGCGCATCGGCGCGCCCGTGGACGTGAACGAAGCTGAGCAGATTGCCTGGGTTCCGCTCGACGAGGCGTACCAGCTTGTGGCTCGGGGCGAGATCGTCGGTGCCGGCACCGTAATCGCGGTGCTGGAGTTGGTCGCGCGTAAGGCTAAGGGAGAGCTGTGAGGGTCAGCGTCGAGGGCCGAGGGTGGCGTCGACGCGGCTGGTGAAGTGCCGGACGGCGGGTAGTCGCCGGTGTGGGGCGAGCTGGCCTTGCAGGTCGCGGAGGTAGCGGACGGCTCTGGCGGAGCGGAGCTGGGTGGTCAGGGTCAAGGCTTCCGCGCCGATGGCGCAGGCTCGGTCGGGTTCGCCCTGTTGGGCGTGGACGCTGCCGAGCAGGGCCAGGTTGAAGGCTCTGCCCCGTACGTATCGGTTGTCCATGCGGAGGGATCGGGCGGCGAAGCGTTCGGCGTGGGTGTTGCGGCCGAGGGCGAGGAAGCAGTGGCCGAACTTGGCCGCCAGGTACGCCTCGTCGAAATAGCTGAGCCATTGCGGGTCGGCGCTGCGGTCGGCCCGGTCGAGGGCTTGTTCTGCCCGGTGCAGGGCGACGGCGCAAGCCCGTTCGTCACGGGCTTGGGCCAGGGCGTGGGCTTCCATGACATGGGCTTCGGCGATCAGGACCGCAATTCCGGCGCGGCGGGCGGTCCGGCCGGCGGCGCGGGCGAGGTCGAGGCCGGTGGTGGTGTGGCCGAGGTAGGTGGCTTGGTGGCTCATCGCCGCGAGGATCTCCGCGCCGAGGCCGTTGTCTCCTGCGGCGTGGGCGAAGTCCAAGGCGAGGGTGAGGTAACGCTGGGCAATGCCGTGTTCGGCGGTGTCGTACGCCTGCCAGCCGGCGAGTTGGGCAAGTTCGGCAGCGGCACTGAGCAGCCGCTGACCGATCGGGTGGTCGTACCGGCCGTCGGTGAGCAGCGGAGTCACCTCCTGATGGAGGTAGCGGGCCACAGTGTCGCGGGCGTGCCCGCCGCCGTACTGGTTGTCCAGCCCGCGGTAGGTCGCGGTCATCGCGCGGATGGTGTCAATCTGCGGTTGACCGACGGCATCACGGCCGGGCTGGGTCACCGGGGCCGGATCGGGGGCCGTGAACCAGCGCAACGCCGGAAGGGTGGAGCCGGCGGAGCTGAAGGCCACCTGCCGGAGTACGTCTCGACGGTTCACGTCACCTCGCCAAAGCTCTGCGGCACTGCGTACGTCGTCCTTCCAGGTCCGGTTGACCGGCGATTCGCTGGGCCGATCGGGGGTGAGCCGGCCGGGATCGGCCGGCGGCGCGGCCTGTCGGGATGCCAGGCCCATCGTGGTTCGTGCCTGATCGGGCATCCGGCATCCGTCGGCGATGCGCTCCAGGAGGTCGATCGAGGTGACCTTGCGTCCGGCCATGACCCGGCTGACGTAGCCCTGTTCCAAGCCGACGGCGGCCCCGATCCGGCTCTGACTCGCACCGGTGAGGCGGCTGATCCAATGGAACAGCCCGCCGATGTCCCGGGTGGCCAGAGCGGTGAGTACCTCGCTGTGCGACCACACGGTCTCCGGTATTCGCAGTGGATCGAGCAGCACGGCGGCTCCCAGCGTCACATTCCGACTACTAATGGTGTTCGAGTGATGAGCGTAGGGCGACTATCCGCGCCGGTCGAGCCGTCCCATGTCACCGTGACATGACCGCTGGCCATGGGGCCTGTCTATAGCTTTCCGTAGCTTCTCCGTCACCTGAGGTGGTGGGGGTGTGACGTGTCGAGTAAGGGCGATGAGCCGGCGATCAGCCGGGGCGAACAGATCCAGGCGGCGGAGCGGGAGACGGCGAAGCGTCGGCTTCTGGCCGAGGCGGAGGCGGATCGGATTCCGGTCGAGGAAATCACGCGAGCCAAACCGGATTGGCGGTGGCGTCGTGGCGAGCGTTGAGCTGTTGCCGGTCGGGCGGCGGGTGGCGTACTGGCGGGGTCGGCGGAAGCTGTCGCAGCAGGTGTTCGCCGACCGGCTCGGCAAGTCGAAAAGTTGGGTCGACAAGGTCGAACGCGGCGTTCGGCGGCTGGACAAGCTGTCGACACTTCAGGAAATAGCGCGGGTACTCCGCATCGACACCGCCGCGCTTGTCGGCCAGGACGCTGCGCCGGTCCAGTCAACAAGTCGCGTCGACGGCGTCGAGCGGATCAGAGCAGCGTTGTCCCGCTACGAGATCCCGTTGGGCAGGCCGGCAGGCAGCCCGATATTGCCGGTGGACCGGATGCTGCGGGATGTGGGGTTAGCGTGGTCGACGTTCCAGTACGCCCGCTATCCGCAGGTGGTCGACCTGGCGCCGGACCTGCTCACCGGTGCGCTGCGCGCCCATGCTGAGGTGTCGGTGGCGGGTCGGGTGCCGCTCGTCGAGGCGTACCGAATAATCGCTTCTCTGTTGGTCAAGCTCGGCGACGCCGAGCTGGCCTGGTTGGCCGTGGATCGGGCGATGCTCGCCGCCACCGGTGACCGGGAGTTGGTGGCCGCCGCGGGCGTGCAGCTTGGGCAGGTGTTGCGCGCGCTCGGCCGGGCGCGGGAGGCGAAGTCGGTGACGCTCGGTGCCGCGTATCGGATCGCTCCGCCTGTGATCGAGTACGGCACGCCTGCGGAGTTGTCCCTGTGCGGAGCCTTGGTCATCCAAGCCGGCCTGGCGGCGGCGCAGGACGGGAACGAGGCCGCCGCCGGCGAGCTGCTCGACGAGGCCGCCGGTATGGCGGAGCGGGTCGGCGACGGGTACGACCACCACCGCACCGGGTTCGGTCCCACCGCTGTCGACCTGGCCCGCGCCACCGCAGCCGTCGAAATCGGCGACACCCAGGAGGCGATCGCCTGGCACGAGAAAGCCACCGCGCGGGGCGGCTGGCGGTGGCTACCCGCCGAACACCGCGCCGCGCACCTGCTCGACGTCGCGCGTGCCTACCTGCAGGCCGGGGATACAGGCAGCGCCGCCCGCGTGCTGACCGAGGCCGAGCGCACCGCACCGGCCGAGATCAGGTGCCGGCCCGCCGCCCGGGACGTCGTCGCCGAGGTTGCCCGTCACCCCCGCGCCCCGGCCACGATCGCCCAGCTCGCCGCCACGCTCGGGGTGGGCTGAGCGGTATTCCATGCGGCAGAGAAGTGCAGCAGCGAAGTACAGCAACCGTGCCAGCCGAACCAGGCCGAGAAGCGCGTCAGCAGGCCGTCTGACCTCGTGTCGAGCCCGATTTAACCGGCTCGCCGACAGTTCACACCGAAGAGGTCGCTGGTTCGATACCAGCATCGCCCACTCTCAGTTTGTGCAGGTCAAAGGTCATTGCCATTCATTGGGGGTGGCCTTCTTGCTGCCTGTACAGCAGCAAAGTACAGATCCCGGCCGGAAGTACTCATTGGTTTCCCACCAGGCATCACGTCGCATGCACGGGCTCCCAAGCTGCCGATGCAAGGATCTTCACCTACCGCGATCAAATAGGTACCCTTCGCAGTCATGGCATCTCGCAGCAAGCCGAGCCTCTGGCGGTACTGGGGGTACGGCGTCCTGGCTGTACTCCCCCTGTCCCTTGGTAGCAACGCGTTTGGTCCCGGCATCTACGCGGTTCTCATCGGCCTCTTGATCCTCTTCGTGCTGTTCCAGGCTCCGGTGTACTGCGGAGCGATCAACCGGAAGCGCGGCGGCGCTGTGGAGTTCTGCCGCAACAACTCGACCGGCCTGGTCATGGGCTGTCACCTTCGGCAGCACAAGTGGCAGAAGTTCGGGCATGACTGGTGGTCTCTCGGCTGGCGCGAGAAGTCCAAGGGCATCTGGACCGGGGCCTCTGCGAAGCTGGCGACCGTCAGTGGCCTCGTCGGCACGGTCACCGGGATCATTGGTGTTTCAAGTAGGTGCCGGCCTGCCGCGCGGGCAGAGGCAACGGACGACGGCCGCGAAGATCGTCGGGCGCAACTGATACCAACAAGTGCCGTCAACCGCTGTAAGTCAACGGAAGACTTCGCCCACGTCAGCCGACCGATCCGTCCAATTGGATATGGCCGATGCCAGGCGAGAGGGGTTCAGGGTTCCAGCCTCAGCCTGACTGGGAACCGTGCCCGATCCGTGCCCGATGCAGCGGTCGACAACGGCGAGCGGAGGCCCGCCGCAGCGCTTAGCCGCCGCGTCCATGCTCCCGTGACCATTGGCACGACGCCCGTGGGCCGCCACTCAAACCGGATTCCCAAGCTGAGAGTGCGGGTTCGATTCCCGTCAGCCGCTTCACACGAGCGGTCCTGGGCGGACTCCGTCCGAGCCAGGCCCTCGTTGTGGGCGTTAGCTCAGGCTTAACCCGGCCTTATCCCACCGCGCGCGAGGCTGGTCCCTGCCCAGGCCGGGAACGGACCGGTCCGGGTCTACACGGGAGGATCACGTATGCGATTTCGTACCCTCGGGGTGCCCTGTCTGGCCGTCGCCCTGCTGACGGCCGTCACCCCGGCCGCCGCCACCGCCGGGACCGCCAACTTCGGCCCGCCGGTCGACGTGGCGACGGGCGCCGTGCCGGGCGCCATGGCCACCGGCGACCTCGACGGCGACGCGCGGCCCGACCTGGCGGTTGCGCAGACGGACGCGGACAGGGTCTCGATCCTGCTCAGCCAGGGGGCGACCGGCTTCCGGGCCGGGACCGTGGTGGCCCTCGGCGGCGCGCCGCGGTCGGTGGCCATCGCCGACGTTGACGGTGACGGCCGGCGGGACCTGGTCGCCACGGTCGTCGACATCGATTTCGATCAGGTGGTGGTCGCTCTCGGCCGAGGCGACGGCCGGTTCAGGGCGCCCCGGGTGATCGACTTGGCCCCGAACAGCATCCCCCGAAACCTGGTGCCGGCCGACCTCGACGGTGACCGAGACGTCGACCTGGCGCTGACCCTCGCGGGGCGAGAGCAGGTCCAGGTGCTGCGCAATGACGGACGGGGCCGGTTCACACCGGGGGCGACTCTAGCGGCCGAGCCGACTGCCAATGACGGGCTGGCCGGGACAGACCTCAACGGGGACGGCCACACCGACCTGGTGGCGACCGGCGGCGGCTATGGCCGGGTGGTGACCTGGTTGAACGCGGGCGACGGCACCTTCGCGCCCGGGGTGTGGCACGAACTACCGACTCCCCGCAGCCCGGCCATGCTCGCCGACTTCAACACCGACGGTCGGGTCGACGCGCTCGTACCGGGATCCGAGTGGGGCGACGCCCTTTATCTGGCGGGCAACGGCGACGGCACCTTCACCGAGGAGCGCACGCTCGCTTTCGGGCAAGGTGAGCGGACCGCCGCCGCCGGTGACTTCGATGGCGACGGTCGCGCGGATCTCGCGTTCGGCGGCGGCTACTACGGCGTGCTGGTGCTGCTCGGCAACGGCGACGGCACCTTCCAGGCCCCGATCACCCTGGCCACGCCCGGTATTCCCGGCGCGCCCGTGGTGGATGACTTCACCGGGGACGGGCGGGACGACATCGTCGTGTCGAACGCCAACGGCCTGAACGATATCCTCTGGTTCTTCCCGACCATCTGAGCGCCGGACCGGGGAGGACTGTAGACGAACGGCCAGTCGAACTGTTGGGTGGCGAACCGGCCTAACCAAGCGGGTATTGGTCAGGCCCCCCGCAGGCCCGCTAACGGACGAAGCGCCCGGGATCCTCCGGGCGCTTCGGTCATCTTTACCAATCTTAAGAGCTGGCGTCAGGCAGCGAGGCAGCAAGAAGGCAGCACGAGCACCGGTGCGGGTTGACCCCGAACGTGAACCGACGGCGCTCGCTACCTGCTCGCCGACGCGGCTTGCCACCGGCTGGCGGCGGCCGACAGCTTGACACCGCATCCCCCCCCGGCGGGGGTCGTCCGGCGTCGCCTGCGAGATGGCTGTCGACAACATTGCTGACAGCAACCGCGCCGGACGCGAGCGCGCTGACGAGTGCGGGCATTGACGAAGCTTCGAGCGTGCAGCCGGTCCCGAACGAGCGCGGACGAGGTGCACAGAGCTTACAAACGAGGGGTCGTTCGCTGGTTCAGCGTCGCTGCCCCGCGGCTCTCTCGACTTCAAGGAGGACGAGGCCGAGGGTTTGCGAGCGGCGGTTAGTCGGTAGTGCAGCCCATGCCCGTCGGGCGTGTGCCAGTCCGCCGGGTCCGTCGCCGGCTTTGGCCATCATGAGGGCGCGATGAAGTTCGACATGGGTGGCGAAGCGGGTCAGCGAGGCGGGCCGGAGACGGTCGGCGTCGATCTGGGCCTGCTCGCCGCGATGGATGAGCCCGAGGCGGGCGTAGAGCATGGATCGGAAGGTCGCCATGCGCCAGGCGGGCACGGCGGCGTCGGAGGTCTCGTCGTCGGGTGAGGCGGTGTGGTCGAAGATCCGTTGGGCGTCTTCGTCGGCGGCGATCGCTGCGGCGGTGTCGCCTCGTCCGGCGGCGATGTGGGCGCGGGCCATCAGCGCTTGGAGTTGGCCGAGTGACGGACGGTCAGACAGGCCAATGGCTTCGTCCGCGTAGCGCTGTGCGACGGGGAGTGCGGCGCCCTCGTAGGCCAGGGCGATGGCGGCTCGACCGCGTACCCAGACGCGGACAGCGAGGTCGTTGGAGCGGTCGGCGGTGACGCGGGCGGTGTCGTACCAGCCGATGGCCTCGGTGGGATCCTTCGTCGTCTTTCCGTAGGTGGTCAGGGCGCGGGCTGCTGTGGCCCACATGATCGGGCTGTCGAGCTGCTGTTGCATGACGACGAGGTCGTTGGCGAGCCTGATTTGAAGGGAGTCCGCGCCGATCTCCATGTATTCGCGGCCGTACTGGTCGACGCGGTCACGCCAACGATCGACGTCGTCGCGGTGCCCGGCGAGGGCGGCGGTGAAGCCGTTACGGATCAAGTCGTTGGCGGCGATCGGGCCGATGGTGGCTGCGGCGAGGAGGTCTCTGCGTCTCACGTCGGCTTCTCCCAACGCTCGCGCATACGCGAGCACAATGTCCGGCGTCGCGGTCCGGCGTCCCGCTTCGACGTTGCTGAGATGCGAGGCCGAGTAGCAGGTACGGGCCGCGATGGAGGCCAGTGTCACGCCGGCCTCAAGCCGAGCCTGCCTCAATTGCGCACCGAGGTCATCCATCGGATCCCCTGTGAAAGGTCCTGAAAGCATCGAGGTGCTTCCGAGCGTAGCCGCGCGGTCACCAGAGTAGATCCCACATGAGGCAGGAGCGGAAGCACTGCGGAGGCAGGGATGAGTGACAACGCCGCAGGCGACAGGACAGGCGAGCGGGTGCAGGCTGCGGAGCAGGAAGCAGCCAGGAAGCGAATTCTGGAGCAGGCCGAGGCGGAGCGCATTCCGGTGGAGGAAACGACGCGTGCGGTGCCGGATCGGCGGTGGCGTCGTGACCGGTGATTCGGTTCCGATCGGTCGGCGCATAGCTTACCTGCGAGCACGGCGCAAGCTGTCGCAGCAGTCGTTCGCGGATCGACTGGGGAAGTCCAAGAGTTGGGTGGACAAGGTCGAGCGCGGGGTGCGGTCACTGGAGCGGGTTTCGACGATCCGGGAGGTCGCCGCGGTTCTTCATTCGGGCGGCCCTGTCCACGTACGGGATGGCGAGCAGCCACCCGATTGCTTGCCGGGATGCGTCACCTGATCAGTTGGGCCGGGCGATCGGGCACGCGTGGACTACCTACCAGCACGCACGGTATCCGCAGCTGATTGAGCAGCTGCCAGCGTTGTTGACAGGTGTTCAACGGCTTCAAGCACAGGAGTCGGGCGCTGACCGTACGGCCGTGGTGGAGGCGTATCGGGTGACGGCGGCGCTGCTGGTGAAGCTGGACGAGGCAAGCCTCGCCTGGCTGGCTGCCGATCGGGCAATGTCCGCTGCCATCGGTGATCCGGTGCTACTGGCCTGTGCGGCGGTGCAGCTCGGCCAGGTGTTGCGCGCGTCGGCTCGGGCGAAGTCGGTAATGCTGAGCGCTGCGTACCGCATTGCTCCAGCGGATCCGAACGACGGCACACCGCAGGAGCTGTCCCTGTGTGGATCGCTGCTCGTGCAGGCTGCCCTAACAGCGGCCAGAGCGGGCAACGACCGCGACGCTGTTGGCCTGCTGAACGAGGCGACGGAGATGGCTGTGCGGGTGGGCGATGGACACGATCACCATCACACCGCCTTCGGGCCTGTGGCCGTTGATCTGGCCCGAGTTGCCGCAGCAATCGAGCTGGGCGACGGAAAGCGCGCGGTTACGCAGCACGAGAAGGTCGTCGAACGAGAGGGATGGCGATGGTTGCCGCTTGAGCATCGTGCTGCGCACCTCGTCGACGTCGCTCGCGCGTACCTTCAGCTCGGCGACGTGATCACGGCGGCTCGAAGCCTGCTGCTGGTCGACAACATCGCACCATCGGAGATACGGCACCGGCCGGCGGCGCGGCGTGTCGTCACCGAGGTTGCCCAACGGGCAGACGCGCCTACGACGATCACCGATTTCGCCATTGGCCTCGGCCTGGTTTGAGTGCGGATGCCCCCAGGGCGTCAGAAGTACAGCAGCGAAGTACAGCAACCGTGCCAGCCGGACCGAGCCGAGAGGCGCCTCAGCGGGCCACATGACCTCGCATCAAGGCCGATCCGATCTGCTTGCCGAGAGTTCACACCGAAGAGGTCGCTGGTTCGATACCAGCATCGCCCACTCTCAGTTCATGCAGGTCAGAAGCCCGTTACCGGAGTGGTCGGTAACGGGCTTCGCCCTAAGTGCCGCTTACATTGGGAGCAGACGGGGAAACAGTGCGGCTTGTTCCGGGTTCGGGACCGTCATGGACCGCCCGGCTGAGTGACCTGATTGCGGTTCCGAGCGGGCTTGCTGGCTGGTAGTTGGGCCGACCGCTGCCGGTGCCGCGTGGCGAGAGGGTGCCTCCGGGTTATGGCTCATGGGTTGACTGGTGGCCGGGGGTCCGATGGTTGGCCCATTCGCCGGTCCACACTGCGAGGTCGTGTACCCAGAGCTCGGTGCTCTGTCGGGACTTGCGGCCCACTTTGTTGCGTTCTGTGACGCGAAGTTGTCCAGAACCTGACGGTCCGTCCTAGTCCATGCGGGAAGCTGGGATAGCTACTCTTCTGCCTGTTCGGCGCTGTGGCCGCTGCCGATCAGCCATGGGACGAGCAACGCGAGTTCGACCCATGCGGCGGCCTTGGTCGCCCACGCCCAGTCGACGATCCGTAGGCCGAGTGGCGTCACGATCAAGTTTCACGACGATGACCAGGAGGAGAACCCGGTAAGAAGGGTCACCGCAGCACCGGGAACACGAGATGGGTGACCCGGTCGCCTTGGACGCAGACCGTCGGGTTGCCGAGCAGGACATCGTCGGAGGAGAGTTCGCCGAAGAAGGGCCGGTTTCCCGCGCCCATCACCACCGGCACCAAGTCGATGGCCACCTCGTCCAGCAGTCCCAGCTCCAGGCACTGCCGGGCGATGGTTCCCCCGGTGACGGCGACGACCGCGTCGCCGGCGAGTTCCTGGGCCCGGGCGATCGCGGCCTCCACCCCGTCGGTCACGAACGAGAACGGCGCGTCGGGGTGCGCGTCAACCCAGTCCTGCGGGATTCGGTGCGTCACCACGACAACAGGGACGTCCAGGGTGTGCCGGCCCTGCCAGCCGCCCGCCACGTCGAACAGCGTCCGGCCACAGACGAGCGCGCCCAGCGAGGACACCCACCGCCGCATGTGCTCCGAACTCTGCGGGGTGAGGTGGAGGGTGAAGTCCCCAGCCGAAGTCGGCATCGCGACCTCGCCGTTCTGCAGCCAGTCGAACAACCGGCCGATGGTGTTGTCCTGCTTGGCGACGTACCCGTCCAGAGACATGTTCGCCTGCGCCTGCACTTTGCCCATGGAGTGTCCCTTCTCAGGAGTGCTGGGGTCGGTAGATGTGGACGACGACGCCGCTGGGGAACGGCGTGGTCTCGACGAGGTCCAGGCGCCGCGATTGCGGTAGTTGGCCGAACAGGGCCTGTCCGCGGCCCAGGGCCAGCGGCTGGACCAGTAGGCGGTACTCGTCGATCAGGTCGGCCGCGGCGAGCGCGCCGGCCAACCGGCCACCACCCCAGACGATCACGTCCGGGCCGGGCTCGGCCTTGATGGCGGCGATCTCGGTGGTGAGCTCGCCCCGCGCGACCCGGGTTTCGGGCCAGCTGGCCTCGGCGTCGCTAAGCGTCTTCGAGAACACCACCTTGGGGATGTCGTTCATCGGCGCCGCGTACGGGTCGTCGGACCGCGGCCAGTACGACGACATCTCCTGGTACGTGATGCGACCCATCAGGTGAGCACCGGCCCGACTGATGCGGTCGAGCTTCCACTGCTTCAGTTCATCGCCTCCGGGGACCGCGATCCCCGGATGCTCACGGTCGCTGCCGACGAACCCGTCCAGCGACATCGACATGTACAGAATGACGTCTCGCATGAATGCTGCCTCTCGTTGCTCGTGTTGGTTTTGTCGCATCCCGGATCGAAGTCGGGATGGTGTCCGCGGTTGGGCTACAAGATGTTCGGTGGATGGCGGTGTCGGCGTCAGTTGTCGGCTAGGACGCGGTAGGTGAGGTGCTGCGCGTACGCCGTCATCTCGGATTCGAGCTGTCCACGATCACCCGTCCCGGTCGCAGCAGCTCGGCTAGTCGTTCCATCGAGT
The DNA here is from genome assembly GCF_016802865.1 of Micromonospora parastrephiae. Lineage (GTDB taxonomy): Bacteria > Actinomycetota > Actinomycetes > Mycobacteriales > Micromonosporaceae > Micromonospora > Micromonospora parastrephiae. The sequence goes on along the minus strand of NZ_JAEVHM010000002.1, from coordinate 96,401 downwards.
CGCGCACGCCGTTCTCCATGCCGGACGCGACCATCGCATCGCGTTCCTCGACCGAGCCGAACACGCTGCGTCTGGTCAGCCGGGTCCGACCGTCGATGTCCTCGAACCGCGTCGTCTCCAGGCTGACGTGTTCCGGCGTGCCCTCGTACTCGAAGGTCTGCACGATCAGCTTGTCCGGCACGACCGTGTGGAACACGCCGCGGAACCGGAATTCGCCCTCTCTGCCGCGATGCACGTAGCGGTAGCCGCCGCCAGCCCGCGCGTCGTGCTCGACCACCTCCATCCGCATGCCGCGTGGGCCAAGCCAGCGCGCCACCAGCTCCGGGTCGGTGTGTGCGCGGAACACCAGCTCCGGCGGCGCGTCGAACTCGCGCACGACGTCGACGTAGGGGGTGCCGGGCTGGGCGGTAATCGTCGTCGAGTTCATCTCCGCTGCTCCTTCAACGTGTCGAGGACGTCGTCGAGGCGCCGGTACTGCGCCTCGGTAGCCAGTCGGTAGGTGTCGATCCAGCTCGTCAGCGCCTCGAGCGCCGCCGGGTCCAGGCGACACGGCCGCCGCTGGCCGTCCCGGCTCCTGGTGATCAATCCGGCCGCCTCGAGCACCTGGATGTGCCGCGACACGGCCTGTTTGGTGATCGGGAACGGCTCGGCAAGCTCGTTGACCGTCGCCTCGCCGCGCGACAGCCGCGCGACCATGGCCCGCCGCACCGGATCGCCCAAAGCGGCGAACGCTCGGTCGAGCTGTCCATCGTCCCTCTTGTCAATCGGCATCTTTATCAACCTGCTGCTTTATCAACGATATGGTTGACCATGTCAGGTGGAGCTGATCCTGTCAAGGCACGTCACACGTGTCCGGACGCCGGGCGTCGTCTTCGGAGGCTGGCGTCAAGCCTCGTGGTGGACACCCGGGTGGCCTCTGTCGGCGTTCGGCGCCCGTGCCCTGACGCGCGAGGGGCACCGGGACACGTACCACCGCGACGTGGACCCGTGCCTTCTGATACGGGCTATTGCTGGTCGTCCGGGAGAGGCGGCCCGGCGAGTGGTCACCGGCGCGGGGCCGGCCCGCTGGACTGCCGGATGGTCAGGTGCGTGGGCAGCAGCACGGTCTGACGGGACGCCGTTTCCCCCAGGTGCTCAAGGTGGTCCAGCAGCATTGACACCGCCACCCGGCCGGCCTGTTCGATCGGCGCGGTGAGGGTGGTCAGCGGGGGGCTGCAGAAGTCGGCGCCGAAGATGTCGTCGCAGCCCACCACGCTGATCTCGCCGGGGACGTCGACGCCGCGTTCGGCCAGCCGCCGCAGGATGCCGATCGCCAGCAGGTCGTTGAAGGTGACGCCGGCGGTGGCGCCGGTGTTCAGCAGCGCGTCCGCGGCGACCGATCCGGAGCTGCGGGACACGCCGAACGGGCCGACGCGGGCCGCGGTGAGGCCGTGTCGGGCCATCGCGGTCCGCATCGCCCGCCACCGGGCCTCGTTGGCCCAGGAGGACGGCGGTCCGGCCACGTACGCGATCGCCCGGTGGCCCAGCGAGACCAGGTGCTCGACGGCCTGCATCACCCCGTCCGGGCTGTCGATGACGACGCTGCGCACCCGGGCGACGTTGCGGTTGACGGTGACGACCGGCAGTTCGGCGGCGATGACGGAGAGGGTCTGCTCGGGAAGGCGGGAGGCTGCGAGGATCACCCCGTCGACCGACCGGCGCACCTTGTGCAGCAGATGGTTCTCCAGCTCGGCCGAGTCCTCGGTGTCGATCAGCAGCAGGGCGTGGCCGGCGGCGCGCAGTTGTTGCTGCGCGCCGCGGATCAGTCCGAAGTAGAACGGATTCGTCGCGTCCGAGACGAGCAGGGCGACCGTTTCGGTACGCCCCGACGACAGCGCCCGCGCCTGGGTGTTGGGTACGTAGTTCAGCTCGCGGGCGGCGGCCTGGATGCGTTCCCGGGTGACCCGGTTGACCCGGTCGGGCCGGCTCAGCGCCCGGGACACGGTGGAGGCGGCAACGCCGGTGAGGGCAGCGATGTCGTTGATGGTCACGCGGCCCTCCCGGCGTACCGCCGCACGGGGAGAGGGCACGCCTTCGGGGTTCATGCACATCAGCAGAGCATCGATGGCAATTAATGGCAATCGGTTGCCACCCGGTTTCCATGGTTGTTACGTTCCCTCGCACGCTTCATCGAACCGGGGGAATTCCCTGGCGTCTGGCTATGTGCCTCTCCACACCATTCCTCTCCGGACAGCCACCACCCAAGGAGCAGAGATGAACGCCAGCCGTGGACTTCTCGCGGCGGCCCTGGCCGCCACGGTCGCCATACCCGTCACCGCCTGCGACCCCGGTAGCTCCGCCGAGGACGGCAGGACGCTCAACGTGCTCATCGGGGCGAACTCGATCTATCCCACGGAGCAGAAGCAGTGGTTCGCCGACGTCTCGGCGAAGTTCCAGCAGCAGGCCGGGGCGAAGGTCACGTTCGAGACCTTCGCCAGCCCCACCGACGAACTCACCAAGATCCAGACATCGATGCTCTCCGGGCAGGGGCCGGACATCTATGCCCTCGGCACCACCTTCACCCCGACGGCATACTCCACCGGCGCCTTCGTCGACCTCACCGCCGACCAGTGGACGAAGATCGGCGGCCGGGACCGGTTCCTGCCGGCCACCCTCGGCATCTCCGGCCCGGACGCCACGCACGAGGTCGGCATCCCCTTCACCAGCCGCCCGTTCGTCATGGCGTACAACAAGGAACTGCTGGCCGCGGCGGGCATCGACAAGCCGGCGAGCACCTGGGACGGCCTGCGGCAGCAGGCCAGACAGCTGACCGGTGCCGGCAGGTACGGCCTGGCCGTGGCCTACGGCGACGGCTTCGACCCGTGGAAGTTCATCTGGGCGATGAGCATCCAGGCTGGCAACCCGCTGGTCTCCGACGGCAAGGCGCGGCTGACCGATCCGGTCACGGTCAAGGCCTACCAGACGTACCTCGGCTGGCTCGCCACCGACAAGGTCGTCGACCCGGCGGCGACCGGCTGGAAGAACGCCCAGGCCATCGCCGCGTTCGGCGCCGGCAAGGCCGCCTTCCTGCCGATGGTCTCGGCGACCTCGAAGGTCACGCTGGACAAGTCCGCGGTCGCCGGCAAGTACGGCTACGCCGTCATGCCGACCGTCCCGCCGGGCGCCACCAGCCTGCCGTCGGGCGGCGTCGGCGCCACCAGCATCCTCTCCGGTGACAACCTGGTGATCGCCAAGTACAGCAAGAACCAGGACCTGGCGCTGCGCCTGGTGAACATGCTGACCACCGCCGAGTCGCAGGAGGCCTACTACCGGACCTTCGGCGAGTTGCCGACGAACGCGGAGCTGGCGAACCGGCTGGTCGCCGACCCGGCGCTCGCGGCCATCGTGGACTCCGCCTCGAAGGCGCACGGCACCCCGTTCCACGGCGGGTGGAGCAAGGTGCAGCTCGCGCTGGTCAACGTGGTCGTCCAGTCGGTGCCGAACCTCGCCGCCGGCAAGGTCGACGACACGTCCCTCAACGCCCTGCTCGCCCAGGGCCAGTCCGAGGCGCAGGCCGCGCTGGACAAGGCGAAGTAGATGACGGTCAACGACCCAGCGACCGCGGACGCTCCGGGCACCGGCGATGCGCGCCGGGCCGGGGTGGCTCGCCCGTCCCCCGCCGCGCCGCCGTCGCGGCGCGACCGCCGGCGGTGCCGCGGTGTGGCTGCTCGCGCCCGGCGGCCTGCTCACCCTGACCGTCATCGTCGTGCCGTTCGTCGTCGCGCTGGTGATGTCGCTGCTCGACCTCGACCAGTACACCTTCCGGCAGTGGCTGTCGGCGCCGTTCGTCGGCGCCGGCAACTACGTCGAGGCGGTGGGCCGCACCAGCCTGCCGCACGCCATCTGGGTCAGCGGGTCCGCGGCGGTGATCGCGACGCTGCTCGCGTTGCCGCTGGGGGTCGCCGCCGCGCTGACCACCCACCTGCCGTTCCGCGGGCGGTCGCTGGTCCGGTCCCTCTACCTCATCCCGTACGTGCTGCCCGCCTTCGTCGTCGGCACCATCTGGCGGATCATCCTGCAACCCGACGGGGTCGCCAACCAGGGCCTGGCGACCCTGGGCATCGCCGGCGGCCTGTGGCTGAACGGGCCGAAGAGCTACCTCGCCCTGATCGTCGTGCAGGCCTGGTCGGGCTGGCCGCTGGTCTACCTGCTCGCCCTGGCCGGCCTGCAGGGAATCGACGACAGCCTGCACGAGGCCGCCGCGCTCGACGGCGCGCAGTGGCGGGCGAAGCTGCGCCACGTCATCCTCCCGCTGCTGCGCCCCCCGGTCGCGCTCGCCGCGATCATCTCGCTGCTGCACATGGTGAACAGCTTCACCCTGCCGTTCGTGCTGTTCGGCGTCCCGAGCCCGCACGACGTGGAGGTGCTGCCGGTGCTGACGTACGTGGAGAGCTTCCAGAACCTGCGGTTCGGGCTGAGCGCGGCGATGGCCGTGATCTCGCTGGTACTGATCCTGGTCCCGCTGCTGGTCTATCTGCGCACCGTCAGACTCGACGAGCCGGAGGCCACCGCATGAACTCCGTGCTTCGCCTGCTGCCGCGACCACTACAGATCGGCCTGACGGTGTTCCTGCTGACCATCGTCGGCGCGCCGGTCGGCTACGTCTTCCTCGCCTCGGTCAACACCGACCTGGCCGTGGCCGCCGGTGAGTTCTGGCCGGAGCGGGTCAGCGTCGGCAACTACGTCCGGATCTGGTCGACGGTTCCGCTCGGTCGGGGGCTCGCGAACAGCCTGCTCGTCGCCGGCACGGTGGCGGTGACCTGCGCGGCGGTCGCGGTCTTCTCGGCGTACGTCCTGGTCCGGCACCGGTTCCGGGGCCGGCGCACCGTGCTGCGCGCGCTGCTGGGCATGCAGTCGATCCCCGGCACGCTGCTGCTCCTGCCGGTCTTCGTGCTCTTCGCGACGATCGGCAGCAGCCTCGGCGTGCCGACGATCGGCACCCGGTGGTCGCTGGTCGTCACCTACCTCACGTTCGGGCTGCCGTTCTCCACCTGGATCATGGTGACCTACCTGCGTGAGCTGCCCGGCGAGCTGATCGAGGCCGCCCGCGTGGACGGTGCCGGGAGCTGGCAGATCCTGCTGCGTGTCGTCATCCCGCTGAGCTGGCCGGGCCTGGTCGTCGCGGCGATCTTCGCGTTCCTGCTCGGCTGGAACGACGTGCTGTTCGCCTCGGTCATGACCGACGTGGACACCCGCACCGCGGCGGTCGTGCTGCAGGTCTTCGGCGCGGCGCAGGAGGGCGGGGCGATCCCGCCGTACGGGCAGATGATGGCCGCCGCCCTCGTCTGCGCGGCCCCGGTGGTCGCCCTCTACCTCGCCTTCCAGCGGTACATCGTCAGTGGGCTGACCGCGGGAGGTGTGAAGTGACGGCGTGGACGCTGTCCGGCTTCGGCGACGAGATCGATCCCGACCCGGCGGTGCAGCTCGCGGTGCTCAGTGCCCTCGGTGCCCGGCACATCGAGGTGCGCAGCGCGTGGGGCACCAACGTGGTGGAGCTCGGCGACGCTCAACTGGACGCCCTGGCGGAGGCGGTCGACGCGCGCGGCATGGCGGTTTCGGCGGTCGCGTCGCCCGTCGGGAAGGTCGACGTGACCACCGAGGACGGCGGTGAGCTCGACCGGCTGCGTGCCGCCGTGGCGGCCGCGCACCGGCTGGGCAGCCGGTACGTCAGGATCTTCTCGTTCTACCGCCCGGCCGGGGTCGCCCCGGCCGAGATCCGCGCGGCGGTGCTGGCGCGGATGCGGGCCTTCGCGGCCCTCGCCGAGGACTCCGGCGTCGTGCTGCTGCACGAGAACGAGAAGGACATCTACGGCGATGTGCCGCGGCGGGTCGCCGACCTCGTCGAGTCGGTCGACTCGCCCGCGCTGCGCGTCGCCTGGGACAACGCGAACTTCGTGCAGGTCGGGGTGCGGCCCTACGACGACGGGTACGCGCTGCTGCGCCCGCACCTGGAGTACCTGCAGGTCAAGGACGCGATCGCGGCCAGCGCCGAGGTCGTGCCCGCCGGCCACGGCGACGGCCAGCTGCTGCGGACGCTCACCGCGCTGCGCGACGACGGCTATGCCGGCTTCGCCTCCCTCGAACCGCACCTCGCCAGCCAGCACGAACTCGGCGGATTCTCCGGCCCCGCCGAGTTCGGCCGGGCGGCGCGCGCGTTCGTGAACCTCACCGCCTCGATAGGAGTGCATCTTCGATGACCGTCCTCAACGTCGTGATCACGGGCAGCGGGGTCATCGCCCGCACCCACGCCGGGGCGATCCTGCGGCACCCCGGACTGCGCCTCACCGCGCTCGCCGACCCGGACCCGCAGGCCAACGACCGGCTCGCCGGGTGGATCGGCGAGCAGGGCGCCCCGCCGCCGGCCCGGTACGCCTCGCTGGGCGAGGCCCTCGCGGCCGAGGCGGCGGACCTGGTAGTGGTCTGCACGCCCAGCGGTACGCACGCCGACCTCGCCGAGGAGGCCCTCGCGGCCGGCGTGCACGTGCTCGTCGAGAAGCCCCTCGATGCCTCCCTGCCGGCGGCCCGCCGCATCGCCCGGGTCGCCACGGACGCCGAGGCGGCCGGTCAGGTCTGCGCGGTGGTCTGCCAGCACCGGTTCGACCCGGCGAGCGTCGCGGTCGCGCCCGGGTGCGCGCCGGCGACCTGGGGCGGCTCACCTCGGCGGTGGCCAGCGTGCCGTGGTGGCGGGGCCAGCGGTACTACGACTCGGCGGGCTGGCGCGGCACCTGGGAGCAGGACGGCGGCGGCGCCACCATAAACCAGGGCGTGCACACCGTGGACCTGCTGCTGTGGCTGTTCGGCCGGCCCGAGGAGGTGTTCGCCTACACCGGCGTCCTCGCCCACGAGCGGGTCGAGGTGGAGGACGTCGCCGTGGCGGCGATCCGGTTCGCCGACGGGGCGCTCGCCGTGCTGCACGCCACCACCGCGGCGTACCCGGGCCTCGGGGTGCGGTTGCAGGTGCACGGCTCGCAGGGGTCCGCGGTGATCCACGACGACCAGCTGGAATACCTGCACACCGCCGACGGCCCGGACCCGTCCGCGTACGCCGACGGGCCCGACCGGTCCGGCGACGCCGTGCCACCGTCGCAGCTGCGGGGGGCGACCAAGCCCGACGACGCCTTCGTGACCGGGCACCTGCGGCAGTACCACGACACGGTCGAGGCGATCCTCGGCGGCCGGCGACCGGGGGTCACGGCGGTCGAGGCGCTGCTCGACGTCGCCGTGGTCAAGGCGGTCTACCTCTCGGCGCACCTGCGTCGGCCGGTGTCGGTGCCGGCGGTGCTGGCCGGCGACTTCGACGACGTGCTCGCCGCCGTCGAGGGCTCCGCGGCCACGGTGTCGTCCGTCCTGGGGGCGGGGGTGGCGCGATGAGGTGGTCGGTGTTCACGGCGTCCACGCCGGACTGGACGCCGGAGGAGACGGTCGGGCAGTTGGCCGCGCAGGGCTGGGACGGTGTCGAGTGGCGGGTCACCGACCAGGAACCGGCCCGACCGCCCGGGTTCTGGGCCGGCAACCGGGCGACCGTCCCGTTGACCGGGCTGGAGGGTGAGCTGACCCGGATCGCCACGATCACCCGCGAGGCCGGGCTGGCGCTGTCCGGGCTCGGGGCGTACGTGCCGGCGGCCGACCACGGCAACGTCGAGCGGGTGTTGGCCGCAGCCGCCGCGCTGGGCGCCGAGCGGGTCCGGGTGACCATGCCGCAACTGGGCAGCGGCGACTATCGGGAGCTGATGGCCGGTACCCGCCGGGACCTGGCGTGGATCGCCGGGAGGGCGGCGGAGCACGGGGTGACCGCGCTGGTCGAGCTGCACCACGGCACCATCGTCGCCTCGGCGTCGGCGGCGATGCGCCTGCTCGACGGCCTGCCGCCGGAGCATGCCGGGGTCATCCACGACATCGGCAACCTGACCATCGAGGGGTTCGAGGATCCGCTGGCCGGTTTCCAGCTGCTCGGCCCGTACCTGGCGCACGTGCACGTGAAGAACGTCGCGTGGCGGGTGAGCGGCACCCGGGACGACGGGGGACCGCGCTGGTCGGCCGAGTGGGCGCCGTTGCGGGAGGGGCAGGCCGACCTGGCGGCCTATCTCGGCGCGCTGCGCCGGGTCGGCTACGACGGGTGGGTGACGGTCGAGGACTTCTCCACCGCCGTGCCGCTGGCTCAGCGGACCCGGGACAACCTGGCCTACCTTCGGGAGTTGGACCTTCGGGTACGCGCGGAGAAGGCGGGACGCTGATTCCGTGAATTGACGGGAATTCATGCTCTGTGGTTCCGGTATCGATCGAGTCTGGCAAATGTTGGCAACCGATTGTCGGGCCGTGGTGGCGCCCATAGTGTCCAGACAACCGCCACTGGTGCGCGATCCGTGGGCCATCGTCCAGGGCCCCTCGGTACCCGTCCCCACGGAGCCACCGCCGCCTGGCCGTCGGCGGTGGCTTCCATCCTGACCCCATCAGGGAGATGTCATGCAATGCTCCGTCAGCAGGGCGAGCCGGACCGGCAGACGCCGGTCCGCGCTCGCCGCGGCCGTGTCCGGGCTGGCCGTGACCGTCACCTACGCCCTCGCCGTGACCACCCCGTCCGCCACCGCCACCGCCGCCGCAGCCGGCTGCGGCACCGCCAACGTCGCGCTGAACCGGCCGGCCACCGCGTCGTCGGTGGAGAACAGCCGGCTGTCGGCGGCCAACGCCGTGGACGGCAGTGCCACGACCCGCTGGTCCAGCGCGTTCAGCGACCCGCAGTGGCTGCAGGTGGACCTCGGTGCCAGCACCGATGTCTGCGAGGTCGTCCTCACCTGGCAGACGTCGTACGCGAAGGCGTTCCAGATCCAGGTCTCACCCGACGGGGTCGGCAACTGGTCGTCGCTCTACGCCACCGCCGCCGGCAGCGGCGGCACGCAGACCATCCCGGTCAGCGGCACCGGCCGCTTCCTGCGGGTGTACGGCACCACCCGGGCTACCGGCTACGGATACTCGATCTTCGAGCTGGTGGTGCACAGCGTGTCGACGCCCACGACCCCACCGCCCACGACCGGCCCGCCCATTCCCGGTGGGGGCGACCTCGGCTCCAACGTCATCGTGTTCGACCCGTCGATGTCGTCGTCCAGCATCCAGTCGAAGCTGGACCAGGTGTTCGCCACGCAGGAGACAAACCAGTTCGGCACGCAGCGGTACGCGCTGCTGTTCAAGCCCGGCTCGTACACCGGCCTCAACGCCCAGTTGGGCTTCTACACCTCGATCGCCGGCCTCGGGCAGAACCCGGCCGACGTTCGGATCAACGGTGACGTCACCGTCGACGCGGGCTGGATGGCCGGCAACGCGACGCAGAACTTCTGGCGCTCGGCGGAGAACATGTCGATCACTCCGGTGTCGGGCCGTGACCGGTGGGCGGTGGCCCAGGCGGCGCCGTTCCGGCGGATGGACGTGCACGGCGGAATGACCCTCGCCTCGCCCAACTGCGGGTGGGCCAGCGGCGGGTACATCGCCGACAGTCGGATCAGCGGCACGGTCAGCCCGTGCTCGCAGCAGCAGTGGTACACCCGGGACAGTCAGGTCGGCGGCTGGAACGGCGGCGTCTGGAACGTCGTCTTCTCCGGTGTGGCCGGGGCGCCCGCCAACACGTTCCCAACGCCGCCCTACACCGTCGTGCCGAAGACCCCGGTCAGCCGCGAGAAGCCCTACCTGTACACGGACTCGTCGGGCGCCTACCGGGTGTTCGTCCCGTCCCTGCGTACCAACAGCTCCGGCGTCACCTGGGCGGCCGGCAACACCGCCGGCACGTCGCTGCCGCTGACCCAGTTCTACGTCGCGCACCCGGGCGACTCGGCGGCCACCATCAACAGCGCGCTCGCGCAGGGCCTGAACCTGCTCTTCACCCCGGGGGTCTACCACGTCGGCCAGACCATCAACGTGACCCGGCCGGACACCGTCGTCCTCGGCCTGGGTTTCGCCACCCTCGTCGCCGACAACGGGGTCACCGCGATGAACGTGGCCGACGTCAACGGGGTCAAGGTGGCCGGGCTGCTCTTCGACGCCGGCACCACCCGGTCGCCGTCGCTGCTCCAGGTCGGCCAGAGCGGCGCGAACGCGGATCACGCCGCCAGTCCGATCTCGCTCCAGGACGTGTTCCTGCGCGTCGGCGGCACCGGCCCGGCCGCCGTCACCAACGCCCTGGTGGTAAACAGCAACAACACGATCATCGACCACATCTGGGCCTGGCGCGCCGACCACGGCGCCGGGGCCGGGTGGACCACGAACCCGTCCGACACCGGCCTGGTCGTCAACGGCGCCGACGTCACCGCGCTCGGCCTGTTCGTCGAGCACTTCCAGAAGTACAACGTGATCTGGAACGGCAACGGCGGCCGGACCATCTTCTTCCAGAACGAACTGCCCTACGACCCTCCGAGCGCGGCAGCCTGGTCGCACGACGGCATCACCGGCTACGCCGCCTACAAGGTGGCCAACTCGGTGACCAGCCACGAGGCCTGGGGGCTCGGCAGCTACTGCGTGTTCACCGCCGACCCGTCCATCGCCGCCTATCACTCCTTCGAGGTTCCGGTCAATCCCAACGTCAGGTTCCACGACGTGCTGACGGTGTCCCTGGGCAAGGGTTCGATCACCCACGTCATCAACGACACCGGTGACGCGGCCCTGCCGTCCTCCGTGACTCCGCACAACGTGATCAGCTACCCGTGAATCATCGAATGTCCGGCCGACCCGGGTCGGCCGGACATTCTGTGCGGGTTATTACGCGGCACCGTCGGCCAGCCCTTTTGGCAAACTGATGGCAACCAATTGTTTCAATCTCGGGCCATTGTTAGCTTCTTGGAAATAGATGCTCGTTCCTACGTCCAAAGGAGATCAGATGAGCCTCAGGTTGCTCTTGTTCAGAGCCGTTTCGGGAGGGCGTCGGAGAGTTGTGGCCAGGCCACTCACCGCGGTTTTCCTGAGTGTCGTGGTAATCGCCGCGGTCGGTGGAAACGGAACGGCGTTCGCGGCGGACGACCCGCCCTTCGCGCAGTACCAGGAGGCGCACGCCAACTGCGACGTCAATCACCGGCTCAGCGACGACCCGATCGTCTTCCCCGGTCTGCCCGGTGCGTCGCACAACCACACGTTTATCGGCAACCCCACCACCAACGCCAACTCCACCCCGCAGTCCCTGGTCGGTGGTGCCACGTCCTGTCAGGACACCCTCGACGCGTCCGGTTACTGGTTCCCGACGCTGTCGCAGAACGGCGCGCCGGTGCCGAACAGCATCGTCACCGTGTACTACAAGGCCGGGGTGAAGGACTACCGCACGGTCAAGCCGTTCCCGGCCGGGTTCAAGCTGCTCGTGGGGGACGTGAAGACGCCGGACGCGGCGCACTTCGGGGGCAGCTGGTCGTGCACCGGCTACAAGGGCAACGACTGGCCGGCCTCCTGCCCCTCCGGGTCGTCCCTGGTCGTGCGCCTCAAGGCGCCGAGTTGCTGGGACGGCGTGCACCTGGACGTGCCCGACCACAAGTCGCACATGGCCTGGCCGGTGAGCGGGATCTGCCCGGCCGACCACCCCGTCCCGCTGCCGATGCTGGAGATCAAGCTCCCGTACAAGCTGGCGGGCACCAGCACCGCCGGCCTGGCATATTCCTCGGGGGCCAGCTACTCATTCCACTACGACTTCATGAACGGGTGGAATGCCGCCCGCCAGGCCTATGTCGTGGCCTACTGCATCAATGGGGGTCGGCAGTGCAACGGTTACGGTGAGGACCCCAAGAAGCCGTAGCGGTCAGATGGCGTCGATCGTGGCCGGTGCCCGGTGTCGAGCGGGGGTCGCCCGGCCACGATCGGCCGCGTCCGGTAGCGGGCCGGCCCCGGCGCCCCGACCATCCGCCGCCCGTCACCGTATTCATGCTGATCAATCAAACGCCATTGACATCCGTGGTCGGCAGGGTTGAGAGTGACTTACGTCGGAGAGCGCTCTCTTGCGAGTTGGGCCCGAAGCAGTGAGCTGTCGGTCCCGCCGCCGCCACCCCGAAGGAGTACCGATGAATCGGACTCTCCCCCCGTCCCTCACCCCGTTGTCTCGAGCCGGGCGCGGCAGCCGCCTCGCGGCCCTCGGCAGCGCACTGCTCCTGCTGCTCGGCGCGTACCTGGCGATCCTGGCGCCGCCCGCCGACGCCGCCGACGCGCTGCTGTCGCAGGGGCGGCCGGTCACCGCCTCGTCGACCGAGTCCGTGGCGTTCCCCGCCTCGGCGGCCGTCGACGGCAATGCCGGCACCCGCTGGTCCAGCGCGTTCAGCGACCCGCAGTGGCTACGGGTCGACCTGGGTGTCTCCGCCACCGTCAGCCGGGTGGTGCTGCGCTGGGAGGCCGCCTACGCCCGCGCGTTCACCATCGAGACATCGCCCACCGGCACCGACACCTGGACGACGATCCACACCACCACGGCCGGCACGGGCGGCGTCCAAGACCTCGCGGTCACCGGCACCGGCCGTTTCGTCCGGGTCAACACCACCCAGCGCGCCACCCAGTACGGCGTGTCGCTGTGGGAGTTCGAGGTCTACGGCAGCACCGGCCCGCCGCCCACGACCCCGCCGCCCACGACCCCGCCGCCCGGCGGCGCGACGCTGCTGTCGTACGCCAAGCCGGCGGTCGCGTCGACCAGCCAGAACGACGGCGCGTGCTTCGGCTGCACGCCAGACAAGGCGTTCGACCACGACCCGGCGAGCCGCTGGGCGACGAGTCCCACCAACGGCTGGGTCGACCCGGGTTGGATCTACGTCGACCTCGGCGCACCGCCACCGTGACCCAGGTCGTGCTGCAGTGGGATCCCGCGTATGCCAGGTCGTACCAGATTCAGGTCTCGCCGAACGCGTCCACCTGGACCACCGTCTACTCGACCACCACCGGGAAGGGCTTCAAGGAGACCATCGACGTGACCGGCACCGGTCGGTACGTGCGGATGTACGGCACCGCCCGCAGCAGCCAGTACGGGTACTCGCTGTGGGAGTTCAAGGTGTACGGCACCGGCGGCAACCCCACCCCGCCGCCGACGATGCCTCCCGACCCGACGTTCCCGGCCACCCGGCTCGTGTTCGCCGACGAGTTCAACGGCGCCGTCGGCGGCAAGCCCGACCCTGCCAAGTGGACGATCGATCCGGGCACCGGCCAGAACAACGAAGTCCAGTACTACACGAACAACGACAACGCCAGCCTGGACGGCGCCGGCTCACTCGTCATCGAGGCCCGCCGGGAAACCGTCAACGGCCGCTCGTACACCTCGCACCGGATGAACACCGGCAACAAGTTCCACGTGCAGTACGGCCGGATCGAGGCCCGCATCCGGGTGCCGAAGGGCAACGGGCTCTGGCCGGCGTTCTGGATGATGGGCGCCGACTTCCTCACCGGGCGGCCGTGGCCGTACAACGGGGAGATCGACATCATGGAGGTCCTCGGCCGCAACACGCTGGAGGCCTACTCGACCCTGCACGCGCCGGCCTACAACGGCGGCAACGGGTACGGACAGAAGTACCCGTCACCGGGCGGGGTGGACCTCTCCGGCGGCTTCCACGTCTGGTCCGCCGAGTGGGACAGTCGCGGCATCACCTTCAAGATCGACGGGCAGACGGTCTTCGTCGCCAGCAAGGCCACGGTCGAGTCGACCCGTGGGCCGTGGGTCTTCGACCACCCGTTCTACCTCATCCTCAACCTGGCCGTCGGCGGCGACTTCCCGGGACCGGTGGACGGCACCACGCCGTTCCCGTCGCGGATGCTCGTCGACTACGTCCGCGTCTACCAGTAGCCCGGCCCGGAAGAAGTCCTTATGTCCCTGCCAACATCTCCGACACCGGCTCGCGGGCGCCAGCCGCTGCCGTTGGGTCTGCGCATCGTCGCCGGGAACGCCAAGCGACCGCGCCGGAGCAGAGCATCGCCCGATGGTCCTGCCTGCACCATGGCGAGGTACCCCCGTCGAAGAACTTCGTCAGCTGTCCGGCCGGCAGCATGATCGAGTCGTACCTGGACTTCCCGCAGTGCTGGGACGGGGTGAACCTGGACTCGGCCAACCACCAGAGCCACATGGCGTACCCGGTGAACAACGACTGCCCGGCCAGCCACCCGGTGCCCGTGCCGAAGCTGCGCCAGGTGATCCGGTACCCGGCGAACGGTGACCCTGCCCGCTTCCGGCTCGCGTCCGGTGCCGGCTACACGATGCACGGCGACTTCTTCAACGCCTGGCCGGTGGCGGAGATGGAGCGCCGGGTACGGGACTGCATCCGCCCGATCATCAAGTGCGGCGTCAGCGGGACGCCGTGACGGTCGTACCTCCTCGCCGGCCCGGCACCGGGCGCGAGGCTGTCCGCCCTGCTTGCCGGGCTGCTGCTCGCCCTCGTGCCGGCGGCCGGCTGCGCCACCGGGCCGGCCACGGAAAGGGCCGCGCCGGCCCCCGTCGTGTCGACCCCGGCCACGGCGACGCTCGGCGGCACCGACGCGGCCTGGATCCAGTTGATGATCCCGATGAACGAACAGGTGCTCAAGGCGCTTGACCTCGTACCCGGGCAGACCACGGACGAGCGGATCCGGGACCTGGCCGGGCGGATCGCGGCGGGCCGGCGCGCGGAGCTCGACGACCTGAGGCGGCTGCGGGGCAGCGCGGGGCTCCCGGCGGTCAACCAGCACGAGGGGCACGATCTGCCCGGCATGGTGATCCCGGCCGACCTCGTCGTGCTGCGCTCACTGCGCGACGCGGCGTTCGACCGCGCCGTGCGGGAGACCCTGCGTGAGCACGTGGAGCAGGGCGAGCGGCTCGCGGACGCCGAACAAACCAACGGGGCCGATCCGGAGACCCGGCGGCTCGCGGAGCGGATGCGGCAGACCCGGGTCACCGAACTCGGCTGGCTCAGGCGGACGACGCCCACGCCGTGACCCTGTCCGCCACGTCGGACGCCGGTGGCACCGAGCGGTCGCCGCCGGGGAGCCGGCGGCGACCGCGGGTGGTGGCCGCGTCACTGCATTGCGGTGGCCGGGGGGTGATCGAAGGATTCGGGGCAGCGGAAGGTGTACAGCGAGTAGCCGCGCCCGATCTGCACGCCGACGGTGTCTGGGGACGCGGTCGGGTTTTCCTCGGACGGGCGCCAGCTGCAACGCATGCCGTTCCAGTCGCCCGAATCCACGGTGAGAATCAAGGTCATCGTGGTCCCGCAGACAGCACAATCCATCGGGTACGGATCGCTCAGTGACCAGTTCGCGTACCCGCCGACCTTCCATCCCGGCGCCAGCGACAAGTCGCTCCGATAGTGGGGACGGCTCTCGTCCTCGTCGTCATCCCACTCGTCGAGCCGCTCGCGTAGGTCATCGGGGAGCAGATCGACGTACTGGTACTCGCGGACCTGCTCGGGGTGCACCACGCACGGAACCGGCAGGTACATGTCGCTGATCACCGGCGGCTCGGGAGGCGCTTCGAGCAGCGGGCCGACGGCGGAACTGTCGCGCCAGTAGAGGAAGACGCGAGGGCTGTAGTGCCGGTCCGAGTGGTCCACCGGGCACCACAGCACCTGGAGCAGGTCGGTGCCGTCCGGACCGGCGTAGTCCGGGACATCTCGGCGGTACAGCTGCGCGACCGGGACCAACGGGATGGGGTCCTCGATCAGGTCGTCCAAGTCCAGAGCGTCGGCAGCATCGAGCTCGGCCCGCTCCTGCGCAGTCAAGAAGTCCCCGCCCGGCAGCGGCTCCCGGGCTTCTGCGGTCGCGAGGATCTCCCGCCCGCGGCGCAGGGCGGCCGGGGTGGTCAGGTTCCATGGCTCGTGCGCCCCGGCGTCGTCGCAGACCGGCCATACCTCGTCCGCCGGCCACAGCAGCGGTCCGCCGACCGAGCTGTCCGTAACGGTCGGAGCGCCGGGTCGGGGATGCAGGCGGGTAGCGGTGATGGAATGTTCCCGCAGTTCGGGGAAGAGCGCGGTGATGTCCAGGGGACGCGGAGGCGTGGTGCGGACCATAGAAGTAGATCTTATGGCCCGCGTGCTGGTCCTCATTTCTTCGCCTTGCCAAGCAGCTACGGTCCCGACTCAGCAAAAGTCGATCCGGCACGTCGGTCCAGCGGGGAAGAACGTGAGTCCGCAGGATTGATGCGTCTCGCGCCTTGGTGGCCAACTCGTCGTTGCCGGCCCTGACCTGCGACAGCGCGAGGCCGCAGGTCAGGGCCGTTGCGTTGGCGCGCCGTCAGGCCGGCACGTGACCTGCCGTCCAGCACGCCGAGTGGCTGTGGCAGGCGACGTACGCCGCAAGCGCATCGTGCAGCGCCGCCAGTCGCGTGGCCGAGAGCCCGGCGGCGATGTTGTCGAGCTGGTGGGGGTCGACGGTCCGGTTGTAGTACTCCCGTTCGCCGTTTGAGTACTCGACGTAGGTGTAGGTCGCAGTTCGTAGGGCCTCGTAGGTGACTGGGCTGCCGTTGCGCAGGTCCTGGGCGTCGGGGTCATCAGCCGCCTGGTTGGGCCCGTGGTGCTCGATCAACGCCCCGGTACGCCAGTTCGGCGCAGGGTCGCCCTGTGCGAGGGGGAGCAGGTTGCGCCCGTCGACGTGCGCGCCGACGTCGGCGGCGCCGATGCGTTGGAAGGTTGGTGCCAGGTCGATGTTCTGCACGATCTCGGCACGCTGCGATCCGGGGACGACGCCCGGCCCGGCGACGACGAGCGGGACCCGCACGTCGGTGTCGAAGGCGGTTTGCTTGCCTCCGGTCAGCCGGTACTCGCCCATGTGAAAGCCGTTGTCGGAGCTGAACACCACGTAGGTGTTGTCAGCGATGCCGCTGGTGGTGAGTTGGGCGCGCAAGTTGCCGATCAGTCGATCGACCGCCTGTACGGATTGGGCACGCTTGCGGAAGTTCGTGTCCAGGGTGCTCTTTTCCTGCGCGCTCAGCGGCCCGTTGCCGGCCAGCCACGACGGCGGGTTGGTGGGCAGTCGGTCGTACGCTGCGGTGCGCGGGGCGGTGAGGCCGGGGAAGTCGGCGAGGTCTTGATCGGCCGGGGTGAACGGGCTGTGCGGGGCGAAGGTCGAGACCTCCAGCAGGAAGGGCGTGTTGGCGGCCGCCGAACGCTGGATGAAGTCCTTGCCCTTGCGCGACAGCACGTTGGTCAGGTAGTCGGCCGGTTGGTTGCCGTAGTGGACGACGGTGTGGTTCTCGTTGAGGTCGTAGTTGTACTCCGAAGGCGAGGGGAAGGCCGCCCGGCTCGCGGGCCCGACGAGCGGCAGTCCGGAAGACGAGGGATACTCGCCTGATGACTGGACCGGATCTCGATCCCGAACAGTATCCGCCCATCGACCCGCGTGAACCGGTGCCCGACGACGCGGGCGTCCTTCTGCCTGGCGCGCAGGATGAACTGCCCGAAGCCCCGGCCGAACCGACGCCAGACGACGGTGGCAACGCCGGCGGCGTGCGCGAGCCGGCATAGATCCGTCCGCTATCGAGCGCGACACCAGCCCAACCGCCGATGCCGGCGCCGACGGCGCTCAAGACGTCGGGGCGCCGCCCACCGGATCCGCATACGCCGCCGGCTACCGCGAGCCCGGTTTTGGGGGAGCAGGTTGGGAGCAACGGGGTGCCCTGAACGGCCTTGACCTGTGCCCAACGGCATCGAACGTTTCTCAACTGCGCCCACCCCTGCCTGCGGCTCCACGTTTACCAGGTCAGAGCGGGTGCGGCGTCCTGTTCCGCACGGTTCGATACCAGCATCGCCTCACCGTGCGCGTCGACGGGACGGCCTGACAGCAGCGGCCGAGGGCGCGGCAGGGGCCTTTCTCCTTGGGCCGTGCGGCGCCCTTGCCCTGCGCGCAGCACTGGCAGGTGCGGGCCTATCCCATGTTGAAGGGCGCGTCAGGAATGACGGAACCAGGCGCGGGCGGAGGCGGGAACCAGCACGAGCAGCGCCACCAATGCGCCGTACGCTATCGGCAGAAATCCGGAGTTGCTGGACCCGAGCGAATTCAGCCCCGATAGCAGAACCAGCACGCCGAGCACCACGGCCACGATCCGAGACCCACGCCAGCCGCGCCACAGCCCGTACCCGATTGACGCGCAGACACCCACGCCGACCAAGGCGAGCAGTAGCACTGGCACCAGATTCCGGGCCTCGAACTCGGTCAGCACCAGGACGAGTAACCCGAGTGGCACCAGTGCGCCAGCGGTAACGAGCAGTGCGGCGATGAGCACCGGCAGGGGTGGCCGGGACGAGACCCAAGCACTCTCGTCCGGAGAGCTGCCAGTAGCAGCTCGACGGTGATGATTGCCGATGTCCATACCGGACAAGCTATCCGACAAACGCGCGAGCGGCAGGCCCACGCACGGCGGGTGGTTGAAGTCGGTGCCTGAGCTGTCGACAGCAACGATGACAGCATCCGACGCGGACAGAGCCACCCAGCGGGGACCGTCGCCCGCTGGTCCGGGCGTCGGACTGCCGGCAGCCACGTTACGAAGAGACCTATCCCAACAGGGGTGGCGTGTCACTATCAGCGGTCCGCCGACGCCACCCGACCCGGCGACAACACCCTCCGGATCATCCGAACGACAGGGGCAGGAAGTCATACCGGGCCGAGCGACCGAGGGTCCCCGGCTGGGACGATCAAAGAGGTAACGGGTGAGCCAGGCCAGGGGTTGTCCGCTGAGGGCGGCGTCGGCAAGGCGGTGGGCGCTGGCGGTCCTGAGCGCCGCTCGTGGCCGGCAGCGTAATCCGTGGCCGGAGCGGGACGGACCCATGCAGACGCCTTCGCATATAGTCACGTGTATCAATGCAACCGGAGCTGATGCGGTCGTGCCGGAATAGCTCGGATCGCCGCAGGCGGAGGCAACCGCGCCGCAGCGGTGCGAGCGGGAGCACCGCAGCGTCGGATGGCCGGAAAGTTCCTGCTGGCCCGACCCCTGGGTGGAGACCAGCCGTCTTGGAGGATGACGATGCGCAAATCTCTCGCGGTGTTCAGCGCCGCCCTGATCCTCGGCGCCGCAGTCGGCAGCATTCCTGCCGGCGCGGCGGGGGCCTCCCCGCCCTCGTGCCCCCGTGGCCTGCTCTTCTGTGAGGACTTCGAGCGACTGCCTCCCGGGGGACCCAGCACGTTGAAGTGGGGCGTCGACACCCGCCACGGCACGCTCACCGTCGAACGTGCCCGTCGTGGCAACCAGGTGCTGCACATCCACACGGTTGACAACGGACGTGCCTTCCTGCGCGTCGACGACTTCGCCGCGCCGGGCAACCGCTTCTACGGCCGGATGCGTCTGCGCGTCGATGCCTTCCCCACGGCCCCGGACTGGGCCCACTTCACGCTGGTGGAGGCGACCGGCACCGGCAGCGCGGAGGTCGTCCGTCCGGTCGGCGGCCAGTACGCGCCCACGGTCCCCGGAACCTTCTGGGGGGTCGGCGCCGACGGCGGTCCGACCGGCGACTGGACCAACTGGCGGGAGTCCGCCCCGGTCGCCGAGGACACCTGGCAGTGCTTCGAGTGGAAGATCGACGCGGCGGACAACCGCGTCGCGGTTTGGATCGACGGCGTGGCGAACCCGGAGTTGACCGCCTCCACGAGCGACCACGGTGGCAACGATGTTCCCTTCGTCCTGCCGACGGTCGACACGGTGAAGATCGGCTGGCAGCTTTACCAGGGCGGCACGACACCGGACGAGTTCGACCTCTGGATCGACGACATCGCCCTGTCGAGTAAGCGGCTCGGCTGCTGACCTGGAGCCCTGGGAGGCTCTCGACACCTGTCGTCATGATGTCAGTCCCGATCGGCGTCCCTGCCGGGGTGCGGCTTCGCTACCGCACCCCGGCAGCGGCGTCGCCGGGCTGGCCAGGGTCCTGCCGGACGCGCACCTGCACGTCTCGGCAACCGCTGGCGACGTCCGCACCTGGCCCGACCGAATCGCACCTTCCTGGCCGGTTCACCGGCAGCTTCCCAACCGGATTATCCATCGCCCCCTGGGCGCCGAAATGCTACGAAGGGGACGTGCCTGACCCGACAAGCTCCCTTGATGCCACGTCCCTGGAGACTCCGCGGCTACTGTTGCGCCGCTGGCGAAGCGATGATCTGGACGGGTTCGCCGCGGTCAACGCGCAGCCCGAGGTGATGCGCTACATCCATGACGGCCGCACCCTGGACCGGGCCGCGACCGCGGAGCGTCTGGCCACCTATCAGCGGCACTGGGACGAGCACGGCTTCGGGCTGTACGCGGTGGAGATCAAGGAGACCGGCGAGCTGGCCGGTTTCACCGGACTGGCGGTGCCGACCTTCCTGCCCGAGGTCATGCCGGCCGTGGAGATCGGCTGGCGGCTCGGCCGCGCGTACTGGGGTCGGGGGCTGGCCACCGAGGCGGCCCAGGCCGTTGTCGCCCACACTCGTGCCCGGCTCGCCCTGCGGCGGCTGGTCAGCATCCACATCGTCGGCAACGAGGCGTCCGCGCGGGTGATGGTCAAGCTGGGCATGTCGCTGGAGCGCGAGACGGTGCAGCCGGACACCGGCCGCCAGGTCCGCGTTTACGCGATGGACCTAGCAGACTTCGCCGAGGGTTCGGAAACCGCCGCCGTTGCGCAGCCATCGGTGGAGTGCCGGTAAGGATCGTGTAACCAGCCGCAGAACGAGCACGGCCAGCCCTGGTCGCTGCTGCTCAGGGCGAAGTGTGTTCGTTGTCGTGTTCGGCGAGGTGGCGGTAGAGGGTGGCGTGGCTGACGCCGAAGGCCGCAGCGACTTGCTCGACCGGTTGGCCGGCGGCGAGAGCGGCCCGGGCCGTGGCGAACTGGTTGGGGTCGAGCTTGCGGGGCCGGCCGGGCTGCTTGCGCTGGGCCTCAGTGTGATCTTCGAGTGCGCCAGCAGGGGGCATCGCGAATGTCTGCACGTAGTCGATGGCTGCCCGCAGGGTGTCTTTCAGTGGGGCGACGTCGCGGGCGACCTGGGCGAGGAGCATGCCGCCCTGAAAGGCGGAGAGCAGGAGATAGGCCAGTCGGGTGGGATCCGCCTCGACGCTGATCCGGCCGAGCCTCTGCATACGTTCGAGTCCATCTCGGAAGATGTCTCTCCACTGCTCGAACGCGTTCGCGAGTTCCGTGCGAACGTCAAGGTCGGTCTTGATGATCTCGCTGGCGAGCGAGCCGAGGCTGCAACCTTCCCGGTAGGAGCGCTCGTAGGCGATGTAGAAGCCCGCCCATTCCCGAAGGGAGTCAAGGGTTTCAAAGTGGGTGAAACGCTCACTGCGATGGAACGCGAGGACGCGCTCGGCCTGCCACTCGATGACCGCGAGGACAAGGCTCTCCTTGGTCGGGAAGTAGTGGTTGAGCTGTGACCCGCTGATGCCTGCCGCGCGACGGAGTTGCTCGTTGTTCGTCGCGTGGACGCCCTTGGTGTAGATGAGCTCCGCGGCGTGCTCGAGGATGCGGGCTCGGGTCGCCTGCCCCTTGCCCGTGAGCTTCTGCGGTACCCGAGCTGCCGTTGTGGCTTCCATGACACGCACGATAACGCAGACTGGGCTTGACAGCCCACTTCGCGCCGTGTTGACTGCCATTACTGGGCTGACAGGCCCAGAAAGCGGCGTGCAGAGCCGGCGAGCACGAAATACAAGGAGGCACCCATGAGGGCAATCGTCGCGATGGATCAAGCCGCGGAAGCAGCCGGGATCACACTCGCGGAGCGGCCTGAGCCGACGCCGGCGATCAATGATGTCGTCGTTGAGGTCCACGCGTCGGGCTTCGTCCCCGCGGAGTGGGAATGGCCTTCGACATGGGTCGATCGCTCCGGTCACGATCGCGCCCAGGCGATCATCGGCCACGAGTTCGCCGGCGTGGTCTCCTCCCTCGGCTACGGCACGACGGGACTATCGCTGGGGCAGCGGGTGTTCGGGATCACGGACTGGCACCGGGATGGAACGCTGGCTGAGTACGCGGCCGTGGAGGCACGCAACCTTGCGCCGCTGCCGGGGAACGTCGACTTCACGGTGGGTGCGAGCCTGCCGATCTCCGGTCTGACCGCGTGGCAGGGCCTGTTCCGGCACGGTCGTCTTCAGGCGGGGCAGAGCGTCCTCGCACACGGCGCCGCCGGCGCCGTCGGGTCAGTGGTGACGCAGCTCGCCCGGGAGTTCGGCGCCCACGTCATCGGTACCGGTCGGGCGGCGGACCGCCAGGCGGCGCTCGACTTCGGCGCGAACGAGTTCCTCGACCTCGACCACGATGATCTCGAAGACATCGGCGGGGTCGACCTGGTCTTCGATGTCATCGGCGGTGAAATCCAAAGGCGCTCGGCGAGCATCATCCGGCCTGGCGGGACGCTGGTGTCGGTGGTCGGACCCGTCGAGGCCCGTCCTGTCGACGGCTTGGCGGTCGACTTCGTCGTCGAGTCCGTTCCGAGTCAGCTGGTGGAGATCGTCGACCGGGTGCGAGACGGGCGCCTTCGCACGCACATCGGAACAGTCGCGACTCTCGACGACGCCATCCTCGCGCTCAACCCGACCGAGCGGCGCAAGGGCAAGACCGTCATCCGCGTGCGCCCTTGAGCGCCCGTCGCCTCCGGGCCGCGTTGATGTCCCGGGTCAAGGAAGTTGATCCGGCGCAGCGGAGTTGATGCCGTGGCTCAGCCAGGGGCTGAAGCCCGCTGCGGGTCTGCGAGGGCTCCGGCTTGCGAACCTTGAAGCCGAAGATCGGTATGACGGTGGTGCCGGCCGGGCGGCGACGACCGACGCGGGGAATGGCTGGTCGTCGAGGACGAGGCCCCGCAAGCGGTTCGCCACGAGAACGCTGTCGCGTACGGACGCGGATCGGCCGCCATGGCGATCTTCGACATCTCCCGCTACGATCCGAAATCGACAGATTACTGAACGTCGATGCGTGCTGTCCGTGAGCCCTCGACGCTGGCAAATCCGGCGCCGCTACGAACGTGGTGCCGGCCTGAGGATCACGCCGTCTCGACGAAGGGAATCCGGATGAGGGAGAGCGCGCAGACCACCGAGAGTCGAACCGTTCCGCCCGCGCGGCCGTACCCGTTCAGTGTGCCCGACCGCCTCGTCGTCGATCCGACCTATGGCGAGCTGCGCGAGAACGAGCCGATGACCCGGGTAAAGCTCCCCTACGGCGAGGAGGCGTGGCTCGCCACCCGGTACGAGGACGTCCGCACGGTCCTCGGCGACGTGCGGTTCGGCCGCGCCCCGGCCGTCCAGCGCGACGAGCCCAGGCTCACCCCGCGCCAGCAGTACAGCGGCATGCTGACCATGGACCCGCCCGATCACACTCGGCTGCGCCGGCTGGTGGCGAAGGCGTTCACGGCACGTCGGGTAGAGGCGCTGCGACCCCGAACCCAGGAGATCGCCGACGAACTGGTCGACAACATGCTCCGGCTCGGTCCTCCCGCCGACCTGGTGGAGCACGTCGCCACGCCGCTGCCGATCCAGGTGATCTGCGAGCTGCTCGGGGTCCCGTATGCCGACCGCGACCGCTTCCACACCTGGTCCGAGGCGATCGTCTCGACCACCTCCCTGCCCTTGGAAACGATCCAGGAGTACCTGAACAATCTCTGGGGCTACATCGGTGATTTGGTCGCCGAGCGCCGCCGCGAGCCGGGGATCGACGACCTGCTCGGCGCGTTGGTGCGGGCCCGCGACGAGAATCAGGATCGGCTCAGCGAGACCGAGCTGGTGGAGCTGGCCGCAGGGCTGCTCGCGGCCGGCCACGAGACCACGGTGACCCAGATCCCCAACTTCGTCTACGTCCTGCTGCACAATCCGGACCAGGTCGCTCGGCTGCGGGCCGACCCGTCGCTGGTGCCGGCCGCGGTCGAGGAACTGTTGCGGTACGTGCCGCTCGGCGTCGGCTCCTCCTTCGCCAGGTACGCCAAGGAGGACGTCGAGGTCGCCGGGGTGCTGGTTCGGGCAGGTGAGCCGGTTCTCGGCTCGCTGTCGTCGGCGAATCGGGACGGTACCGTCTTCGCCGACCCGGACCGGCTGGATCTCGACCGCGAGCAGAACCCGCACCTGGGCTTCGGGCACGGCGTACACCACTGCGTCGGCGCGCAGCTGGCCCGCATGGAGTTGCAGGTCGCCGTCGCCACCCTCGTGACTCGCCTGCCCGGATTGCGGCTCGCCGTACCGGAAGCCGAACTCGAGTGGAAGCGGGGCATGTTGGTGCGCGGCCTGCTCGGCATGCCGGTGGCCTGGTGAGTACCGCATGGCGGATCGGGGTGGACTCGCACCGCTGCATCGGCACGAGCATCTGCGCCGGTACCGCGCCCGAGCACTTCCGCCTGGTCGACGGCCTGTCCACGCCGCTGGCCGAGGTCGTCGCCCCGGCCGAGGTCATCCTCGACGCCGCCGACTCGTGCCCGGTGGAGGCGATCACGGTCCGCGACGCCACCGACGACCGGCTGATCGCGCCGGAGGAGTGACCCGACAGCGAGGGCCGACAGGACGACAGGCCGTTTGACGGCGGGGTGGGCCGGCAGCCGGTCGGGCCACGCGGCCACGGAGCCCGCGCGGCACAGGGTCAGTGGCCCGCAGGGCGGTGACCGGAGCGGGCGGTACCGGCGGTACGTGCGGTGCGGTGACATCCGGACCTGTCGGGAGCGGGCGGCCGGCGGTACGCGGACAATGGGGGGATGAAGCGAGAGGTACGCCTGATGCGGTTGACCGGGACGCGCGCCAACGGCGCGGTGGCGACGGGGGCGGCGGCTACAGGCGCGCGGGCTGCGGGGGCGGCGTCGCTCGGCGCCCTCGCCGTGGGTGCGCTGGCCGTCGGGGCAGTGGCCGTCGGGGCGCTGGCCATCGGGCGGCTGGCGATCCGCCGGGCGGTCGTGCGGGAGCTGCGCGTCGGCCGGTTGGAGATCGACGAGCTGGTGGTGCACAGCCGACCCACTGCCGAGGGATAACTCCCTCCCGCGGGCGGGCGCAACCGTAGTTGGCGCTGCGCGGAAACGCGCGTCGCACGGTGGTCGGCTCGTCGCCGGCGGCGGCGAGCGTGGCGTCCTACGCAGCAACAAGGGCCGAACACATCGGTCGCCGCAACTCCCCGGGAAGCACGCTGGAACGGGGATGTGGCCGTTTTTACGAGTGCCCTGGTAGGGCCTGCCCCACCGGCGACCTTCCCGCTCACTGGCTGTGATCTGGATCGACCGCCTTCTAGCGTCGCAGGAAAGGCATCGAGCACGGCGCCTGTCCGCCCGGAGGTGGCCATGAATCCTTACCTCGAAGACCCGCCCGTCGAGAATCGGGTGTCGTCCGGGACGCTCTCCCGGATCGTCGACGTTGACGCCTTGCGTGGCGTGGCGCTGCTCCTCATCCTGGTCGTCAACATCGCCTTCTTCGCCTCCGGCTATTCCTTCCATCTGGTTACGGATCCCGCGCACAACTCGTGGGACGACCAGGCGGTCCGGTGGCTGGTCGAGCTGCTCTTCACGATGAAGGCGTACCTGCTCTTCTCCTTTCTGTTCGGCTACAGCTTCACGCTTCAGCTCGATTCCGCCGCGCGACGCGGCGTCGACTTCGCCCCACGGTTCCGGCGACGGCTGGTCGGGCTCTTCGTGCTCGGTATTCTGCACGCGGTGCTGCTGTTTCAGGGCGACATCCTGGCCACGTACGCATTGCTCGGTCTGGTCCTGCTCGCCATGCGAGGAGTCGCCGTTGGAACGGCGCTGCGTACCGCCGTTCTGGTGACCGGCGGGATCGGCTTCGTCCTCGCGCTCGCCGCCACGGGCGGGGCCCAGTTGGTCACCGATCCGGCCACGGCACTCGTGGCGGGGGAGCGGTCCACCGAGGCGCTACGGGGCGGGCTCGCCTCGGTCGTCACCGAGCACGTACGCCAGTTGCCGGCGATGTTCGGCGCGCTCCTGGTGCAGGGGCCACTCGCCCTCTCGGCCTTCCTCCTCGGTTACGCGGCCGGGCGGCGCCGGCTGCTCACCGACGTCGTCGGGAACCGGCAGCTCCTGCGCCGGGTGCAGCAGGTGGGCTATCCGGTCGGCCTGGCCGGTGCGGTGGTCTTCGCATCGGGCGGGGGCACGGCCAACCTGACCGGGCTGACCGCGGGCGTGCTCACCGCGCCGCTGCTCGCGGCGGCGTACGCCGCCACCCTGCTCCAGTTCTTCCAAACCCACCGTGGACGGCGGGTCGCCGCCGTACTCGCGCCGGCCGGCCGCATGTCCCTGTCGAACTACCTGGGTCAGTCGCTGCTTTGCGTGCTGGTCTTCACCGGCGTCGGGCTGGGTCTCGCCGGTACCGTGGCACCCCTGCTCGTCGTACTCATCGCGGTCGCGATCTACGCGGTGCAGCTCGCCGCCAGCGCAGCGTGGATGGCCCGGTTCCGGTACGGACCGATGGAGTGGCTGTTGCGGACCTGGACCGAGCAGCGGTGGCCCCGGTTGCTTGGCCCTAGAGGTCCCAAGCTGTCACGACATCAGGGAAGCTTCCAGGTCGCGGCGGGTGAGAGCGGAGCGGAGTTGTAGCGCCTCGGCTGCCAGATTCTCACGACCACCCTGCTCGCGGTCGATGGCGCAGACCACCGTCTCCACCTGGGCGCCGATGGAGCGTAGCTGTCGGCACGATGCCAGTAGTGCTCCTCCGGTGGTCACGACGTCTTCTATCAATACGACACGCCGGCCCGTCACGGGACCGCCCTCGGCGGCCTTGTTGGTGCCGTACTCCTTGGCGTGCTTCCGCACGAAGACTGTGGGCAGCCCTGTCAGCTGTGACATCACCGTGGCGAGGGGGATGCCGCCCATCTCCATCCCGGCCAGCACATCGCACCCCGGCAGCAAGGCCACCATCGCTTCGGCGACCTCGCGCAATAGATCCGGTTGTCCTTCGAACAGGTACTTGTCGAAGTACTCCTCGCTGACCTGCCCGGATCGCAGAAGGAACCGACCGGTGAGATGGCAGGTCTCGTAGACGCGGCGCGCGAGTTGGTTAGTCACCTGCTCAGCCTCGCATCTCGCCCGGATCAAGCAACCTTGACCTCGCACGGCGGATCACCGATGACGGCGGGCCATCCACTGCCAGATGTGGGTGCCGTTGCGGCTCGGGTCGTTGCGGGCCACGTAGATCCAGGACCAGTGACCGGGGAACTGGTAGCCGTTCCAGACGACATGGTCGTACAGGGTGATCAGTGATCCCGGGATGAGGTCGTGGGCGTGGATCGTGTTGGTCTCGGGTGGCACGGTGTCGTCGTCGCGCGAGGTGACCAGCCAGGTCGGGGTGTGGATCCCCGCCAGTTCCGCGTCGGTGATCAGCGGCGGGCCCTCCCCGCCGAGCGGCTCGACGACGCCGCAGATCGGTACCGACGCGGCGAACAGGTCGGGATAGGCAACGGTCATCTCCAGGGACATGTAGCCGCCGTTGCTGCAACCGGCCACGTAGATCCGGTCGGGGTCGACACCCTTGCGGCGTACGAGGTCCTGGACGATCTCGCGGATCAGCGGGGCGAACCGGGGGCCGTCCTCCATCCAGTAGGAGGTGCTCTGCGGAGCGACGACGTACGCGCCGGAGAAGATCCGCTGAGCCTCCGGGGTGGCGAAGCCGAGCGCGCCGCGGTTGGCGCGCAGCGTGGTCTCGTTGTCGTAGTAGTCGTCGGGCAGTGAGGCACCCTCGCCGCCGCCGTGCAGCCAGAGGATCAACGGCCGCCGACCGTGGCGGTGCGAACGCTCCGGGGAGTACAACCGGTACTTCAGGCCCGAGCCCGAGACGTGGTGGCTGAAGGCGTCCACCTCGGGGTTCGACAGCCGCCCCTGCACGAAGCGCGTGATGGTGACCGGCGGGCCGTGGCGCCGGAGGAGCGGGGTGTTCTGCTTGATGGTGTAGACGAGGTCCAGCCGAACGTTGCGGCCCCTGCTCACGATGTAGCCGAGGGTGCCACCGCCGAGTTGACCTTCGGCGTAGCTCAGCTCCAGCACGATGTTTCCGTGCCGGTCGAGCCGGGCCGCCGTCACCGTGCGGTCCAGGTCGTACTCGCTGAAGATCAGGTCGCCGGGGGCGATCGGGATCGGGCTGGTGGCCTTGGCATGCACGCTGAACGTGCCGGGGGTGAGCCCGGCGGTGTCGATCGGCCCGAGCCGGCTGGTGTCGAGGGTGACCGAGGTGACCTGCTCACCGCCGTCGAGCGTCCTCGCGTCCAGGGTGAAGCTCACGCTGGTGGGGTGGTGGTCACCGGCCTGGGCGGCGGGGCCGGGCAGCGCCAGGCCGATGGCGGCACCGGCGCCGCCGGCCAGGACGGTGCGGCGAGTGACAGACGTGGACATGCGGGCCCCCGTACCTTGTCATGTAGACGTTCATCGATACAACTTCAACCTAGTGCCGCAGAGATCCGCTGGCAACCGGTGCCGCCACGGGTGATCAGGGCGCCCGAGGTCGTCGGAGCTACCGGAAGGACGCCCTGCCTGATCGCAGCCGCCGTGTACTTGCGCCCGAGCAGCGAAAAGGGAGATCATCACGCATGCTCGACCCCTCGCCCGAGGACGACGGGACTTCACCGACGGTATCTACGCCGGATTTCGTCGGTCGTGACCGGGAGATGGCGGCGCTACGGGGCGCCTTGGCCCGGCCACCGGCGATCGTGCTGGTGGAGGGCGAGGCGGGAATCGGGAAGAGCCGACTGCTGCGAGAGTGGTTGGCGGCGCCGGACCAGCGCAGCGCCCTGGTCTCGGTGTGCCCACCGCTTCGCGAGTCGCTGACCTTGGGGCCGATCGTCGACGCGTTCCGTGGGATCGACCGCCCGGTGTCGCGATTGCCGCTCACCGCGCTCGCGGGTGCGTTACGGCCCCTGTTCCCTGAATGGTCCTCGGACCTGCCGCCCGCACTGCAGCCCTTGGACGATGCGAAGGTGGCCCGGCATCGCCTGTTCCGCGCCCTGGACGAGCTGCTGCGGGCTCTGCGTGTCGACGTTCTCGTGCTCGAGGACGCCCACTGGGCCGACGAGATGACCTTGGAGTTCCTACTGTTCGTCACCGCCCGTCAGCAAACGGACGGGCCGAGCCTCGTGATCTCCTATCGGCCGGAGGAGGTGGACGACGGGTCGCTGTTGCTGCGGCTGACGTCCCGGTTGCCCGCCGGTGTGACCCAGCTGAGGATCGCCCTGGCGCCTATGCGACCCGACGACACGGCAGCGCTGGTGTCCTCGATGCTGGACGGCAACCCGATATCGCAGGAGTTCGCGACGTTCATGCACGAGCGGACCGGTGGCGTTCCTCTGGCGCTGGAGGAGTCGGTTCGCCTCATGTGCGACCGCGCCGACCTCGTCTTCCGCGACGGGCAGTGGGTCCGGCTGAAGCTGCGCGAGCTACGGGTGCCGCCGACGGTGCGCGACTCCACCCGGGAGCGGGTGGGCCGTCTGTCGCCGCCGGCGCAGCAGGTGTTGCGAGCCGCGGCCACGTTGGCTGAGCGGTCGTCGGTGGCCACGATCGCGGTGACCGCCG
The DNA here is from genome assembly GCF_016802865.1 of Micromonospora parastrephiae. GTDB lineage: Bacteria > Actinomycetota > Actinomycetes > Mycobacteriales > Micromonosporaceae > Micromonospora > Micromonospora parastrephiae. Next base: position 66,977 of record NZ_JAEVHM010000002.1, on the reverse strand, counting down.
GCCTGTCACCCGCTGCGTGTCGAGGCGCCATCGCGGAAGCGGCGGACGCCGGCGTCCTGGACGCAGACGACCGCGGCCAGTGGCGATTCCGGCATGTGCTGGCCGCCACGGCTGTCCATGAAGCCATCCCACTGACCGACCGTAGACACTTCCACCTGCTGGCCGGCCGTGCCTTGGAGAACATCCACCCGCCGCCTGTCGCACGCCTTGCCCACCACTTCCGTGAGGCGGGCGAGACGCAGTCCTGGGCGCGGTACGCCGAGCAGAGTGCCGATCTGGCCATGGCCTCGGGTGACCACACCAAGGCGGTCGACCTGCTGGTCGATCTGTTGTCGTGGGCCGTGCTGCCGCCGGTGGATCGGGCACGGGTCGCGCGCATCGCCGGAGTTGCCGCACTGGGCCGTCGTGAACCGGTCGACGAGGTCCACCACCGGGTGATCCGTACCCTGCGCTCGGTGCTGGAGACCCCCGGTCTCTCCGCCCGCCAGCAGGCCGAGATTCGCAACCCCCTGGGCCGGCTCCTGATCACCGGGGGTGAGGCGCAGGCCGCACTCAGCGAGCTGGAGCAGGCGGTGGCCAACCTCGACCATGACCCGGTCGAGGCGGCTCGGGCGATGACCTATCTTGGCTGGGCCTACGCGGGGCCGTGGCCGGCGTCGACCCATCGGCGTTGGCTGGATCGCGCCGCCGAACTCACCGCCGAATTCTACTCTTCCGCAGAGCGGCTGAACCTGGCCGGCAACCGAGCCGCAGCGTTGCTCATGCTCGGCGAAGAGGAGGCCTGGGACGTCGTCGCCGAGCTGCCCGTCGACGGCGCGACCTCGGCGGAGCGTCTCGACGTGGCCCGCATCCACGCGAATGTCGGGACCGGCGCACTGATCTGGGGTCGGTACGCCGACGCGGAGGAACACCTCGCTGTGGCCATGCGCCTCGCCGAGACCGAGCAGGCGTCCCGGTTGCACCACAACGTCCGACTCGAACAGGCCAACCTGGCGTGGCTCACCGGCCGGTGGGAGGGCCTCCCGGAACAGAGCGCGGCACTCGCCGACGCCGACCGGGACCGGCCGGCGCACTACCTCGGCAGCATCCGGCTCGCGGCCCGGCTGGCAGCCGCAGCCGGACGGCGGCGCGCCGCGGAGGAGCAGTTCCGCCTGGTCCTCGAGGAGTCCGCCCGTCTCGGCGCAGCCGACGACACGATGGAGGCCGCCGCTGCGCTGGCCAGACTCTGGCTGACGGACGGAAACAGCGGCCGGGCGCTGCAGATCACGAACGAGCCGATGGACACCGTCCGGAGAAAAGGCATCTGGGTCTGGGCGACGGATCTCGTCCCCGCCCGGATCGAGGCGCACCTCGCCGCGGGCGACCTGAAGGCCGCGACACGCCTGGGCGACCAGTTCGCCAGAGGACTGCGTGGCCGTACGGCGCCTGCGCCTCGCGCCGCGCTCACGGTATGCCGTGCCCTGCTGCTCGCCGCAGCCGGAGACCACGCCCGCGCGACGACGGCATACGATCGGGCGGCGCGCGCCTGGAGCGCGTTGCCGCGCCCCTACGACGCCATGCTCGCCCGCGAGCGTCAAGCCGAGGCGCTCATCGCGCAAGGCCAGCTCGAACACGGCCGAGAGCTGTTGGCGGCACAGTACGAGAAACTGTTCCGGCTCGGAGCCCGCGGCGACGCGGACCGTGTCGCGCAGCGGCTTCGCGAACACGGCGCCGAGGTCCCGCGACTGTGGCGCGGCGGCCGACGCGGGTACGGCGACCAGCTCTCGCCTCGCGAGCTCGACGTGGTCCAACTGGTTGTCGCCGGCAAGACGAACCGGGAGATCAGCCGGATCCTGGCGAAGTCTCCGGCCACGGTGGATCAACAGCTGCGTGCGGCGATGCGCAAGCTGAAGGTGAGCTCCCGGACCGCGCTCGCGGTCAAGGCAGTGGAGGCCGGAGTGTTCGCAGAAGAGGACTCCCTCGACGACGCGTCGTGAAAAATTGACGTATCCGCTGGATAGCGAAGGTCACTCGTCCCCCCGAGCATGACTGCATGATCCATAGCCGTAGGGCGATGCATGCCTGAGCGACCTGTCGCGCGTGACGATTCCGCCATCGAGCACGAGCCACCACCCGAGCTGTCCCGCGAGCCGCGCGTCAGCGCCCCCGACGCCCCCGACGGTGCCGACAACCAGACGAACCACGACCCCTATCAGCCCCTGTAGGCCAAAGGACCCATATGAGACTCAAAACCCTCGCGGCTTCGCTGGCCGCTGTGGTCGGCCTCAGCATGATCCAGCCATCGCCGGCGTCCGCCGCTGAGCCGGATCCCGGCACGGCCGCCAAGAAGATCGCGTCGAGCCTGAAGGAACGCTTCCGTACGTCTCCGGCTTCCGACTTCTGGATCACGTTCGAGACCGAAGCCGACCTCGGGCCAGCGAAGAAGATCGCCGATTGGGCCGCTCGTGGTCAGTTCGTCTACGGCGCGCTGACCGCAGCGGCGAAGGACTCCCTGGCATCCGTCTCCACCGAACTCGACCGGGCAGGTGTCAAATACACCTCCTACCCGATCGCCAACGCCGTGCTCGTCAAGGGGGGCACCGAGAAGCTTGCCCTCGACGTGGCCTCGAGGGTGCAGGTCGCCGAGATCCACGCGACGCCGCAGGTCGCGCTGATCGAGCCGGTGGACCAGAAAGTCCCCACTGACCAGGCCGCACGCCCCACCGCCCCGAAGGCCACCGGCGAGGCAGGCACCGTCTCGTGGGGTCTGGACGCCATCCACGCCCCGCAGGCGTGGGCCATGGGCGCCACCGGCGCGGGCATCACCGTGTCCAACCTCGACTCGGGCGTCCAATTCGACCACCCCGCCCTGATGCACCAGTACCGCGGCGCGAAGCCCGACGGCACCATCGACCACAACTACAACTGGATGGCCACCCGGGGCACGTGCACGGGCACACCGTGCGACGACAACGGACACGGCACGCACACCATGGGCACCATGGTCGGCGACGACGGCACCAACCACGTCGGCGTCGCCCCGGACGCGCAGTGGATCGCGACGAACGGTTGCTGCGACAGCACCGGCGTCGAGTCACTGCTGCGGTCCGGCTGGTGGCTGCTCGCCCCGACCGACGTCCAGGGGAACAACCCCGACCCCTCCAAGCGCCCCCACGTCATCAACAACTCGTGGGGCCAGACCGTCGAGCACAGCTTCGACGACTTCTTCCGAGCCATCGACGAGGCCTGGAGCGCCGCGGGCATCTTCAGCGTCTGGTCATCGGGCAACACCACGCCGTACGCGGCCTGCGACACCGTCTCCTCGCCTGGTTCCGCCGAGAGCGCCTACTCCGTCGGCGCCTACTCATCGGATGGCACGCTCGCGTCGTTCTCCCGCAAGGGCGAGGGTGAAGGCGGCCGGATCAAGCCCGAGATCTCCGCTCCGGGCGACGCCGTCCGTTCGTCCTACCCGAACAACAGCTACACCGAGATGTCCGGCACATCGATGGCGGCACCCCACGTCGCCGGCGCCGTCGCGGCGCTGTGGAGCTACGACCCGACCCTCGTCGGGCAGGTCGAGGAGACCCGCCGCCTGCTCGGCGAGTCGGCCGTCGACGTCGACGACACCGAGTGCGGCGGCACCGCCGAGATCAACAACAAGTACGGCGAGGGCCGGCTCGACCTCGTCCGCCTCCTCGAGCTCGCGCCCCGCAAGGGTGGCACCCTCACCGGTGTCGTCACCGCCAACGGCGCCCCGGTCCCCGCCGCCGAGGTGACGATCAGCGGGCCGTTCAGCCGTTCGATCGGAACCGACAAGGACGGCCGGTTCACCACGAACCTCCCGGTCGGCGACTACCAGCTCAGCACCAAGGTCTTCGGCTACCTGGCCGCGGCCGCCAACGTCACGATCTCCCTCGGCCAGGACACCTCCGTCAAGCTGCCGCTCACGGCCGCCGCGAAGCACGACATGAGCGGCAGGGTGGTCGACGACAAGAAGCGGCCCGTCCCGAACGCCGACGTCTCCGTCAAGGACACCCCGCTGAAGCCGGTACGCACGGACGCCAACGGCGCGTTCACGATCAGCGCTGTCCCCGAGGGCGGGTACACGCTGAACGTCAAGCCCAACGCCTGCTTCTCGCCGACGACGGTCCCGCTGACCGTCGGCGCGCAGAACGAGTCGGTCGAGATCCCGGTCGGGCTCGTCGTCGACAAGGGCGGCTACAGCTGCGCCGTCTCCGACGGCGAGTACCTGCGCGGCACCGACCCGGTCACGTTCACCAGTGGCGTGTGGGCGACGGTGCAGCTGCCGTTCCCGATCGCGCTCTACAACGGCAGCCACGACACCCTCGGCATCAGCCTGCGCGGCGTGATCTCCCCGGACACCACCACCGGACCCGGCAGCGGCGGTGCGGGCGTCTTCCCGTTCTACGTCCAGACCCCCGTCGAGTTCGGCCCCGGCGGGGGAGTCTTCACGGCCGCCACCAAGGTCAACGGCGAGGACGCGTTCGTCGTCGAGTTCCGCAACGCCAAACTCTGGGCCTATCCGGACCGGTCGGAGTACACGGAGCCGGTTAGCTATTCGGCCACCCTCACCCGCTCCGGCACCGTGATCTTCGGGTACGGCGACGGCATCGGGACCGACGACCCGGTGACCGCCGGCGCGCACGGCATCACCGGCATACAGGGCTGGGCCGGTGTCGACGGCATCCGGTTCTCCGACAGCGCCACGGTGCTGCGGGGCGGGATGATCGTCACCTACGACATGCCTGACTTCGGGTACCTCGACGCGACAGTCCTGGACAAGAACGACGGGCTGCCGGTGGCCGGAGCCAAGGTCTCCTTCACCAACAAGGTTGGACTCGTCGAGGCCGTCACGACCAACGGAACCGGCATCGTGCATCGCCAGCTTCCGGTCGGCGACTACACCATGACTGTCGACGCGCCGAACTACACGACCGCGGCATACCCCTTCTCCCTCGACAAGCTCTACGCGAACGCCAAGATCGACGCGCGTCTGACCACGGGTGTCGCCGGCCTGAAGGCCGACGGCCTCGACGCCGTGTTGGGCACCGACCAGAACGGCGTGGGCTCGCTGACGCTGGCCAACAACGGTTCCGCCCCACTCACGTACAACCTGGGTGAGGCCGCACGCCACCCCGACCTTGACGCCGCCGGCACCACCACGCGCACCGGGAAGGGTGCGGACAGCACGATCGACCTCACCGCGTGGAGGGCCGGTGCGAGCGGCATGAAGCCGTCGAACGTCGACGGCAAGGCTGCGACGGCGAAGGTCGCGGAAGCAGAGGCGGCCGGCAAGGTCGGCGTGACCTCCGGCGGTGACGTCATCACCCGGATCGCCATCCCGGGCACGATCCAGGAGAAGGAACCCTCCGGGATCGGGTACGACGGCGACGTCTGGGTGCACGACTACAACGCGCGGACCAACACCGCCTACACGGTGACGGGCAAGCCGACCGGGAAGGTCTTCGACGCGTCATGGAACCCCGCGTACCGGGCGTTCGACATGGCGCTCGACACCAAGACCGGTGAGATGTGCCAGATGGAGGACAGCCCGGCCAGCTACATCCACTGCTTCGACCGGAAGACCGGGAAGGAGACCCGGCAGATCAAGGGTGACTGGTCCACGCTGCAGTTGACCGGACTCGCCTACAACCCGACGGAGGACGTGTTCTACGTCGGTGGCCGGGCCAACGGCATGATCGGAACCGTCGCCGGGACGTCGCACGACAACGCGGGTGCGCTGCTGTCCTTCTGCGCCCCGCCGCTGCCCGAGGTGATGGGCCTGGCCTACAACCAGGCGTCCGACACCATCTGGTACACCGACCTCACCTCGAACCGGCCCACGCGCCTGCTTCAGGTCGACCCCGACGACTGCTCGCTGGTGAACGCGTGGTGGTTCCCTGGCCAGAAGGCGGGCCAGGGCGGCGGACTCGAAACCGACTCGACCGGCGCGCTGTGGGCGGCCGACCAGGTCGCCGACGACGTCGTGCTGGTCGACGTCGAGGACGACCTGCTCACCGACCTGCCGTGGCTGTCGCTCTCCTCGACCGGCGGCACCCTCGCCCCGGGTCAGTCGACGACCGTCAGGGTCTCGATCTCCTCCAAGGACACCGAGCCAGGAGTCCTCGGCGCGAACATCGTGGTGAGGTCCGACTCCGGACGCCAGTCCAAGACCTACGTCCCGGTGACGCTCACGACCACGAAGTACCAGGTCGGCGTCAACGCCGGCGGCCCATCGTTCACCGACGGCTCCGGCTACACCTGGTCCGCCGACCAGCCCGCCGGCAAGAAGGCGTGGGGCTACGAGGGAAAGACGAAGGTCACCGCCACGAAGGCCGGGATCGCAGGCACGACGGACGACGCCCTGTTCCAGTCGCAGCGCACCACGTCGGACAAGCAACTGTTCTACCGCTTCCCCGACGCGCCCAAGGGCACCTACGCGATCGATTTCGGGTTCGCCGAGATCGAGAAGGTGGCCAAGGGGAAGCGGGTGTTCGACGTCCTCGTGGACGGATCGCTGACGGAGTACGCGTACGACACGGCCGCGGCCGTGGGGCCGAACACCGCCGACTGGCGCACCGCCGTCGTGAAGCACGAGGGCGGTCCGCTGACCGTGGAGCTGCGAGGCTCGAAGGGCCTGAAGGCCCCGACCATTGCCGCGCTGCGGGTGACGCTCGACCCACGCGCCGACACGGCGAAGCCGGAGCCCCAGCCCGAGGAGCCGGAGCCGGGCCCCGTGCCGGTGGCCCCCGCCGGTCGGTCGTACTCGCTGAAGGTGACCGACGGGCTCTACCGCCAGGGCACGGAGGAGTCCGGGTGGCACGGCGATGACCTGTGCGGCGTGCTGTGGTTCGACTCCAGCTTCCTGCAACCGTTCTACGACACGGCGTGGGACGGGGTATGCGTGACGACGAACGGCACGCTGACCTTCGACCGCGCCAGCACGCTGGGGAACAACGACGCACTGCCGTCGCCCGGTCCGATCGACGCGATCTATCCGCTCTGGGACGACCTCATCGTCGACGACGAGGCAGGCATCTACTTCGGCACGACCGAGGTGGACGGGGTGGCGGCGCAGGTCATCGAGTGGCGCAACGTCGCCTTCTACAGCGACCGGACGGCTCGCGTGAGCTTCTCGGTCACCCTGATCGCGGACGGACGGGTCCAGATCGGGTACGGCGACGGCGTCGGCGGCGACAACCCCCTCACCCGAGGGTCGTCGGCGACGGTCGGCCTGGAGAGCCTGAACCGCAACCCCGCGAGCCAGTACTCCTTCGACCAGCCCATTCTGAAGGCTGGCCTGGGGCTGGAGTACACCCTCCCGGCCGCGGGCACGATCGAGGGCACGGTCACCGACGCGAACGACAGCAAGCCGATCGCGGGCGCGATCGTCACGCTCAGCGGGCCGAGCGGTGAACGGGTCATCACCGCCGACGAGAAGGGCCGGTGGAAGGCCCAGGCGCTGGTCGGCGAGAACACCGTGCAGGTCTCGGCGCCGAACTACGTCACCGCCAGCCACCCCGTGACCATCGCCAAGAAGGATCAGGCCGAGGTGGTCAACACGGCGTTGACCACGGGCGTCGCCACCATCAGCGGAGGTGACCTCGACTGGCTCCTCGACAAGGACCAGAGGGCGACGGCCGACGTGACCGTGACCAACAGCGGCTCCGCCCCGCTCGAGGTACGGGTCAGCGAGCAGAAGCGCACCAGCGACGGCGGGCACGAGGCCGCCGACCTTCCGTGGCTGACCCTCACGGGCGCGGCCGCAACCGGCACGGTCACGCTCGCGGTCGGCCAGTCCACCACGGTCACGGCGATCGCCGACAACGCCGGCGTCGCGCCCGGCGTGCTCGTCGGGGACCTGCTCGTGGCGTCGAACGCCGGCAAGGGCGAAGCCCAGCTCAAGCCGGTCCGGCTGGCGACCTCGGCCTACTGGAAGGGCGTCGACGCCGGCGGATCCGGGTACGTCGGCACCGACGGCTTCGTCTGGTCACCCGACCAGGGGCTCGGCTCGCGGCCGTGGGGTTACGTCGGCGGCAAGGCAGCCACCACCAGGGCCGACATCGCCGGCACCGAGGACGACGCGCTGTTCCGCACCCAGCGGACCGGCGAGACGTTCAGCTACGTGTTCAAGAACGCCCCCGCCGGGACGTACCGGATCGGCCTCGACTTCGCGGAGATCGACAAGGTCAAGGCCGGCAAGCGTGCCTTCGATGTCCTGGCCGACGGCAAGGTCGTGCTCTACGACCACGACGTACAGGCGAAGGTGGGTGCGCTGACCGCGGACATGAACGCGGTCACCGTCGAACACGCCGGTGGCGACCTGAAGATCGAGCTTCGCCGCGAGAACGGCGAGGGCGACCCGATCCTCAACGCCCTCAAGGTCCAGCAGGACCCGCGCCTATGAGATAGCCAACCCATCCGCCAACAGTGGTCAGAGCCTCCACGGAAAGGATTGCCGTGGAGGCTCTGACCGCGACTACACCACTCTGTTGAGCCGGCTCCGTCCCGGCCGTCGACCACCTGGACCCCACGATCGAGGCAGGTGACCTCGTCGCCCTGCTCGGCCCCAACGGCGCCGGTACGACCACCGCCATTTCGATCATGCTGGGACTCGCCCCGCCGGACACGGGCACCGTGACCCTGATCGGTCAGCTGGCCGCTGACGCTGTCCGCGCCGGCCGGGTCGCCGCGATGCTGCAGGATGCTGGATTCGTGCCCGGCGCCACCGTCTGTGACGTCACGAGGCGCCCCCGTTGGCCGGAGCCAGCGGGGGCGCTCCGTCGTACGGGCTACTGCTCGGCCGGAACCAGACTCGGCGAGTCCGGCTCCCCGGACACCTTCGCGCTGACCAGCGAGGTGAGCACCGACAGCACGGCCGCACCGGACGCGATGCCACCGGCGGCCGCCCAGTCCGCCTGCCAGGCGTTGAACACCACGTCGGCGCCCCAGTAGAGCAGCAGACCCTGCGCGGCGCTCTTCACCGCCCGCTCGGCGGCGGCCTTCCAGAACTTCGTGGTGAACATGTTGATACCTCCGGGGGTAGGTTCGTGGAATGGTCCATGTGCCAAGAGTGCCTGCTCAGGAGGGGTTGGTGCTTGCCTCGTTGTCCGGCGAGGCCGGCCAGTACGGCACCGGCTAGCGACCGAGACGCCCCGGCGAGGAGGTAGTCGCCGCAGTGCGCGAGGTGTCCGCCGACCGGCGTGGCGTTCGGCAGGACGGCATCGACAGGTTCACAGCGCCGTACGACACGCCCGGGCCCGGGAGAGGGTGTTCAGCGCCTTGAGGGTGTGCACCATCGCGGAAGACCCGTTCACCGAGAAACTGTGCGGCCGTCCCATCGGCCAGCCACGTATGTCCCGACGCAGATGCGGTGCCTTCCGGTTTCCTCCGATACGGAACCACCGTTGACGGGCAGCAAGGCCCGAGCAGGCGAGTTGCAATCCGGGCAGCCGGAGCGCGCACTATCCCAGACGGAGTCGGCGGTATTCAGGCTCAAGGTGGCCGAACGAAAGCCCGTTCTCGTTTAGGGCGTTGTAGATGGTCAGCCAGCCGTCCCGGAATTGCAGAGCAACAGCGACGCTGCCGTCCGCCAGGTCGCCACCGGCCCACTCAAAAAGTTCGACCGCCTCAAGACGCTGCCCGCGTCGAGCAGCCAACACGGCGGGGACGTCCTCACGCCACACCAGATGAGAGGCATCCGACGTTGGTCACATCGGCGCCAGTGTCACGTCCGCCAGATTCCATGTGATCGACAGATCGTCGCCCAAACGGCGGCAGGCGTGACCAATATCGTCGCGCAGAATCGCCCCCATCCGTCGCCGTCCGGGCACCTGGTCCGAGCAGCGTCAGTGCAAGATCGACAGGACAGGCTCTGGGGCCTTGCCCTGTCGATCTTGAACTGACTGGTCAGATGGCATCATCCCGAGGGGATCATGAGGCGTGACCGATGTTGATGTGGTGCCGAGGATCGCGGATGGGCGCCGTGCATGATTCGATGCTGTTGGACGCGGCCGAGAGCCCGTTCGATCCTCACATCAAGCTCTCCCATCCAGTACCGGAGCGTCAGCGGCGGTCAGCCGGGCGACGCGTCAGCGCCACGCCAAGGCCGATCATGCCCAGGCCGAGGAACAGGTGCAGCCAGTTGTCGGCGTTGTTGAGCGGCACGAAGTTGGCGCCGCTGCCGTGGTCGATGACCAGGCCGTAGAGCCAGAGCACAAGGTAGATGGCACCGCCGGCGATCAGGTACGTGCGGGCACCCGAGACGGTGCGGGCCAGCACGAGGCCAGCGACGCCGTACGCCAGGTGCACCAGGTTGTGCAGGATCGACACCTGGAACAGCCCGAGGAGCTTCGCCTCGGATTCGTGCCCGGCGAACATCATGGTGTCGTAGTTGCTCGTGATCCCCGGGATGAAGCCCAGGATCCCGACGAGCACGAAGACCGCACCAACCACCTGAGCGGCGGTACGAACGGGGTGCTTGCCGGTTGTTGCGGTGCCTGAAAGGGATCTGCTAGCCATGTCACATACCTCCATCGATCGGGATGATGGCCCATGTGCCCCGTCCGGCGGGCCCCAAACGGGACGCGACGACACATGTCAGCACCGGTAGGAGTTAACGAGGGCAATCACAGTTCGGTGATGGTTTGTCCGACGATCAGCCGAACAGCGGCTGCCCGGGCCGGTTGACGCCGCGCGGGTTGCGGCACTCTTGCGCCGTCGTCGCTGTACGCGCGGGGCGTGGACCTCAAAGCCGTGCAGGAGCTGCTCGGCCACTCGTGACTGTCCACAACAACCGGCCCCGACCTGTCGATCGCCGCCAACAGCGGACCCCCGCTGGGAAAATGTCGCGCGTGCCCGCGGACCCACTCCCCGACATGGAGTTGTGCCACCGGCCGAGCGATGGCCCCGTCACGGCACTGCCGTTGCGGCAAAATCCCGGAGCCGTTAACTGCACGGCGGTGTTCGACGGACTCAGGATCCTCCCGCAGAGGGCGCCTGACCACGACTGGGCGTCGCGGGTGCGCCCGTTCCTGCCCGGGGCACCCGAGCATCCCAGCCTGCGCGACTTGAAGGGACAACCAGCCACCATGACCGACACCAACCGAGAAATGCTGCGCACCACGTTCGGCCAGGACGCCGAACTCTACGACCAGTGCCGTCCCAGCTATCCACCCCCGCTGTTCACCGACCTCGCCACGCTCGCCGGTCTCGGGCCGCACGCTCGGGTGCTGGAGATCGGATGCGGCACCGGCCAAGCGACCCTGCCCCTGGCACAACTGGGATGCACCGTCGTCGCGATGGACCTCAGCCCCGACATGGTCGCCATCGCCCGACGCAATCTCGCTCAGTTCCCGAACGTCACCGTCGTCGTCTCGGCGTTCGAGGACTGGCAGCCCTCGGACGGAACCTTCGACGCGGTTCTCTCCGCGACCGCGTTCCACTGGCTTGACCCCGAGGTGCGCATGATCAAGGCAGCGGACATGCTGCGGCCCGGCGGATCTCTTGGCATCGTCTCGACTCACCACATCGCCGGCGGAACGAACGCCTTCTTTGCCGACGCACAACGCTGCTACGAACGTTTCGACCCCACAACACCGCCCGGTATGCGCCTGACGACCGACGACGAAACCCCCGAGGAGGCAGCAGAGTTCGATCGATCGGCACGATTCGGGCCAGCCGAATTCCGGCGCTACGAGTGGCAACAGACCTACACGGCCCCCGAGTATCTGAACCTGCTCATGACCTACTCCGGCAATCGAGCCATGGCACCGCAGGCACGCGCCGGCCTGTTCGCGTGCATCACTCACCTGATCGACGACATCTACGGCGGAGCAATTACCAAGCAGTACCGGACTCGGCTCGCCATCGCGCATAAGACACCGTGACTCGGCTCGGCGTCCGATCTGCGCACTGCCGTCACCTCGAACAGACAGCGAACGAACGCGGGCTCTCCAGCTTTGCCGCGCCGTCCGAGTCGCCGCGCCAGTTCGCGAGCCCGAGCGCTCAACGGCGGACCGGTCAGCGCGGAACCTGGCCAACACCGGCTTCGGAGGCAATCACGAGTACGGTTTCGGTGCTCGACATGCACGGGCATCGGTGGCCCGTCGCCAAGCGTGAGGCGGCCAGCCCGGGCGACGGACCGTGGGAGGGAGCGAGGGTGGCGCAGCGCAGGGCATTGGTGGTTCGGGGCGGGTGGGAGAGGCACCAGCCGGTCAAGGCGACGGAATTGTTCATCCCCTTCCTTCGACGTAGCGGCTATGCGGTACGGGTTGAGGAGTCGACGGAGATCTACGCCGATGTCGCCGAGATGGCCGACACGGACCTCGTCGTGCAGTGCGTGACGATGTCGCAGATCACCTCCGACGAGGTGGCGGGCCTCAGCGCGGCGGTCATCGCCGGTACGGGCTTCACCGGCTGGCACGGCGGCATCGTGGACTCGTTCCGCGCGTCCTCGGAGTACCTGCATCTGGTGGGCGGCCAGTTCGCGACTCATCCGGGTAAGGAGCCGTGCGAGCGTCGCGGTGGCGCGGAGGACAACTTTCTGCCGCACACGGTGCGCATCACCGACCTCGGCCGCGAGCATCCGATCACTGCGGGAATCGAGGACTTCGACCTGGCCACCGAGCAGTACTGGGTGTTGCACGACGACCTGATCGACGTACTGGCCACGACAACCCACCCCACGCAGGCCTGGCACCCATGGCACCGACCCGTCACGTCGCCGGCGATCTGGACCCGGATGTGGGGTGCCGGGCGCATTGTCGTGACGACCCCGGGACACAGCCTCGACGTGCTGGAGCACCCGAGCGTCCGTACCGTTGTCGAGAGGGGGATGGTGTGGGCGACCCGCATCGCATCGGCGTAGTTGGTCTCGGGGTCATCTCCCGCGCGTACCTGGAGACGCTCGCGAACCACCCTGCGGTGTCCATCGCCGCGGTGGCCGACCTCGACGCCTCCCGGTCGGCTGCGGTCGCCGCCGTGATTCCCGGTGCCGAGGCGTTGAGTGTGGAGCGCCTGCTCGCTCGCCCGGACGTGCGGACGGTGCTCAACCTCACGATCCCTGCGGCGCACGCCGAGATCTCGCTCGGCGCGATCGACGCGGGCAAGAACGTGTATGTCGAGAAGCCGCTGGCGGTGACGTTCCAGGACGGCGGTTCCATCATCGGCCGGGCCGCGTCGGTCGGCGTCCGCGTTGGGTGCGCGCCGGACACGGTCCTGGGAACGGGTACGCAGACGGCGCGGGCGGCGATCGACGGTGGGCTCATCGGGCGGCCGTTGTCCGCGTCGGCCGTCATGGTCACCCCGGGGCACGAGCGTTGGCATCCCAACCCTGACTTCTACTACGCCCCGGGCGGCGGCCCGTTGCTGGACATGGGGCCGTACTACATCTCCGCGCTCATCCACCTGCTCGGGCCGGTTCGCGCGGTGAACGGGGCCGCCAGCCGCCTGCGCGTCGAGCGCGTCATCGGCTCGGGCCCGCGCATCGGCCAACGGATCCCGGTGGAGGTCGACACCCACGTGACCGGCGTGCTCGAGCACGTTGACGGCGCTCTCTCCACGATCACGACGAGCTTCGACGGCGTCGCGACGACGGCCGCACCGATCGAGGTACACGGGGAGACCGGCACACTCGCCGTACCCGATCCGAACCACTTCGACGGTGAGGTCCGCCTGTTCGCGCTCGGCGGCACCGAATGGCGTGTTCTCGAACCGCGGGCCGGTTACGCCGAGGGTTCCCGAGGCATCGGTCTGATCGACCTTGTCAGCGCCGACGGTCAGCGTCTGCCGCGCGCCGGCGGCGACGTCGCGCTGCACGTCCTCGAAACGATGACCACCCTGCTCCGGTCGGCAGCCGAAGGCCGGCGGATCGAGCTGACCACGGTGGTGGAGCGGCCGGCACCGGTTCCGCTCACCCCGGTCGAGGATTGGAAGGCGTACCAGGCAGACGGACAGTGAACTCTCGTTCCGTAATTCATCCCTGGCGTTGGCTGCGCTCGGCGAGTTGCTTCAGGTTCAGCAACTGCCGTCGTGCCATGATCAGGTCGCCGACGGACAGGCCGGGTGCGGCCCAGCGGGTCGTCTGCATGACGACCTTGAGCAGCAGCCTGGTCGTGTCGTGCTCTTGGGGCACAAGGACGTAGGACATGAAGGCACCCATGATGGTGCTTGTCAGCTGTCTGCCGGGGTCGACCGAGGCGATCCTGCCCAACTTCCGTCCGCCAGCGGTGGTGAATGCCTCCCCGACCTGAGGCTCGGGTAGGCCCACCAGCTGTCGGGGTGAGCGGCGGCCGAGATTGTCGATCCAGTCATACGAGTACGGTGCAAGCCTCAGTTGGGCTACCCACGGCCACACCGCCGCGGCGGGCACCTCGATCCCCACTCCCCGCCACGCCTGTAGGGCGGGCGAGACGACGAAGTCGTCGCAGGGATAGGAACGCAGTGTCTCGCTGTCAGTAACGCCCCACCGGTCACCGATCATGCATTCATCTTCCGCCGTGTCGGCGACGCCGACGCCCGGAGTTACTCCCGACATGCGCACCAGCAGGGCCGGTCCTGCGCAAACACCCTGGTCATCGTGGAAGGCCGAAGTGGTGGGTGAGCGCGGCGCGCAGCGTGCCGGCGTACCCGGCGGACCAGGCGATGAAGCAGTCGGGGCGTACGAGTAACGCGGTGGCGGTCGTGCCCTGCAATGGGCCGGTGACCACGTCGACCCGGTCCCGCCGCGGCGCGGCGACTGCGGCGTAGGCACCCGTGGAGTGCAGCAGCAGCGGCCGGGCCGCGCGGGTCAGAGCGTCGCCCCGTCGCCGAACGGGTCGTCATGTCCACCCAGGCGCAGTCGGCGCTCATCGGCCCGGCGACGAGATCATTGGTCCTGCGGGAACTCTTCGCCGAACTGATCGTGATCCCTTCGGGGTGTGCCTCATCGCCACGGCAGGCGCGGCGCGCGGCTTCCGTGGTGGGGGAGCGTCCGGCGGGCCGAAGGCGACGATCAAGGCGGCCCTCGTTCGTCCCCCGTTGTTCGCTGTCGCGTCGACTCGGATCGATAGGGTGCGCTGGCCGCCACCGACGGCGGTTTCGTGCGAAGGGAAGTCGATGCGCAAAACAACACACTGGTCGGCCCGCGCCCTGGGCGCTCTCGCGGCCGCGGTCGCGCTGGCGGCCGTGCTGCCGGCCACTCCGGCGGCCGCGGCGACCGTGGCCTTCAAGGCGGCGACGCTGAACATCTACAACGGACTGAGCCAGGCCGACTTCACGCACGACCTGAACCTGATCGCGTCCAAGGCGGATCTCGTCGGTCTCAACGAGGTCGGCAACCGCAAGGCTTTCCTGGAAAGCTGGGCCGCCGACAACGGCTGGTGGTTGTACGCGCCGGGCGGGACCAACCAGGCCGGCGAGGCGCTGATCGCCAGGAAGAGCATGTTCGACGTACTCGACAAGGGCTCGATTTTCGTGTGTGACACCAACGGTCCAGGCGAGGTGCCGCCCGCGCGGTACAACAACTGGGTCAAGTATCGGCACAAGGCCAGCGGCCGCAACGTGACACACATCAACGCCCACGCGGTGGCCAGCATCGAGACCGCCGGCCGGCCCGAGGACCTGCCACGCACCAGGTGTGCCGAGGCGCAGTTCCAGGGTCTCAAGGACCTGGCGGTCGACAAGCAGGACGAGGGCCAGGTCATCGTGAGCGGTGACCTCAACGTCGACTTCAGCGCCGACCGCAGCTACGGGTACGCGAAGTTCCCGTGGCAGGTCTTCGAGGCCAACGAGCTGCCGAATTTGCGCTCCAACTACAACCTCTACGGCGAGAAGGGCACCGGAACGCACGGCAACCGGCACATCGATTACGTTTACTTCTGGAAGCGGCTGCCGGAGTACCAGCTCATGTGGATGACCGACTACGACATCGTCGGCGGCACCAACTCCGACCACAACGGTGTCGTCGCGACGTTCTCCATCCAGAACTGACGCGCTCGCCCTCCGCCGGCTGCGAGTCCTGTTCCCGCTCGCGGTTGGAGCAGGTCAGGCAGGACTGGCAGCCGGCGGGATCGAGCGACACAACCGAGCCCTGACCCGGTGTCCGTCGCGGCTCTGCCGCTGGGCAGGCGCCGTGACCGTGCGCGATCCAGTACGCCCGAAACCGACAGGACCCGCCGGCCCCGAGCATCATTCACTCGAAGAAGTTCGCGCCTAAAACCGTGTAACCACCTGCCCGGACGGTGTGGAACGGCGCCGGAGCCATGCACCACCGGAGCTCCGGATCGTCTGGCCGCCCGGGTACGTCGCGCAGCTGTGGGCCGGACCATCCCACCCGATCGAAGTGCCCCCTGCCGTTGTCGGCAACGCTGAAACCGAACCGTTGCCCCACCCACCTGTTCTTCTGGCTCATCGGGTCGGCGTCGACGACCTCGCCGGTAACGGTGGCGACCCGGCCACCCGTGACGACGCAGTCGACCCTGATCTGTGCCCAGATCGTCACCGGGCCGCCCGCCGCGTTCGGAGCGTGGTGAGAGATGCGCGCCGTGCCGCGGGCGACACCATCCATCGGGTTGGCCGTCCCCGCAGGGTAGGTGACCGTGGCGTCCACGGAGAACTCCACGTCGTGGGTTGGATCCGGGTAGTGCAGGCGCCCCCAACCCTTCACGCTCCCGACGCCGGCAGTCTCCTGCGCGGCGTGATCTTCGGTCGTCGCGATCGCGACACCGCCCAGGGCGGAAGCACCCATCGTCGTACAGCCGGCTTTCCGGATGTCGCTGACAGAAGTCTGGTCGGCCTTGGATACTGGGTTCTGCACAGTTCCCACGGCCGGGAATGGGGGCCGGTATGCGGCCGCCAGAGAGACGCCCGATCGAACATCCTCGTCGTCCGGTCTGCGCTATCGCGTTCAGCGGATAGCCGGGTCTTTCGGAAGGAATGCCAGATGAACGCCGCTTCTGACATGTCTGCCAAGGGGGCAGGGATGCCGACCATCGTGCTCGTCCACGGCGCATTCGCCGACTCGTCGAGTTGGAATGGGGTGATCGCTCATCTCAAGCGGCGAGGTTACCCGGTCATTGCCGTCGCGAACCCGCTGCGTGGTGTGCAGAAGGACGCTGCTTACGTTCGATCTATCGTGGACACCGTGTCCGGCCCGGTCGTGATGGCCGCTCATTCGTACGGCGGATCAGTGATGACCGAGGCCGCGGATGGCGCCTCCAACGTCAAGGCTCTGGTGTACTGCGCCAGCCTGAGCCCGGACGTCGGCGAAAGCGTGGCCGAGTTGACCGTCAAGTTCCCCGGAAGCCAGCTCGGCACCTCCATCAAAATGGTGCCGATCCCCCTCGACGACGGTGGCACCGCCATGGAGCAGTACATCCACCAGGACAAGTTTCCGGCGGTGTTCGCCGCCGACGTCGATCCCGACACCGCTGAACTGATGGCGGTCACCCAGCGACCGCCCACCGAAGCCGCCCAGCGGGAGAGTGTGACCAGGGCCGCCTGGAAGATGATCCCATCCTGGGCCCTGATCACCACCCAGGACCTGGGCATCCCGCCGGACCTGCAGCGCTTCATGGCCGAGCGGGCCGGGTCAACGGTGGTCGAGATCGACGCGTCCCACGCCGTTGCGGTCTCTCAACCCGGCCCGGTCGCGGACCTCATCGACACCGCCGCCCGCGCCACCGCCCGCTAGGTGTGACCCCTAGAGTGCCGCCGTTCGACGCCATGTCTCGGCGAGCAGGGCGTACGTGTAGCCGTCGACCCAGCCCAGCTCGGCGTGCCAGGAGTCGCCGACGCCGTGCTGCTCACGACGCATGCCGACCTTCTCGAGGATTCGCACCGAGGCGAGGTTGTCCGCGAAGCAGCCGGCAGTGATCCGTCGAATGCTCAGCCGGTCGAACGCGTGTGCCACCAGTGCGCTGACCGCCTCAGTCGCGTAACCACGGCCGCCGTAGGCGGGATCGAAGATGTAGCCGAGTTCGGCCTCCGTCCGCGGTGGCATGCCGGGCTGGCCGATGCCGTCGACGACATCGAGCGAAACGGTTCCGATCACCACGCCGTCGAGCGTGGCCACCACGCTGTGGTCGTCGGGGTCTGCTGCCGCGCGCTGCCACGCAGCGCGGAAGGACGCAGGGTCAACCTCCGTGCGTAGGAGCCAGCGCGTGACCTCCGGCAGATTGCGGTACTCCAGGATCCGGTCGACGTCCTCATCACGCACCGGGGGAAGCTCGAGGCGTTCGGTGCGTATGGCGGTTCTCTCCATGAGGCGGCACGTTAGTGGACGCACCTCGGCGAGACGTCCGGTTATTCTGCCGACCGGCTCCGCTGGCCCGGGTGATGTCCTCGTCTGCCGAGTTACGTGGGCCAATCTGCCGGTACATTTCGTTGATGGCGGAGATCCAGGTCAGGCTCGACCACTGCGTGATCGCGGTGAGCGACTGGGAACGGTCGACGGGCTTCTATCGAGACGTGCTGGGAGCGGAGGTCGTCGGCCACGCCGACGGTCGAGTCGCATACAGGTTCGGCGATCAGCAACTCAACGTCCACGGACCAGGTGTGGACGTCGGCACGCTGGTGGCGAACCCGCCGGTGAGGCCGGGGGGTAGCGATCTCTGCTTCGTGTGGCCGGGCACCGTGGAGATGGCCATGGCCCATCTACTCCACCATCGAGTGCCGGTGGAGCAGGGGCCGATTGTCCGCTCGGGCGGGCGTGGCCGGGGCACAAGCATCTACTTTCGCGACCCGGACGGTTCTCTGCTGGAGCTGATCATCTACGGATAGCGGCCGGCTGCCCGGTCGCGCGTCCTTCAGCCGCAGGCCATCCCGGCGTGGCTGCCCAGAGACCGCGGACATGCCCGAACCGAGCACGGCGCGGTGGCGTCCAGATCTGCCGCCGGCTATGCGTCAGCCGCTCGGGGAGCCCGTCGACGGTCCAGCGGTGGGCGGTCCTAACAGGTGCCGCCTGACGTCCGTCAGCCGCTCGGTGAGGAAAGCGCGCTCGACGTCGTTGTCGGTGAGGATCAGCGCCTCTTCGTAGGCGGTCGCGGCGTGCGGCCACTGCCTCAACTGACGCAGGAAGTCGGCGCGGGCGGCACTGAGGTATCCGTACGTGGCCAGGGCCGGATCGGTGAGCAGCGGCGTCAGCGCGTCGAGCCCGGCTCGCGGACCGTCGCGGAACCCGATGGCGACGGCACGATTGAGGCCGACCACGGGGGAGGGCCACACCCGGAACAGGGCATCGTAGATCCGGACGATCTGGGTCCAGTCGGTGTCCTGCCACGTCGGCGCCTCGGCGTGCAAGGCTGCTATCGCGGCCTCCAGTGCGTACCGCGTTGGTCGTCGCCGCAGCGCGACAAGCAACAACGACTGGCCTTCGGCGATGAGCTGCCTGTCCCAGCGTGAGCGGTCCTGCTCGGACAGAAGCACCAGGCGCCCATCGGCGGACACGCGGGTGTCCTGACGCGACGCGGTGAGGAGCAGCAGCGCCAGCAGCGCGCTGATCTCGGCATCGGCCGGCATGAGCAGGTGCAGCATGCGGGCCAGGCTGATCGCACTGTCGACCATGTCCTGGCGGACCAGGTGCGCGCCGACCGGTGCGGTGTGGCCCGTCGTGAAGATGAGGTGGACGACTTCGAGTACGGCGCCAACCCGTTCCTCGAGTTGGTCAGGATCTGGTATCCGGTACGGGATACGTGCCGCGGCGATCTTCTTCTTGGCCCGGGTGATACGGGCGGCCATCGTCGCCGGCTGCACCAGGAACGCGCGGGCCACCTCGGGGGTGGACAGCCCGCAGACCAGGCGCAGGGTCAGTGCGACCTGCGCCTCCCTGGACAGCGCGGGGTGGGTGCAGGTGAAGATGAGTCGCAGCCGGTCGTCGACGAGGCCGCCCTCGGGTCCCGGTACCGTGTCGTCCGCGACAAGCAGTGGCATCTTGCGACGGAACACCGATTCACGGCGCAGGACATCCCGGGCCCGGTTGCGCGCGGTGGTGGTGAGCCAGGCGCCCGGCCGGTCGGGGATGCCGGTCTCCGCCCAGGTCTCCAGGGCCTGTGCGAACGCGTCCTGGGCGCACTCCTCGGCGAGGTCGAGGTCACGGGTCAGATGGGCAGTGGTGCTGAACACCTGGGCCCAGTCGCGGCGGTGCGCCTGGGCGACCGCCGCGACGACCTCGTCGTTCATCCGGTGGTCGGCCACGTCACCCGTGGTCGACCACCGGACGGATCTCCACACCGCTGTGTGTCGCGTGCACTTCGGGAAGCAGCGTCGCCAGCGACAGGACCTCGTCAAGGTCGGCCGCCTCGAGCAGGTAGTAGCCGCCGAGCGCTTCCTTGGTTTCCAGGAACGGTCCGTCCGTCGTATTGATCCTGCCGAGGGCGTCCGACCGCAGCGAGGTGGCCGTGGGAACCGATTCCAACTGTTGCCCGTCGATCACCTGTGCGCCGGCTTTGGCCACGAACGCCGCGTGGGCGGCGTTGTGCGCCTTCCACTGCTCGTCGGTCATCGTGTCCCACTGCTGAGCGTCGCCGTAGATGAGGACCATGTACCTGGCCATGTCTCATATCCCATCGTGTGCCGGCCCCTCCGTGGTGGCCTCTACATTACGACGAGCCGGGCAGGCGGCAGATCGACAGCGGCGACGAGAATCTGGCCCGTTCGAAGGATCGGTGCGCGTCAGCTTCCGGTGCGGGTGGACGGTCGCCTCATCAGATTGCCTCAGCACCGTGCGGCTGCGCCCGCACGAACCGGAGAGCGCCAGGTGACGGTGCGGTACTAGCCGCCGAGGGTCACCTTGAGGATCCTCTCGTTGCTGTTGTTCGGGGTGCTGTCCTTGTCCCCTCCGGTGCTCGTGGTCAGCCACAGGTTGCCGTCGAGGGTCGGCTCGACCGTGCGGAGTCGGAAGTACGTGCCGACGAAGTACTGCTGGACGTCGGTGAGCGTGTTGCCCCTGATCACCGCGCGGTACATCCGGTTGCCGCGCAGGCAGGCGGTGTAGAGCACGTCCTGCACGATCGCGATGCCGCTGCACGAGCCCTCGGCGACCGGGTACGTGTGGATCGGCGCCGTGAAGTTCGGGTTCGCGCAGTCGCCGACCGTGCCCTCGCAGGCGGGCCAGCCGTAGTTGCCGCCCCTGACGATGATGTTCGTCTCGTCCAGGACGTTGTTGCCGAACTCCTGCTCGAAGAGCCGGCCCTGGGAGTCGAACGCCAGCCCCTGAGGGTTGCGGTGGCCGTAGCTCCACACGTAGTTGCCGAAGGGGTTGTCCGGCGGCACCGTGCCGTCGGGGTTGAGGCGCAGCACCTTGCCGCCCAGGTCGTTGACGTCCTGCGCCCGGTCCGGGCTCTGACCGTCCCCGGCGGCGGCGTAGAGCATGCCGTCGGGACCGAACCGCAGCCGGCCGCCGTTGTGGTACTTGTTGCGCGGGATGCCGGTGACGAGGACCTGCTCGGTTTCGGTGCGCAGCATGGTGTCGTAGCGGATGCGGACGATCCGGTTGTCGGTCGTGGTGGTGTGGTAGATGTACAGCCACCGGTCGACGGCGAAGTCGGGCGACACGGCCAGCCCGAGCACGCCACCCTCGCCGTTGGTGCCGGCGGTGTTCGGCACCGTGCCGATGCTGTGCTTGCCGGTGCCGTCGGGATTCATGGCGACGATGTCGAACAGGTCGCGCCGCCCGTACAGCACGCTGCCGTCCGGTAGCTGCACCAGCCCCCAGGGCAGGTCCCGCTCGGTGGTGACCACGGTGGTGCCGCAGACCGCGCTCGTGCAGGCCGGTCCGGTGTGCGCGGTCACCGCGGCGCTCGCCGCCGAACTGTTGCCCTGGGCGTCGCGGGCGACGACGGTGTACCGGAAGTCCGTGTTGACGGCCAGCCCGGTGTCGGTGAACGAGGTGCTTGGCGGCCTGGTGGCCGTACCGGCGATGGAACCGACCGCCGTACCGTCGCGCAGGATGGTGTAGCCGGTGACTGCGATGTTGTCGCGGGCGGCCGACCAGGTGAGGGTCACGTCCGTACCGTTCACCCTGGCGGTGAGATCGGTGGGCGTGGTGGGTCGCTGCGTGTCGCGTTGGCAGAACGGCGGCGTGATGGTGAGTGTGGCGCTGGCCTGCGACACGTTGCCGGCGGCGTCGCGTGCGTTGACGTACCAGCCCCAGGTGCTGCCCTGCACGGCGGTGAGGGTGGCGGTCAGGGTGGTTCCGCTGACCGCGGTGACCAGCTGACCGTCGTGGTAGATGTCGTAGAACGCGACGCCGACGTCGTCCCGGGACGCGGACCAGGCCAGCGTGACGGACTGGCAGGTCGTCCGGGTGCTGCGCAGGTTGGTCGGCGGGGTGGGCGGCGTGGTGTCCGCGGCGAGCCGGGCGGGCAGCCCGCTCGCGGTAGCCGGCCCGGCCGCGTTGACCGGCGCGCCGGCCAGGAGGGTGCCGGCGCACGTCAGCAGAGCGAGTGACGCCAGATGTCTGGGCTGGCGAGGTCTGGTCCGCACGGGAGACGTCCCTTTCCGAAAGTCTTGATCAGTACGGGTATCCGGGGATGTTGAGCCGCACGCTGTACAGGCCGGAGTCGTTCCTCGGGCCCGAGGTGACGTAGAGGGTCTGCCGGTCGGGCCCGCCGAACGCCACGTTGGTCGTACCCGTGGTGCCGGATCGGATCGTGCCGAGCTGGGTGCCCGCGGGGGAGTAGACGTGGATCAGGGAGTCCGAGCCGGACGCCCAGTACACGTTGCCGGCGCAGTCGATCGTGCCGCCGTCCGGGCCACCGACGTAGTTCACGAAGACGCTGCGGGCGCCGGTGCTGCCGTCGGGCTGGACGGCGTACTTGTAAATCTTGTTCTCGGAGTAGGCGCCCACGTACAGGGTGGTCCCGTCCGGTGAGAGCGCGAGGCCGTTGGGCTGGCGCAGGCGGTCGTCCACCAGCGTCACCTGGTTGCCGGAGACGCGGAAGACGCTGGTACGTCCGCTCATCTGGTCCGGGCGGTTGCCGCGCTGGAAGTTGGGGTCGGTGAAGTAGACAACCCCGTCCGATCGGACCGCGACGTCGTTCGGCGAGTTGAACGCCCGGCCCTGGTAGTTCGCCGCGACGGTGCTGCGGGCCGAATCGCTCAACCGGTACGCGGACACGTTCCGCTGGTCGTGGGTGGCCGCGATGACCTGTTGGGCGTCGGCGCTGAGCGCCAGGCCGTTGCTGCCGGCGTTGGCGAGGAACGTGTCGAAGGTCGCCGGCGGGGTGAACCGGCGGATCGTGGACGGCTGGACGTTGTACGGCCCGGTGCCGGCGGCCATGTCGGAGAACAGCAGATAGCCGCCGTCGGCGACCCAGAGCGGCCCTTCGAGGAACGAGAATCCACTTTGGATCTTGGTGGCCGTCACGGAACTGGCTGGCAGGGGTGGGCCGTACGCGGTCCCCGCCGGGCAGACCCCGGATGGCGCGCCGGGCGGATTGGCGAGCGCGCCATCGGCCCTGGTGGCCGCAGCGTGAGCGCTAACATGGACAGCGCGCGAGGTCTCCGGGGGCGTGGCGGCGGCACCGGTGGGAATTGTCGCGGTGCTGAGCGCGAGGCACAGGCCGGCCAGCGCGGCAATGGATGGACGCCTGCTCATCGAATACTCCAATCGGCGTCGGCGAGGGCCGGCACGGTGTGGGTATGTGGCAGCGTAAGTTACGAGCTAGCGGGCCGCGCCGGTTTCACTCCGATAATTCTTCCGAAGACCAGCATAGTAGATAAAGACGCTGGTCAATGCGTAAAGGTTCAACGAAGATATGTTGGGCCCTCTTGCCACAGTGGACGGATCGGCGCGGGTGGCCCAGGGTCGGGCGGCCGGGTGCTGACGCCCCACCTGGTCGGCCCCGTGGACTGCTCCCCACCTGACCGGTACCGACGGCCCGCGTCGACGGGCTGTGCCCGTTGAAGGCGGCAGCGTATCGTCCCGGTTTGTCCTGAAAGCGACCTCGGCGTACCCCGGGGGTCGAAGTTTTTTGGAAAGATTCGGCTGCGCCTGTCGATTGGGGTTGGTTCTCTTCGTAGCCCTGGTGAGAGCCCGGCAACCCAGACGGGCCCATCATTCGTTGGAGGGCACGATGACCACCACTGCGACCACGACCCGCGCCACCACGTCGACCGTCGGTGCGCTGATCCGGACCGGTGTCATCGCCACGGTCGTCGCGAGCGCCGCCACCATGGCCGTCGCCGCCGCCGGCCACGCGGCGGGGATCAGCCTCGACATGGGCGGCGCGTCGATTCCGGTGTCGGGGTTCGGCACGTTGACCGCTGTCTTTTCCCTGATCGGCGTGGCCATCGCCGCGCTGCTGTCCCGTTTCGCTCGGCGCCCCCGGCGCGCGTTCGTCCGTACGACGGTGGTGCTGACGGCCCTGTCGCTGGTGCCGGACGTGATCGCCGACGCCGGGACGGCCACCAAGGCGCTGCTGATGCTCACCCACCTGGTCGCGGCCGCGATCGTGATCCCCGCTGTCGCGCGCCGCCTGGCCGCCTGACCTGTCGTCATTCCACCGTCGAACTACTGGAGGACCGTCATGAAGCAGTACCTGCTTTCCGTGCACTTCGTCGAGGGCGCGCCGGCCCCGTCTGACGAGGAGATGCAGACCATGTTCAGGGAGACCGACCGGATCAACGACGAACTGCAGGCCGCGGGCGCCTGGGTCTTCGCCGGGGGACTCACGTCACCGGACAGCGCCACCGTCGTCCGGGTCGACAACGGCACCACCACCATGAGCGACGGCCCGTTCGCCGAGACGAAGGAGCACATCGCCGGATTCTGGGTCATCAAGTGCGCGGACCTGGACGCGGCGCTGGCCTGGGCCGAGAAGTGCGCCGCGGCGTGCGGCCCGGTCGAGGTGCGCCCCTTCGACGACCTGTCCCAAGCCTGAACAGCAGCCGGCCACCCGACATGGACCTGGCGAGCATCTACCGCGCGGAGTACGGCCGCTGCGTCGCCACCCTGGCCCGCCTCCTCGGTGACATCAACCTCGCCGAGGAGGCGGTCCAGGACGCCTTCACCACCGCGGTGCAGAAATGGCAGACGCCGCCGCCGAACCCGGGCGCCTGGATCGTGACCACCGCACGCAACCGGGCCGTCGACCGGCTCCGCCGGGAGTCGACCCGCGAGGCCCGGCACGCCCAGGCCCTGCTGCTGCATCACCAGGACGAGCCCCGAGAGGTGGGACCGGTGAAGGACGACCAGCTGCGACTCATCTTCACCTGTTGCCACCCGGCGCTCGCCCCTGACGCGCGGACCGCCCTCACGCTCCGCCTGCTCGGTGGCCTCGAAGTACCTGAGATCGCCCGGGCCTACCTGATTCAGGAGGCGACCGTCGCCCAACGAATCGTGCGCGCCAAAAAGAAGATCCGAGATGCCGCCATCCCTTACCGGGTGCCCGCCGAGCATGAGCTGCCGGACCGGCTGCCGCCCGTGCTCACCGTGCTCTACCTGATGTTCAACGAGGGCTACACGTCCACCGCCGGACCGCTGATCAGAACGGACCTGTGCGCCGAGGCGATCCGGCTCGCCCGCGAGCTCGCCGCGTTGATGCCCGACGAACCCGAGGTCCTGGGCCTGCTCGCCCTGCTGCTGCTGACCGAGCGCGCCGCCCGGCCCGGCTCGACCCGACCGGCGAACTGGTGCTGCTGGCCGACCAGGACCGGTCGTTGTGGAACCGGGCACTCATCACCGAGGGCCACGACCTGGTCCGCCGTTGCCTGCGGCGTAACCGACCCGGCCCGTACCAGATCCAGGCCGCGATCAGCGCGGTGCACACCGACGGCGAGGCCACCGACTGGCCGCAGGTCCTGGCACTGTACGACCAGCTCCTCGCGCTCGCGCCAACACCTGTCGTCGCTCTCAACCGTGCGGTCGCCGTCGCCGAAGTGCACGGACCGGCGGTTGCCCTCGCGGCGTTGGAGAACGTCGACCTCCCGGGCTACCACCGGCTGCCCGCCACCCGGGCGGAACTGCTGGCTCGGCTCGGACGCGACGAGGAGGCCCGAGCCGCCTACGACCAGGCCATGGCACTGGCCACCAACGAGACCGAGCGCGCCTTCCTGCGCAACCGTCGTACCGAACTCACACGCACCTGGAGTGAATCATGACCGCTACCTACACCTTCGACGTCTTTTCCAGCCTCGATGGCTTCGGCACCACCAGCGGCAGCTGGGGCGGCTACTGGGGTAAGCAGGGCCCCGAGTTGCTTGAGCACCGCCTCGCCTCGTACGGCGAGGAGCAACGCATGGTCTTCGGGGCCGGCACGTACCGGGTGTTCGCGCAGATGCTGGCCGCGAGCACCGAGGAGTCCGAGGTCCGGGACGCCTGGGTCACCCGGATGAGGAGCCTCCCGGCGACGGTGGTGTCGAACACGCTGGAAGACCCCCTCGACTGGCCGGACGCGACCGTCGTGCGCGGCGACGCCGTCGACGTCGTCGCCCGGCTCAAGGAGGAGTCCGACGTGCCCTTGCGCTCGCACGGCAGCCTGTCGATGAACCGGGCGCTGATGGCCGCCGGTCTGGTCGACCTCGTCCAGGTGACGATCTTCCCGGTGATCACCGGTCGGACCGGAACGGAACCGATCTTCCAGGGGGCGGCCGACTTCGACCTGGAGCTGATCGAGGGTCGGACACTCGACGGTCGCTCCCAGGAACTCATCTACCGGCCCACCCCGCATGTCTGAGCCGTCCGTGCCTGTACCCCGGCAGGTCGACGGGCGAAGCTGATCGCGGCCGGAGTGAG
The DNA here is from genome assembly GCF_016802865.1 of Micromonospora parastrephiae. Classification (GTDB taxonomy): domain Bacteria; phylum Actinomycetota; class Actinomycetes; order Mycobacteriales; family Micromonosporaceae; genus Micromonospora; species Micromonospora parastrephiae. The sequence goes on along the minus strand of NZ_JAEVHM010000002.1, from coordinate 40,264 downwards.
CTCCCGCCATGGGCGTTGGCTTTGCCGCAGTCACCGCCCTATGGTGGAGGCATGGCCCCGGTGACGTTCCGCTTCCGTGCCGTCACTGAGGTGGCGGCATCCGGGGCTGTCCGCGTGGCGACGGTGGCGCGTCTGCTCGCCGGAATGAGGGTGCCGGTTGTCGGCGCGCCGCACATCGCGCCGACGCACAGGCTGTCGAGCCCGGCGCGAACCGGCCGAGGCCCTCCCGCGGAATCGTTGCATCCCGGAACGACCGCCAGGGCGAAGCTGTCAGAGCTTCGGCCCTTTTCTTTTTACGCCCCTCTCGAAAGGTAGACCATGAGCGTCGATCATCGATCCGTCGACCAGAGTTGGCTGGCTGATCTGCGAGCGTCCCTGGCGGAAGACTTCGCCACGCAGACGGCTCGGCTGCGGGAACTGACCGAGCTCAACGACGACACCGGCGACCCCAGCGAGGCTCACAACCGCGCCGCGCTGCTGGTGGCGACCCGCCGCACCATCGAGCAGATCACCGGTGCGCTGAGCCGGATCAGCGACGGCACCTACGGTGCCTGCGAGAAGTGCGGCCAGAACATCCCGGCCGAGCGGCTTGAAATCCTCCCGCACGCTCGCTTCTGCGTGCCGTGCCAGGCAAAACACGACGGGTGACCCCCGGTGTGGCTGCCGTGCCGCGCTTGTGGCACGGCAGCCACACGCCGTCACGTGGGAGATGAATCGGCGACGCATCCCTCGCGTCCAGCCCGATGCTCCACTGTCGCTCAACGGCCGCGGCCGACCCCGCGCGTCGGGGCCGACCATCGGCGGGCATCATGTCGGCGTGAATTCGACCGTCGCCGCTCTGCTCGGCTCTGCGATCACCGCCTGCGCGTCCCTGTTCGTGGTCATGTTGCAAACTCGGCTCAGGCGGCGACACCGGGAGCGGGCCGACCTGCAACGCGCGTACATCCTCATGCTGTCCGGCGCCCTGCGCCTGTCGCACAAGGCCGAGGCGCTGCGGCAGACCAGATACTGGCGCTCGGGTCTGCGGGAGGTGGGCGACCAGCTTTTCGGTGGGCAGAAGCCGCTGGATCCGATGGTGCTGCACGACTGGCTGGCCCGGGACATGGCCACCGTGGAGGCCGCCTGGTCGCAGATCTGGACCAGCGGCGACCAGGACGGCATCGCCCTGGCCAACGGGCTCATGACCGCGTTCAACGGAGTGATGGACGCGGCCATGAAGTCCAGCGGCAAGGAATCGTTCGAGGTGAGCGATGACATGGTGGTCGCCACCCGCCGCCTCGGCGAAGCACGCGGGCAGCTCGCACTGCACGCCCGCCGGATAGCCAAGCTGGGACCCCGTGATGTGGACCTGTTCACCGAGCGCGAATACAACCTGACGGCGGCCTGACCTCGGCTCGTCGGGCGGCCCGTCACGCCCGTGAACGCGGGCCCAGGCGCCCGATGCGGGTCAGTTCAGGCATACGTGCTCGGCGGGCGCGACCCGCCCACACCGTGTGCACCTGGCCTCCGTTTCGGTCGGCCTGTTGAGAGTGAGGCTGAGCTTGTACGTGAACCATGCCTCGCAGCGTGGCGGCGCTCCGAGCGGTTGCACCACGATCCACCCGGTCCGGGTCGGTTGGTGCAGATAGGTGACGGTGTCCGCTGGGACGAGGCGCTGCGGGTGGCGGAACAGGAGATCAAGGTTGTGGCCCTGCAGGTCGGTCCCGTGGATCGGCGAGGCGTCGGCGCTCTCGACGAGGTTGAGCCTGTCCAACCGGCCGTCCGCGGAGACATAGTCGATCGCGAGGTCCGCGGGCAGGCCGGGAGACGGGTTATCGGCGAAGATCCGGAGCCGCAGACTCGCGGAGAAGTCCCGGCCGGGGAGATCGAGGAGCGGAACGTTGAGGAGGATGCCATCGCCCTGTTCGTAGCTCTTCACAGCCCCGCGACAATCAATAATGATCTTCGTGACCCGAACGACGAGCCCACTGCCGGGGGCGAGAGCGTCGGCCGTGACCTCCATGGCCTTCCACAGCACTGCCTTCGCGGCAGTCGTAGCTGCTGTCTCGACGAGCTGATCGGGAAGGTCCCGGGTCCGCTCTGGGACCTCGGGAAGGTCTGTGCGCTCGGGAGTGTCCGTTGCCTCTGCCGCAGTCATAGCTGTTGTCTCGACGAGCGGATCGGCGATGTCCGGCTCCTGCCCGGGGATCTCGGAAAGCTCCATGAGCTCGAGATCTGTCGTCGAGCTGGTCCCGGATTCGTCGAAATCGCACGGGATGGCGGATAAATCAGGCAGGTCGGCGTCCCCAATCTCCTCCACCTCGCTCTCCGAGAATGTCGCGATGTACTCGGCCCACGGATGTTTAGGGGAATCGGAGAATTCCGGCAGCACGCTGTCGAGGGTGCCATGGACACGTCGTAGTGACAGGGATGTGCACACCATCGGACACACGGCCGCGGCCCGACGAGTCAGGCCGGGGACACGGTGGGGGCAGGCGGATCGCCTGGCCCCCACCCGGTCGGTCCGGCTTGGTCAGCCCAGGTACTTCTCCCACGGGCCGGTGATGGCCAGGGTGAGGCCGGGGTCCTGCATGTTGACGAAGAGCACCCTGCCGTCGGCCGTGAAGGTCGGTCCGCAGAACTCCGAGTCGTTGAGCTGGTTGCGGGCGATCGCGTACGTCGGGCCACCGGGGACCGTGCTGAGCACGTGCGAGGCGCCCGTGCCGTCCTCGGCGAGCACGAGGCTTCCCCACGGGGTGACGGTCACGTTGTCCGGGCCGTCGAAGGTGAGGTCGGTGTACTTGACCGGCGCCCCCTCCTCGGAGGCCGTCTGGTGCGGGAAGTACGTCACCAGCTGGATGGTCTGGGCCTTGTAGTTGTAGAACCAGACCATGCCGTCGTGCGGCGCGGCGTCCGCCGGCAGGTCACCGTCGTCCCAGGCGTACGAGTTGACCACGTACACGCCCTCGTCGGTGCCCCACACGCCCTCGAACTTGCGGCCGCGGGTGACCTGGCCGTCGGCGAACTGCTCGCGGACGGACGTGGTCCGCGCGTCGCGGTCCGGAACCTCGATCCACCGTACGGGGAAGGGGCGGTTCAGCTGGGCGGAGGTCAGGTAGGCGACGTCCGGCAGCACCGATCCGTCGTCCATGATGATCTGCATCGCGGCGAGGACACCGGCGTTCGGTGCGAGGTGGGTGAGCACGCCGGGACCCAGCTTGACGCCACCCGGCGCCGTCCAGCGGTAGAAGAGGCCGTTGGGTCCGTCGGCGTCCTCGGAGAGGTAGATCCTGGTGCGGTCCTTGTCGACCGCCAGGGCCTCGTGGGAGTAGCGGCCCAGGCACTTGATCGGCCTCGGGTCCGCGCTGCCGTCGGCCCAAACCTCAAAGACGTAGCCGTGGTCCTTCTGGAAGACACCGGACCGGCCGTCCTCTTCCCACTCGTCGCCGGCCCGGTCCTCGGTTTCCTCGCAGGTGAGCCAGGTCCCCCAGGGGGTTGGCCCGCCGGCGCAGTTGGAGATCGTGCCGGAGAGAGCGACGAACTCACCCAGGTTCCGGCCCGCGCGGTCGGTCTTGATCACGGTGCAACCACCGGCGTCGACGGCGCCCGCGTCGTAGACCGTTCCCTTGACGTGCGGTACGCCGAACTCGGCGCCCGGGTCGATCTCGTGGTTCTGAATCAGCGTGTAACGGCCGTGGCCGGCGTCGTAGACGGCCATGCCGTCGTGGTCCGACGGGGTTGTGCCCTGGCCGCGGTCGAGGCGGGTGATGCCGGTGCGGGTGACCACGGTGTAGCTGAAGCCCTCGGGCAGGGCCAGGATGCCATCGGGATCGTCCACGAGCGGCGGGAAGGGCGGGTGTCCGCCCTTGACCGGCGGCTGGGGCCGGCCCGGGCTGGCCTGAGCCAGGGACGGCAGGCCGCCCGCGACGGCAAGGCCTACGCCGGCGGCGGCGCCGCCAGCGAGGAAGGTACGGCGAGAGGAAGGCACGTGGATCAGCTCCTGGTCAAGGCAAGTGCGACGACTGACAGCCAACCCCCGCGGGCGGACACCGACACGTCACCTGTGGAATCGGGCGGTGACATCGGAGTTAAGAATCAGGGTCACTCACGCGTCGCGAAGTGTTCGACGGCGGCGAACGGGCTCGCACGTGCACCGGCCTCTCATGCTCTCCGCTGCACAGCGGGAGTCCCGCTCCCGTCCGTGGGACTCCACCTACTAGTCTGCAATGGGTGAAGCGTCCCCTACTTTTTGTGATCATGCCGTTTGGCGTGCGGTCCCTGACCGATGGTACGGAACATGACTTCGACGCCTTCTATACCCAAGTGCTGCGGCCGACAGCCGAGGCAGAGGGCTTCCGGGTCCTGCGGATCGACGAGATCGTCGAAGCCGGCACCATCACCAACCAGGCGATCAAGCAGATCTACGCGGCGGACATCGTGCTCGCGGACGTCAGCGCGCCCAACAGCAATGTCTACTACGAGCTCGGGGTTCGGCAGGCGATCTCGCCGGGAGCGACGATTCTGGTCGCGGAGAAGCAGACGCCGCTTCCGTTCGACATCGCCAGCCAGCGCATCCTGCTCTACGACCGGGATTTCGGCAACGACAAGACGTTCGAACGTCGGTTCAGGTCCGCGTTGACGGTCACGAACGGGCCCGTGCGTAACCCGGTCCAGGACGCCCTCCAGGAACTGGGCGTCGCCCCCGACCCCCAGCATGACCAAGCGGCGTTCGAGCGCGAGTTCGCAGCCAAGATCGCTCGCGCCAAGCGCGACGAACAGTTGGTCGCCGTCTGGCACTGGGCCAAGCAGTTCCGCAACCTGCCGGTTTCCGGGCTGCTCGCCCTGTCCAACGAGCTGGCGCGGGTGGAGGACTACGGGACCGCCGCGACGGTGCTCGAGGCGGCGTACCCCGCCGCCGACGGGGACTACGAAGTCCATCGCCAGCGAGGGTTCTACCTGAGGAAGTTCCAGGACTTCGAAGGCGGGCTGCGGGAGCTGAACCGGGCCTTGGAGCTCAACCCCCACGATCCGCAGACACTCGGCATGCTCGGCGGCACGGTCAAGCGCCTCCAGCGCTACGCCGAGGCCCTCGAGTACTACGAGCAGGCCATGCGCCTGGCGCCCAAGAGTTTGTATCTGCGAGTCGCGCACGCCGGCATGGTCATCCTGGCCGACCCGGACCACCCCGAGCGGGGGCGGGAGCTGTATCAGGGCCTTCGCTCCGATATCGAGGAGACGGAGTACCTGGTCGGCGACTACTGGGCCGACCTGGTGGCGGCGGAGGCGAACCTGGTGCTGGGTGACTTCGAGCGGGCGCGGTCTCGGGCGGAGGACGCGGTGAAGAACGGCGCCCGTCCCGCTGACGCCCAGTCCGCCGCCGAGCAGATCCGCATGCTGGGCCAGGCCGGGATCTACCCGGAGGAAGCGGAGGCGCTCTCCGACTGGCTCGTGCGCGCCTCCCGGAACGAGGGCCGCGGTGGCGCTCCGACCGACCGGCGAACCGAGCAGCAACAGCACCTGATCTTCCACATCTCCGACGTCCACTTCGGCACGAGCGGGCCCGGCGGCCGGGAGATGCACCGGTACCGCGATGACGAGAACTGCCGCCGCCTGAGCCTTGAGCTCCGCGACGAGTTCATGCGGGCATTGACCCACGAAGGGTGCGATCCGGCGAACGCCACGATCGTCCTGTCCGGCGACCTGGTCTACACGGGCAAGGCCGAGGAGTTCGCGCTGGTTCGCACCTTCCTCGAGGAGCTGTGCGGCGGGTTGGGCATGTCCCACGACCAGGTGGTCATCGTCCCCGGCAACCACGACATCGACTGGGATGTCGCCCGCGCGAGCCCGCAGAAGCGCTTCGACAACTACCTGACATTCGTCCACGACTTCTACGGGGAGAAGCTGTTCTACAAGATTTTTCCGCTCGTGACGTGGGACTTCCACGTCGGCCACGACCGCCCGGAGCCGAGTGAGGTCGTCTCCGTGCAGCAGCGGGGACCGATCACCTTCGTGGGGCTGAACTCGTGCGTCTTCGAGGACCACCAGCACCACTACGGGTTCATCGGCCTCAAACAACTAGGCCGTGTCGCCAAGCTCCTCGACGATGTCGCCGGTGACTCGGTCAGGGCCGCCGTCATGCACCACCACCTGCTTCCGTACCCGGAGGCTCTGAAACCAACGCGCCGGGCTGAGGAGGTGCTGCTGGACATGTCCACGGTGCGAGATGCGGGCATCGTCGAGCAACGCCTGTCCCGGCTCGGGTTCTCTCTGGTCCTGCACGGCCACAAGCACAAGCCTCAGCTGCGGGAAACCTCCGTCCGGCAACGGCCCGAGGGCTCGGCCTTCGCCGGCCGCTCATTGATCGTCTCCGGTTGCGGCAGCACCGGCGTGGCGGAACAGGAGCTCGAACACAACCAGTCGAACCACTTCGCGATCATCAAGTTGCTGCGCGACCGGCGTGAGCGAGGCGCCGACTTCCTCCGGGTCGAGTGGCGGGAGATGGCCGTCCAGCTCGGGGCCGAGTGGGTGTCGGGCGGCCGGTGGGTGATGAAGGGATAGGTGCGGCGAGCATGAGCACTGCCAACGGGGCTGCCGGTGGGTTCCGGCAGCCGGCCCCAGACTCCCCGCGTAACTTCACCGGTCCGCCGCTGCCCCGGATCAGGGAGGATGCTGCCACCTATCAGGGACTGGCCGCGGTCTTCAGCTGGGCTGAGGCGTCAGCGGAAGCGGCCATTCGCTGGTACCTGTGGCGCAAGACCAGTCGCTCAAGGTGGTCGAAGGCCTGCCGCGGGTTGGCCATCCTGTTCGGCGTGGGCGGCGGACTGGTGCCCCTGCTGCACGCCGCGAACGCCGGCATGCCCGCGCCCGAGTGGGGGTTTGTGCTCCTCGCTTCAGCCGGGGGATTCCTGCTCGCGGATCGACTCTTCGGATTCAGTTCGTCCTGGATGCGCTTCATGCACACCCAGGCGGTGTTGCAGTCGGAACTCAACGAGATAAGGGTCAGCTACCTGGCCTGGTTGAGCCGCAACGCCGGCCATGACACGCCTCCGCCCGACCAGGTGGAGGAGTTTTTTCACCTCGTCGAAGCACTCGTCGCGGCGACGGCGCGCGCGGTGGTCCAGGAGACGTCGATGTGGGCCGATGACCTCCTTGCTCAACTGGAGCAGACGGCTGCGGGCCTGGTACTGCCCGCACCCACGGCGAGGAGCACGCTGGAGGGATCGATCAGCCCGGCCCACCGCCAGCAGGCGCCGACCCGGCCGACAGGTACCTGACCCGCGGCGGCGACGACGAGATCACCGTGGCCCGGCGGCTGTGCCCGCGCGGATCGGTGACCTGCCGCCGATCGGGCGACCAGGCGATGCCGGCGGCCGCCTACGGCTCGTGGACGAGGGTCGAGGAGAGCGCAGGCGCCGAAATACCCTTTCCTCCGCTTGCGCGGAGGTTTCCGATTTGAACGGAAATAGTAGGAAACGGCTGTCGCCGCTTACTCAAAGGTCAGCTCACCGAGCCGATCCAATGTATACGTGTTCCTCGGTCCCAGGGGCGCTCGTCAGGACGTCGCGGCCGGCTGCCCGCTGCGGTTGCCCGGCCGTGTGTCGTGCCCGGGACGGCGGGTCAGCACCTGCGGGCCGTCGGTGGTGACCGCGACGGTGTGCTCGGAGTGGGCCGTCCGCGAGCCGTCCGCGGACCGGATCGTCCACCCGTCCTCATCGAATTTGATCTTATTGGTACTGCGGCAGAACCACGGCTCGATCGCGAGCGTCAGGCCGGGCTTGAGCTTCATGCCCCGGCCGGGGCGGCCGTTGTTGGGCACGTGTGGGGCCTCGTGCATGGTTCGGCCGATGCCGTGCCCGCCGAACTCGTCATTGACCTGGTAGCCGTAGCGGCGGGCGACCTCGCCGATGGCGGCGGAGATGTCGCCGAGTTGGTTGCCCGGTCGGGCGGCGGCGATCCCGGCCTCCAGTGCGACCTCGGTGGCCTCGATCAGCTTCAGGTCGTCCGGCGTGGGGTTGCCGACGATGACGGAGAGTGCGGAGTCGGCGGCCCAGCCGTCGATCCCGACCGCCATGTCGATGCTCAGGAGGTCGCCGTCGCGCAGGGCGTACCTGTGCGGCAGGCCGTGCAGCACGGCGTCGTTGACCGAGAGGCACAGGACGTTGCGGAACGGGCCGCGGCCGAACGACGGCGTGTAGTCCCAGTAGCAGGATTCGGCGCCGCGCTCCTTGATCCGGCGGCGGGCGTGGTGTTCGAGGTCCATCAGGTTGACCCCGACGGCGGCGACCTCACGCAGCTCCGCCAGCAGTTCGCCGACGAACTGGCCGGTCACGGCCATCCGACCGATCTCCTCGGCGGATTTGAGCTCGATCATGATCAACCCTCCCTCTCCGTGGCGGTATATTTATACCACGCTGATCGGGGGGTCCCGCGCGTCGGCGTTGCCGGTCCGAGAAGGCGGATCTATCCTGCTGACATGGTTCGCCCACCGCTCACACCTGAACAGATCGCAGCGGGGCAACGTCTCGGTGCGGCGCTCCGGGTCGCGCGAGGCAGCCGCAGCCCGGTCGAGGTGGCCATGGCGGCCGGCATCTCGCCGGAGACGCTCCGCAAGATCGAGGTGGGCCGGCTCCCGGCGCCGGCGTTCGGCACCGTGGTCTGCCTCAGCGAGGTCCTCGGTGTCGCGCTCAGCGACCTGGCCGAGGTGTGGCTGGCCGATCTGCGCGTCCGCGAAGCGTCCTGAGGGCCTGCGTCGGGCCATCCGAACTCGTCATGATCGAAGCCGGCGCGGCGAGCCTGAGCCGGCGCGGAGCGGATAGTCACCGGCAGCTCCGGGACGGTTCGCTTCGAGGACGATCCGACGTTTCCCCGGCTCACGGTGGGTAATCAGCCCCGCCCACGTACTCGGGCGGGACGCCCAGCACCCCGTCCTGGAGCAAAGGAGCCCTCGGCCGTGGCAGATCAGGAACTCACCGTCGTCCTCGTGCACGGCGCGTTCGCCGAGTCGGCGAGCTGGAACGGTGTGATCGAGCGGCTCGGTCCCGCCTACTCCGTGGTGGCCGTCGCCAACCCCCTGCGCGGTGTCACGACAGATGCCGCGTACGTGCGCGACGTGGTCCGGGGAATCGGCGGTCCCGTCCTGCTCGTCGCCCACTCGTACGGCGGCATGGTCATCACGGAGGCGGCGGCGGACGAACCGACGGTGCGTGGCCTGGTCTACGTCAACGGGTTCTGTCCGGACACGGGCGAGTCGGCGCTGGCGCTGTCCGGCAAGTTCCCCGGCAGCACGCTCGGCGACACCCTCGTCTCGTACCCGGTGTCCAGCGGCGGCAACGAGGTGGCGATCGGCCAGGACGCCTACCACGCGCAGTTCGCCGCGGACGTGTCCGACGATCAGGCGGCCCTGATGGCCCGGACGCAGCGACCGGTGACCGAGCAGGCGCTCGGCGAGGGCCTGGCGACGGCGACGCCCCCGTGGCAGTCGTTGCCCACGTGGTTCGTGTTCGGTGACTCGGACAACAACATCCCGGTCGCGGTGCACCGCTTCATGGCCGAACGGGCCGGCGCCCGTGGGATCCGGGAGGTGGCCGGCGCCTCCCACGCGATGACGGTGTCCCGGCCCGGCGAGGTCGCCGAGTCTGTCATCGAGGCGGCGCGGGGCGTCGGGGCCGGATAGTCCTGAGCATCGGCGACCTGCTCGACGCGAACACGGACACCTTCGCTACGAGCCGTCCGGGCCTTCGGCGGACGGCGGCGTGTAGCCGAGTTCGGACGAGATCTGGTTCGCGGTCTTCAGAAGAAGCGGAAGGCTGCTCTTCAACTGGTCGAGGTTGGCGATGACCTCGATGGCCGTGAGCGAGGCGGCGGCGATGACCAGCCCGCGCGAATCCCGGATCGGCGCGGCGACGCACATCACGTAGGCGTCGTGCTCGCCGTTGTCGGCGGCCCAGCCGCGCTCGCGGATGCGGGCGAGTTCGGCTTCGAGGGAGTCGTGGTCGGCGAGGGTGGTGTCGGTGAACCTCTCGAAGACGACGTGCGAGAGAAGGCGGTCGCGTTCCTCGGGGGGTAGGTAGGCGAGGATCGTCTTGCCGACGGCGCTCGCGTAGATCGACACCGCGCGCCCCACCCGGGACGGCAGCTTCACCGCGTCGAACGCGGGACTGTCGACCTTGTCGATATAGATGATCTCGTCGCCGGTGAGTTGGGCCAGGTGCACGGTGTGGCTGGTCTCGCGTTGCAGCGCCCGCAGGGGCGCGGCGGCGAACTGGCGTAGGTCCATCGAGCCGAGCGCGAGCTCGGACAGTTCGATGAGCCCGCTGCCCAGCACGTAGGTGCCCGCGCCGGTGCGGCGTACGAAGCGCTCGGCCTCCAGCGTCTGCAGGATCCGCAGGGCCGTGGACTTGTGGACGCCGAGCACGTCCGCCGCCTCCGTGAGGGACAGTGGGCGTTCCGCGGATCGACGGATGAGGTCGATCGCGCGACGAATCGATTGGGCCACAGGCCAGGTCTCCCTTTCGGGCGACGGCGCTCCTGCCGCCGCTGTCGTTGCGTCATGTGCAATGTAGTTGACGTGATACGCAATCGCTACTTGACTCCGTTGCACATGGCGCTACGATCGTTGCAATTAATCCCCCTGACTCTGTTCTGTAACTGTGGAGAATCGATGGGTAACCAGCGCGCTCACCTCGGCATCGCCAGGGCGACATGTGCCCTCGGCCTGGTCGCCACTCTCTTGACCGGTTGCGGCTCTGACGGCGACTCCGGCGACGACGTCACCAAACTGAGCTTCGCCGCCTCGACCTTCGGCGACCCGGGCCGCGGGCCTCTGCTCACCAAGTGGCTCGACGAGTTCAATCAGAGCCAGGACAAGGTCCAGGTCTCCGCCGCCGCAGTGCCGTACCCGACCTTCGGCCAGACGGTGCTCACTCAGATGGGCAGCGGCAAGGGGCCCGACCTGGTCCGCTTCGACATGCCCGAGTTCGAGGCCGCCGCGGACGCCGGTCTGATCGCGCCTCTGGACAAGATGATCGATGTCGGCAGGTACGACCTGCTCAAGCAGCCGGATCAGTTCATGGTCCACGATGGCGTCCGGCACGGCATCATCTTCGAGGCGTCGAACTACGCGATGTTCTACAACGCCGACCTGATCCCGACGCCGCCGTCCACCTACGAGCAGTTCAGCTCCACCGCGAAGGCGCTGACCAAGGGCGACGTCTACGGCCTGGCGTTCCGGCAGACCGAGGCCGAGGAGGCCGGCGTCTGGCAGGACATCTTCAACTATGTCTACGGCTTCGGCGGGGCCTGGTCCGACGGCAAGAACCTGACGATCAACTCGCCCGAGAACCTCAAGGGCCTACAGGCGTACAAGGACCTGTACGACGCGAACGTGATCCCACGCGGAGCGGACGCGGCGACGTTCCGGCGGATGTTCGCCGAGGGCAAGGTCGGGATGGAGCTCAACAACGGGGGGTACGTGACGGCGACGCGCGGCCAGAACGCGCAGCTGAACTTCAGCGTCGCGCCCATCCCGTTCCCGGTACGGAAGCAGGGCGCGATCCTCGCACCGATCGTGATCAACGAGGCGAGCGAGGGCAAGGAAGAGGCCGCCACCTTCATCCGCTGGGCGCTGGAGCCACAGAACCAGGCCAAGCTGCAGGAGATCCTCGGCGCGAGCAGCGTCGCCACCACCACGCAGCGCAGCGCCGAATCGCTGAAGGCGACCCCGTTCCTCACCGTCTTCGACGGGCTCACCGAGACCAGTCTCCCGCAGATCGTGCTGGGGTTCGAAGCCAAGACGCCGGACATCCGCAAGGTGGTCGTGCAGAACGTCGTCGCGGCGCTGCAGGGCAAGGCCGACCTCAAGTCCGCGCTGGATCGTGCTCAGCAGCAGGCGACCGAAATGGTCCGCTGACGGTCGACACGGCGACGCTGCCGGCGCCGATGTCCGTGCGCCGGCAGCGTCCATCCTGAGAAGGACCAACCCGATGACTGTGCTCGAACAGACCGGAGCACCGAAGACAACCCCCCGATCCGGGACACGGCGTCGACCCAGTCCACTCGGCAGCAGGTGGACGCCGTACCTGTTCCTAGCCCCCGCCGCACTGTTCATCCTCGTCTTCCAGGCGGTGCCCCTCGTTCAGGAGGTGTACCTCAGCTTCACCCGGACGAGGCTGCTCAACCCCACCCGCAGCGAGTGGGTCGGGCTTGAGAACTTCAACCGGATCTTCGGCGACCCCGACTTCCACCGCACTCTGCTGATCACGCTCGTCTACGTGCTCGCCTGTGTCGTCGGCGCGGTCGGTGCCGGACTCGTCGTCGCGCTCCTGCTCAACAAGGGTTTCCGGGGCCGCGGCGTGGCACGGGCGCTGGTGACCGTCCCCTGGGCCGCGCCCGGCATCGCGGTCGCGCTCATCGCCACCTGGATGCTCAACGCGCAGTACGGGATCGTGAACCGGCTTCTCGACGCGGTGGGACTCGGCGTCCCGGGTGGCGCGATCCTGGACAGTCCCCGCTACGCGCTTCCGGCGGTGCTCGCGACGACCATCTGGCAACTGTTCCCCTTCACCTCCGTGGTGCTGCTCTCCGCACTGCAGTCCGTTCCGCAGGACCTCAACGAGGCCGCGACCGTGGACGGCGCGGGACGATGGGCCACCTTCCGCGCCGTCACCTGGCAGGTCATCAAGCCGACCGTCGGACTGCTGGCCCTGCTGATGACGATCTGGTCGCTGCGGCGGTTCGAGCTCATCTGGCTGATGACCAAGGGCGGACCCGTCGGCGCCACCGAGACGCTCGTCACCGCCCTCTACTCGCAGGCCTTCGACTCGAAGGAACTCGGATCGGCGGCGGCCATCGGGATGGTCGGCGTCGTCATCTCGCTCATCATCATCGCCGGCAGCCGACTGGTCGCCCGTGCCGTGGAGAAGGAGGAGGTCCGATGAGGCGCTTCCGGTTCGGTCTCACCGCGCGGATCGTCGCCGTGCTCGTTGTGCTGGGCGTCGCGGTGTTTCCGCTGTACTGGATGCTCGTCACCGCGCTGTCGAGCAACGGCGACCTGTTCGCCGAGCAGCCCCGGCTCACGCCGGACGTCGGCCGCTTCGGGGTGTTCGTCGACGCGTTGGCCGAGGGCAAGGCAGCCGGGTGGCTGCTGAACAGCCTGCTGATCGCCGTGGGCACGATGGTCCTGTCCGTCGGCCTGGGTATCCCGCTCGGTTACGCGTTGTCCCGGTTCTCGTTCCGAGGCAAGGCCGTGCTGACCGTCGTGCTGCTGTTCACGCAGATGCTCCCCGAGGCGCTCATGGTCGTACCGCTGTTCGCGCTCTTCCGCCGGTTCGACCTGCTCGACTCGCTGACCGGCCTCGTCCTGGTGAACTCCGCCTTCGTCCTGCCGATCGTCGCGCTGATCCTCAAGGGCGCGATCGACGGCATCCCGAAGGAGTTGGAGGAGGCGGCGCGTGCTGACGGCGGCCGGCCCTTCACCGTCCTGACCCGCATCAACGTGCCGCTGATCGCCCCGTCGATCGCGGCGACCGCGGTCATCGCCTTCTTCCACGCCTGGAACGAGTACGTGTTCGCGGTGACGTTCATCTTCGATCCCGAGTTGCAGCCGGCCTCCGTCGGCATCGCGAACTTCATCGGCGAACTGGGCACACCGATCCAGACGGTGATGGCCGTCGCCTTCCTGTTCACGCTGCCCGCCGTCGCCTTCTACCTGTTGGCGCAGAAGTACGTGGTGTCCGGCATGACCGCCGGCGCGGTGAAGGGTTGAGCCGAAACATGAAGATCGTCTCCGTCGACACGCTGGTCGTCGACTTCTACCGCACGAACCTCGTCATCGTGCGCGTTCACACCGACGAGGGGATCGTCGGGCTCGGTGAGGCCACCCTGGAAGGCAAGGAACGGGCCGTCCAGGGCGCGATCGCCGAGGTCGCCGAGGCGGTCGTGGGTTTGGACCCGACCCGCATCTCGAAGATCCTCTACGAACTCGCGCGGGACTGGTACTGGCGAGGCGGGCCGGTCATCATGACCGCGCTGAGCGCGCTGGAGATGGCCCTGTGGGACATCTCGGCTCGCGACCTCGGCGTTCCGGTCTCGCGCCTCCTCGGCGGTGCGACCCGGGATCGGGTGCGCGCGTACGCGAACGGCTGGTTCTCCGGAGCCGTCACGCCGGAGGACTACGCGGCCGCCGCGCGGAAGACGGTGGAGTCCGGCTTCCGCGGCCTCAGTGGGACCCGTTCGAGAACTACGACCTGACCATCAGCACCGGGCAGTTGGACCGGGTGCTCGCCCAGATCGACGCCGTTCGTGGTGCGGTGGGCCGCGACGTCGAGCTGTTTGTCGAGGGGCACGGTCGCTTCGACGTCCGCCACGCGATCAAGGTCGCGACGGAGATCGCCCAGTTCGACCCGGTGTGGTTCGAGGAGCCGTGCCCGCCGGACAACCTGGACGCGCTGGTCGACGTCCGCCGCGCGTCGCCCGTGCCCATCGCGGCGGGGGAGCGATGGTACGGCCGGCAGGGATTCGCGCCGGCGCTGGCCCGTCAGGCGGTCGACTTCGTCCAGCCCGACGTGACGCACGCCGGCGGGATCGCCGAGCTGGCCTTCATCTCGACGCTCGCCGCGACAAGCTATGTGGGATTCGCGCCGCACAACCCGAGCGGTCCGCTCAGCACGGCCGCGACACTTCAGCTCGGGGCGACGCTACCCAACTTTCGCTACCTGGAGATCATGGCGACGGACGTGCCCTGGCGCCCCGAGATCACCAACGAGCGGCTGGTTCTCACCGACGACGGCGACGTGCTCATCCCGACCGGGGTCGGGCTGGGCATCGAGGTGGATCTCGCCGCGATCGAGCAGCACCCGTTCACACCGCATCCGATGCGGATGTTCCGCGACGCCGTCTACGACATTCGTCCCCGGGACGAGCGGTCCTTCTTCAACCTGGGGAGCGGCTCATGACGGTGCCAGGGCCCCGAGGGAGGGCCGCCGACGCGGACTGGTTCGGGACCGCCGCCGAGGCGCTGCCCGACGACGTCGACCACAGCGTCCTCATCGGCCGGATCTGGGACCCGTCCGTGGACGGCCCCTCACCCGTGACCGTCCGAGGCGGTGAGGTCCTCGACATCAGTCACCGGTTCCCGACCATCCGGGACATCTGCGAGCTGCCCGATCCCGCCGCGACGGTGGCCGCGCTCGACGGGCCGCTGGTGGCCGGCTTCGGGGAGATCCTGGCCAACACCGGTGCCGCGACCCGTGACCGCACCCGGCCCTGGCTGCTCGCGCCGGTCGACCTCCAGGCGCTCAAGGCCGCCGGCGTGACCTTTCCCGTCTCGATGATCGAACGCGTCATCGAGGAACGGGCACGGGGGGACCTGGCGCTCGCGGCGGACCTCCGTCGTCGGATGCTCGCCGACATCGGCGTCGATCTGCACAGTCTGACTCCGGGCTCGGCGCAGGCGCAGCGGCTCAAGGAGCTGCTGGTCGCCGAGGGCATGTGGAGTCAGTACCTGGAGGTGGGGATCGGCCCGGACGCGGAGATCTTCACGAAGGGTCAGATCCTCTCCGCCGTCGGCACCGCCGTTCCGGTCGGCGTGCTCGCCGCGTCGACCTGGAACAATCCGGAACCCGAGGTCGCGCTCGTCGTCCAGTCCAGCGGTCGGATCATCGGCGCCACCCTCGGCAACGACGTGAACCTGCGCGACGTCGAGGGCCGCTCGGCGCTCCTGCTTCCCCTGGCGAAGGACAACAACGCCTCGTGCGCCCTCGGTCCCCTGATCCGGCTGTTCGACGAGCGGTTCGGCCTGGAGCGGGTCCGCGAGCTGGAGGTGGGTCTGACGATCCGCGGTGTGGACGGCTTCCACCTGGAGGCGGTCTCGGAGATGACGCGGATGTCGCGCGACCCGGAGGCGCTGGTGCGGCAGCTGATCGGCCCGCACCACCACTATCCCGATGGCGCCGTCCTGATGCTCGGCACCATGTTCGCGCCCATCCAGGACCGGGATCGTCCCGGTGAGGGCTTCACCCACAAGGTCGACGACGTGGTACGGATCGCCTGCCCGGCGCTCGGCACCCTGGCCAACCGGGTGCGGCACGCGGAGGAGTGCGAGCCCTGGCAGTTCGGCGTCCGCGATCTGATGGGCAATCTGGGAAGGAGAGGACTGCTGTGAACGTGGTCAGCACGGTTGATCCGCGCGACGGTCGACGTCGCGCGACGGATCTCACCGAGACCGACGAGTCTGGGCTGGAGGTGACCGCCGCCCGGGCGTCCGAGGCCGCGCAGTGGCTGTCCGGCCTGGGAAGGGTCGGTAGAGCGGAGATGCTGGACGCGATCGCCGCGTCGCTGGAGTCCCGTCGCGTGGACCTGGTCGCGGCCGCCGAGGCGGAGACCGGACTGGGCCACGCGCGACTCGACCAGGAGCTCACGCGGGCGGCGCTCCAGTTCCGGATGTTCGGCGAGGTGCTGCGCGACGGAGGGTACGTCGAGGCGGCCATCGACCACGCCGCCGACACACCGCTCGGGCGCGGCCCGGACCTGCGGCGGATGCTCGTACCCCTCGGGCCGGTCGCCGTCTTCGGAGCCAGCAACTTCCCGTTCGCGTTCTCGGTAGCCGGGGGCGACACCGCCGCCGCGCTCGCCGCGGGTTGTCCCGCGGTCCTGAAGGCCCACCCGTCCCATCCGCTCACCTCGCACGCCTCCGCCGACGCGATCGGGTCGGCCATCCGCGACGTGGGTGGGCCCGAGGGTGTGATCGCCATCGTGTACGGGGAGCAGGCCGGCCGCTCGCTGGTACGCCACCCCACGATTCGCGCGGCCGCCCTGACGGGCTCCGTCGGCGCGGCCCGCGCCATCCAGGCTGCCATCGACGAACGGCCCGATCCCATTCCCCTGTACGCCGAACTGAGCAGCGTGAACCCGATCGTCGTCCTGCCCGGCGCGGCCGCCGACCGGGGAGAGAAGGTCGCCGAAGGGCTGTTCGCCTCCTTCACGGCGTCCGGCGGTCAGCTGTGCACCAAGCCCGGCCTGGCGTTCGTCCCGTCAGACCCGGGCGGTGACCGCCTGGTCGAGACGCTGCGGGAGAGGGTGGGCTCGTCGGGCGGCACGGTCCTGCTCAACGAGCGGATCCGGGACGCGTACGAGAGCGGGGCCACGGCGTTCGAGCAGGCCGGCGCTCGTGTCTCGGCGCGGCCCCAGGTCGACCCCGGTGCGGGGTTCAGCGTCGCGCCGACGCTGCTGGAGGTCGGTCTGCCCGGCCTGACCGCCGAGATCGCCGACGAGTGCTTCGGTCCGCTCATGGTCGTGGTCCGGTATCGCGACGTCGCCGAACTCGACGCCGTCCTGGCGACCGTCCCATCGTCGCTGACCGGGTCCGTGCACCGCGGGCCGGAGGACGACTCCGATGTCGTACGCCGGCTGGTGGACGTGCTCGCGGCCCGCGCGGGTCGCATCGTCTTCGACGGCTACCCCACCGGTGTCCGCGTGTCGTGGGCCCAGCACCACGGCGGGCCCTGGCCGTCGACAAACGCCGTGCACACCTCGGTGGGCGCCACGTCGATCCGGCGGTTCCTTCGCCCGCTGGCATGGCAGGACGCCCCGGACTGGATCCTTCCCGAGGAACTGCGAGACGGATACACCGCCATTCCCCGGCGAGTCGACGGGAGGTTGGAATCAGGGATGGCATGACCCGCGATTGTCGATTCTGTTTGGTCCGGCACACGCCGAAGAGGGAGCAGGAACATGCCCGTTGCAATTCCCCGTCCCCTGATTCCGGCGCCGAGGCGTCGGCTGATGCTCTCGCTGCTCGCCGCCGTCACCGTCGGCGCCGCAACGGTCGCCGCCCCCGCGGCGTCGGCAGCTCCGCCCGCCCCCCTGGGCCCGACGGTCGCCCGCACCGACAAGCCGCCCACCGGGTATGCGGTCACCTTCAGGTACCGGGCGCCCGAGGACGTCCAGCAGGTCCACATCTACGGCGACTGGTTCTACTCCCGACCGGAGAACATCACGTGCCAGGACTGCGGCGACGCCCGGCCACCCGCCGAGTGGCAGCCCGGCGACGTCGCGGCCACCCCCTGGCACATCCAGGCCATGCGGAAGGGTCCCGACGGGGTGTGGACGTTCACCACGCCGCTGCCCGCTGGCACCTTCCGCTACGCGTTCACCCATGACTGCGCCAACGAGCTCGCCGCCGGCTGCGCCCTGCACGACGACCCCGCGAACCCGTGGCAGATCCAGCCGCAGTACCCGGGAGCGCCCGGCGCGGTACGCAGCACGATCTACGTCCCGACCAGCAGGAAGTTCCCGACGTACGACACCAGGTACCAGGCGCCGGTCGCCCGGATGGGCCGGTTGGAGTCCCGGCGGTACGTCTCGCCGCTGTCGACCAACCCGCCGGGGGTGCACGACATCGTCGTCTACCTGCCGCACGGCTACGACCCGGAGCGGGCCACGCCGTACCCGACCCTCTACCTGAGTCACGGCAGTGGTGACCACTCGACGGCCTGGACGATGCAGGGCGTGGCCCACCTCATCCTGGAGAACGCGATCTCAGACCGTGCCGTGGAGCCGATGGTGATCGTGTCCACCGACTTCAACGGTCTCCCCGGTGGCAACGAGGGCTACGTCAACGAACTGCGGAACAACATCTTCCCGTTCGTCGAGCGGAACTACCACGTCTCCACCCGCCCGCAGGACCGCGCGTTCGGCGGCTTCTCCGCCGGTGGCAGTCGGGCGTACACCATCATGTACGACCACACCGATCTGTTCGGCTACCACGCCGCCTGGAGTGCCGGCGGGCCGGCCGCCACCCAGGAGCAGGTCGACCGCATGAGGGGGGTGGCCGGCGGCATCATGATCGGCACCGGGCTCCAGGACCGGCTGGGCAACATCGCCGAGAACTCGCAGCGCAACGCGGCCGCCCTGCGGGCCGCCGGCGTCGATCTGGACGAGTACAACGTGCCCGGCGTGCACACCTGGCACGTCTGGCGCCCGCTGCTGAACCACTACCTGCGCACCCTGACGTTCCGGGCCACCACGACCGGTCTCGACGTCACGGTGGCACCCGCCGGCGCCTCGCACAACACCAGGGTCACCGCCACCGCGACGGTCGATGCCGTCAGCACCACCACCTCCGATCCCGCCGGCAAGGTCGACTTCTACGCGGGCGACACGCACCTCGGGTCGGCCCCGGTGCACGATGGTGTCGCCCGGTTGAGGAAGACCGTCCACGGCGACCTGGACGCTCCGGTGGTCGCCCACTACCAGGGCGGCAAGCTCTTCAACGGTTCCCAGAGCGCACCGGTCGACGTCCGGTAGAGTCGGGCCCCGGCCGCTCACTCCTGGTGTCAGCCATCAGTGAGCGGCCGAGGCCACGCCCGGTCACGGCACCGGCCGTCGACCGTTCACAGGGTCGCTTCCGTGGCCTGCAACCGCAGCATGGTCCAGGAGGCGGGCGGGAGCGTCAGCCGGACGCCGGCACCCGCGCGGTGCGCCGTCTCGTTGGGCCGGGGCGCGGCGTGGTCGGGGCCGTCGGGCGTGTTCCGGGCGTCCAGGTCGGCGCCGCCGACGGTGACGCACTCGATGATCGCGGCCAGCTGGGCACCGCTGACGTCGACGGTCACCTCGGCGGGGGTGGCGAGGACGCGGTTGACGAGGAACACGGTCATCTCGCCGCTGCTCTCGTCCCAGGTGGAGACCGCGTCGACCGCGTCGACCTCACCGTAGCGTTCGGTGGACGTCGTGCTGCCGGCGCGGAGCACGTCGAGCACCGTTCCCCGCGCGTGCCGGGCGGTGCGGGCGAAGGGGTGGAAGATGGTCTGGCGCCAGGCCGAGCCGCCGGGTTCGGTCATGATCGGCGCGATGACGTTGACCAGTTGCGCCTGGCACGCCGCGGTCACCCGGTCGCTGTGCCGGAGCAGGCTGATGAGCAGGCCGCCGACGACGACGGCGTCGGCCACGCTGTAGTGATCCTCCAGCAGTGGCGGCGCGACCGGCCAGTCCTCGCCGCTCGGCGGCGTCGACGGGGCGGCGGACTGGTACCAGACGTTCCACTCGTCGAACGCGATCATGATCTTCTTGGTCGACCTGCGGATCGCTCCCACCGAGTCGGCGATGGCGGTCACGGCGTCGATGTACCTGTCCATGTCCTCGGCGGAGGCGAGGAAGCTGGGCAGGTCGTCGCCGACCGGCTGGTAGTAGGCGTGCAGTGAGATCAGGTCGATGTCGTCGTACGCCTCGGTCAGCACGTCGCGTTCCCAGGTGCCGAACGTGGGCATGCCGAAGTGTGACGAGCCGCAGGCGATGAGTTCGAGGGTGGGATCGAAGCGACGCATGGCCTTCGCGGTCTGCGCGGCGAGGCGCCCGTACTCGGCTGCGGTCCGCGCACCCACCTGCCACGGGCCGTCCATCTCGTTGCCGAGGCACCACAGCCTGATCCCGTACGGGTCGGCCGCGCCGTTGTCGCGGCGCCGGTCGGCGAGGTGGCTGCCACCGCGGTGGTTGGCGTACTCCAGCAGCTCGACGGCCTCGGCGGTGCCGCGGGTGCCGAGGTTGAGCGCCATGATCGGTTCGACGTCCGCCTTGTCGACCCAGCGGGCGAACTCGTCGAGCCCGAACGCGTTGGTCTCCAGGCTGTGCCAGGCGAGGTCGAGTCTGGCCGGTCGTTGGTCGAGCGGGCCGACGCCGTCCTCCCACCGGTAGGAGGAGACGAAGTTGCCGCCCGGATAGCGGATCGTGGTGACGCCCAACTCCCGCACCAGCGCGAGAACGTCGCCCCGGAAGCCGTCCGCGTCCGCCGTCGGGTGCCCGGGCTCGTAGATGCCGGTGTAGACACAGCGACCCAGGTGCTCCACGAACGAGCCGAAGAGCCGGCGCGGCACCGGTGCGACGCGTCGGCGGGGGTCCAGGATCAGGCGCGCCGTGTTCACGAGACCTCCCGGCTGGCCGCCGGCCGGATCTCGGCCCGCCGGTCCGGTCGGGACCGGGCTGGCAGCCCGTGGCGGTGGGGGAGGGGGCTCTCGGCGCCGGCCAGGTGCTCCGGCGTGCCGTCGAGGTGGCTGTTCAGGGCTGGCTCCCTTCGTGCGAGGTCCCGGTGCCGCGATCCGGCGCCCGGAACCGAGGGGTGGTGGAGGGCGGTGGGGCTCTGGACAACACGATGGTGGTCGATTAGGTTGCCGATCTATGTAAACGTTACCGATTACGTTTACGGAAGAGAACACGATGCCGGTGGTCAATGCCGCGCCGGGGGCAGGGCATCGTGACCGGTGCGGCCGGAGCAGCAGGTTGTGACGGTGATTGGGGTGACCGGATGATCACCGTGAAGCCGGAGGCTGTGAGCGCTCGCCGCATCGTGCCTGACGCCACCGCTGCGCGGACGCGGCCCTGACGCACAGTGCCGAACCGACGTCGACGGGCTGCACCGCCGCGCCCGGATCAGGTTCTACTTCGGCCACCACGAGTGGCGGCCGTCCGCCTTTCCGCAGCGGCGACGGGCGATGAGCCATGCACGCGCATGCGTCCTGGTAGGACCGGCTTCTGAAGGTTGCGTCAGGGTGAACGGGTCTTGTGTTTGTAATCGTCAACGGTTACGTTGGCAACACCCTGGAAACGTAACCGATAACGATTGCAGTCCAGAGGGAGCGGCATGACTGGTGTCAATGCGCCGGTGACAATGAGTGACGTCGCCCGAGTTGCTGGCGTTTCCACCGCCACCGTTTCCCGCGTGATCAACGGGCATTACGGTGTTAGCGCTCACACGATGGCTCAGGTTCGCTCGGCCATCGAGCAGCTCGGCTACGAGTCGAGTCTCGTGGCCACGAGCCTCCGGCGCAGCCGCACCAATGTTCTGGGTCTCGTGGCGCACAGCTTTCAGTCGTACACGGCGGAGGTGCTCAAGGGGGTGATGAAGGCGCTGAGTCGCTCGGGCTTCGACCTGATCATCTACGCCAACAGCGACCTCTACGGGTCCTATTCGGAGGGCTGGGAGCGGCGGCACCTGACCCGCCTCTCGGGCACCCTCACCGACGGGTGCATCGTCGTCACGCCCTGGGGCGAGGTGCGCAGCCGGACGCCGGTCGTGGCCATCGACCCGGCAAGGGACTCGACGGCGCCTTCGGTGACGGCCGACAACTTCGCGGGTGCCACCGCCGCGGTCGAGCACCTGCTCGGCCTGGGCCACCGGCGCATCGGATTCATCGCGGGCCGCTCCAGCCTCGTGGCGGCATGGTCGCGGGAGGAGGGATACCGGTCAGCGCTGACCGACGCCGGCGTCCCGGTCGACCCGACGTTGATCGGCAGAGGGGACTTCAATCCCGAGTCGGCCGTTCCGCTGGCGCGTGCCCTGTTGCAACGGGCGGATCCGCCAACGGCGATCTTCGCCGCGAGCGACGGGATGGCCCTGAAGGTTCTGGAGGTCGCCAGGGATCTGGGGTTCTCCGTTCCCGCGGACCTGTCCGTCGTGGGGTTCGACAACATCCCGGAGACGGCACTGACCGAGCCGGGCCTGACCACCGTGGACCAGTCGATGTATCAGCTCGGATACGAGGCGGCGCGCATGCTCAAGGCCCTGGTGACCGGCGAGTGGGAGGAGCCGCGCCAGATCGTGCTGCCGACCAGTCTCGTCATCCGCAGCTCCACCGCACCACCGAAGAGCACGGCACGCTCGTGACCACACGCCCGCCGACGAGACATGGACATCCGCCGCTTCGAGCGGTCACGTCAGGTGCGCCCGTGGCGAAACCGTGAAGGAGGTGTACACGCAAACCCACGGCGGGATCCACCGATGAGTTGAGCCGGTCAGTCGGGTCGCATCCGATGCCGGCACAGGAAAGGAGTGGAGCGTGACAACAGGACCGTACCATGGGCGTTTACGCCGTCTGGGCGTGCGCCGACTCTCGGCGGCGTTCACCGCCGGAGTCATCGCAGTCGCGGCGGTTCTGCTCGCGCCGCAACCGGCGGCGGCGGACACGCCGTGGCTGACCGTCTCCCAGGACCGCTACGCCTCGTTCAGCGTTCCGGCCGCGTACGTCCAGGAACACCTGGGCACGGTGTCGCAGGTCGTCGTGGAGGGAAACTTCGGCCCGTCCTCCGCGTGGGCGGAGTTCGGTCTGACCCGCCGCGGCGACGTGTGGTCGGGTGTCCTCGGCGCGCTCAAGCCCGGGCTGTACCACTACCAGGTCACCGCCGACGACACCAAGAGTCTCAAGGATCCGACGAACAGCACCAGCGTGGCGTCCAACCCGCTCCAGAGCACGTTCTTCGTTCCGGGTGACTCGGCACGTTGGCTGGCGGACGCTCCACCCGGGACCGGCGGCGCGATCGGGACGCTGACCTATCGGACCAAAAACGGGCCGCGAACGGCACTGGTCTGGACGCCACCGGGGTACGCGACCAAGGGTCCCAAGGTCTACCCGGCGCTCTTCCTGCAGTCGGGCGAGGGCGCGGCAACCACCGATTGGCTCGACCTCGGTCGATCCAAGCAGATCCTCGACAACCTGTCGGCCGCGGGTGCCATGAAGCCGATGGTGGTCGTGTTCAACGATGTCAACGGCTCGGACGGCAAGGAGCTGAAGGACCTCCGCAAGGCGGTCGCCGACCGGTACCGGGTCCTGCGCGACCCGGCGCACCAGGCGATCGCGGGCGTGTCCGACGGTGCGACGCAGGCGCTGAGGGCCGCGCTCGCCAATCCGGGTCAGTTCTCCCACGTCGGCTGGTTCTCGGGCCACTCGACCCCGGATGTCGACCGGAGGAACGCCGAGGCGGTCAACCGCAGCGTCACGTTGCTGCGTCTCTACACGGGAAACGTGACCGATCCCGCGTACAACACCACCTACCGGCTGATGAAGGCGTTGGGTCGAGCCGACGTCAGGTTCGAGTTCGACGGGGTCAACCCGGACGGTGGCGCGAACTGGAACACCTGGCAGGAAAACCTCGTCGACTTCGTGCCGCGGCTGTTCCGGCACGTGTCCGACCACGGGCCGAGCCCCGGTCACCGGCAGCTGAAGCGGGAGTTCGTCCCGCCGCCGGCCGGTACCACCCCGACACCCTTCGTCTCCGAGGACGGGTTCGTCACCTTCGAGACCACCACGGAATTCAAGGACGCTCAGCACGTCACGGTGTGGGCGAACATCGCGCCGGGCGGCAGTTGGCTGCGCGTGCCGCTGACTCGCGACGGTGACCGGTGGCGAGCGACCGTGGGTCCGCTGGAGCCCTGGTTCTACTACTACCGATTCATCGTGGACCGGGTCGCGGTCAAGGACACGTCGAACCCCACGAAGGTGACCTCCGAACCCATGTGGAGCACCTTGTTCATCCCGGGCGCGCGCTCCCGCCTGCTGTCGGACGTGCCGGCCGGCCAGGGTGGGACGGTCGAAAGCATGACCTATCGCAGCACGGTGGCCGGCCAGGACCGTACCGCGCTGGTGTGGACTCCACCGGGGTACGACCCGGACCGGACGCGGCCGTACCCGGTCCTCTATCTCCAGCACGGCAGCGGCCAGAGCTACACGGACTGGGTCGAGATGGGCCGCGCCAAGCAGATCCTCGACCATCAGTTCCTCGACGGCGACCTGGTGCCCATGGTGGTCGTGATGGGCAACGGCAACTCCTCCGACTTCAACTCAGAACTGCTGGACAACATCGTGCCGACGGCCCGTGAGCGCTACAACATCTCGAGCGAGTCGTCGCAGCAGGCCCTCGCAGGTCTGTCGATGGGCGGCGGCCAGGCGCTGGGAGTGCTTCGGGCCCACCCGGGCGAGTTCGCCTATGTCGCGGCTCTCTCGGCCGGGTTCGGTAGCGGTACCGGCGTCGACGTGGAGGCGATCAACAGCGGGACCAAGATGCTGCGCCTGTACGTCGGCGACCAGACCGACTTCGTGTACCCGAGCTTCATGGCGTCCCTGACCACGTTGAACAACCTCGGTATCCGCTACGAGTTCGACGGGGTCACCCCCGGGCCGCACGGCTGGGACGTGTGGCAGAAGAACCTCATCGACCTGGCGCCGCGCCTGTTCAAGCGCTAGGAGTCCGCCCCCGGCGACGCCACCGGGAGCAGGATTCCCTGCCCCGGTGGCGCCCGTCAGCGCATGGATGTTCGTGCACCGCGATCCCCGAAGGGAACCATCTCAATGAAGAGAAGACGAATACTCGCCACGGTGGCCATGCTCGCGGCCGGCAGCGGCCTCGTCGCCTGCTCCTCCGACGAGGGCGGCAGCGACGCGAGCAACTGCACGAACACCATCACCAAGCAGAATCTGCCGGTCGTGACGATGTGGGGGTGGTACCCCAACACCCAGCTCGTCGTCGACAACTTCAACAAGCTGCACGACGACGTGCAGGTCTGCTGGACCAACGTCGGGCAGGGCGGCGACGAGTACGACAAGTTCCAGACCGCCATCTCGGCGGGCACCGGCGCACCCGACGTGATCATGGTCGAGGCGGACCGGATCCCGACCTTCCAGATCCAGGGCGCGCTCGTCGACATCAAGCAGTACGGCTACGACGCGGTCAAGGCCAACTACGGCGAGGGTGCCTGGAAGGACGTGTCGGTCGGCGACGCGGTCTACGGCGTCCCGGTCGACGGTGGCCCGATGGGCATGATCTACCGGAAGGACATCTTCGACAAGTACAAGATCACTCCGCCGAAGACCTGGGCCGAGTACGAGCAGGCCGCGCAGAAGGTGAAGGACGCCGGCGGCCCGCTCTTCGGGGATCTCGGCGCGAACGTCCCGGCGGTCCTGATGGCGTTGCAGATCCAGAAGGGCGCTTCGCCCTTCACCTTCGATCCGGCCCAGCCGAAGTCGATCGGTGTGAAGCTCAACGACCAGGCGTCCAAGGACGTACTGGACTACTGGGGCGGCCTCGCCAAGAAGGGCCTGGTCGGTACGCAGGACCAGTTCGTTCCGGAGTACATCTCGGGCGTGATCAACGGCAAGTACGCGACGTACATCTCGGCGGCGTGGGCGCCCGGCTATCTCACCGGCGCGGGCGTCGGTAAGGGTCAGGACACCGGAAAGTTCGCGGTGGCGCCGCTGCCGCAGTGGGATCCGGCCAACCCGGTTCAGGTGAACTGGGGCGGGTCGGCCTTCTCGGTGACCAAGCAGGCGAAGAAGCCGGAGCTGGCCGCGAAGGTCGCCTACGGGCTCTACGCCGACAAGGAGTCGCTCACCGACGGCTGGACCAACCAGATCATCTTCCCGCTGAACCTCACGGCGCTCAACGACCCCGCGTTCATCGACCTGAAGGTGGCGTTCTTCAACGGCCAGCAGGCGAACAAGGAGGTCTACGTCCCCGCCGCCAACGCCTACAAGGGCGTCGCCTACGCCCCCTTCGGCCAGTACTACCTCGACGCCATGACGAAGCAGATCAGCGAGGTCATCAAGGGCTCGGTCACCGGTTCGCAGGCCGCCGACCGGCTCCAGGAGGACGTGGCGAAGTACGCCAAGGAACAGGGATTCACCGTCCAGTGACCGATGGGTGGGCCGCGCCGTCCATGACCGGCCCGGCCCACCCTCGACCGTCAGCGTCCACGCCCCGGAGACCACGATGACACTCCTGACCGAGAAGCGCGCACCGCGTGCGCACAAAGAGACGCACAAGATCCGCGGCAAGGTGCACCTTCGCGAGCACCTGATGGGATGGCTCTTCGTCGGGCCGTTCGGGGTCGTCTTCCTGGCGTTCCTCATCGCGCCGCTGTTGTACGCGCTGTACCTCAGTCTCTTCCAGAAGAAGCTGATCGGCGGCACCAGCTTCGTCCTGTTCGACAACTACGTGAAGGCGTTCACCGACCCGAGCTTCCTGTCCGGGGCGTGGTTCGTCATCCGCTTCTCGCTCGTCGCCATCCCGCTGCAGATCGTCATCGCCCTCGCGATGGCC
Source organism: Micromonospora parastrephiae (assembly GCF_016802865.1). Lineage (GTDB taxonomy): Bacteria > Actinomycetota > Actinomycetes > Mycobacteriales > Micromonosporaceae > Micromonospora > Micromonospora parastrephiae. Next base: position 13,429 of record NZ_JAEVHM010000002.1, on the reverse strand, counting down.
CTCATCCTGGACGCGGTGACGTCCCTGTTCGCCCGCTTCTCCCGCCTGATCATCTTCCTGCCGTACGCGATCCCGACGGTCATCGGCGCGGTGATGTGGGGCTTCCTGTACAGCAAGGGCTTCGGCCCGCTCACCGACATCTTCGGGTTGTTCGGCGCGGACGCACCCGATTTCCTGAGCAGCAACCTGATCTTCTACGGCCTGCTGAACGTCGTCACCTGGCAGTGGGTCGGCTACTACATGATCATCCTGTACGCGGCGTTGCAGGGGGTCGACCCGACGCTCTACGAGGCCGCCCGCATGGACGGCGCCGGACGATGGCAGATCGCGCTGCGGATCAAGATCCCGCTGATCGCGCCCGCGCTGATCCTGATCCTGGTCTTCTCGCTCATCGGCACCCTGCAGTTCTTCAACGAACCGCAGATCCTGCGATATCTCGCCGCGGGCACGATCGGGTCGGACTTCACCCCCAACATGTACGCGTACCAGCAAGCGTTCTCACTCGCCAACTTCAACTACGGTTCGGCGATCTCGTTCGCCCTCGGCGGAATCGTCTTCATCTGCGTGTACGCATTCCTGTTCTTCACCCGCAAGCGGAGGAGTTTCCTCTGATGGCCGACCGCACCAGCGTCACCGCAGGCCCACGCCGGCCGCAACGCTACCTTCCTCTGCAAATCCTTCTCGGTTTCATGGTGATCTACTTCCTCGTGCCGTTCTGGTGGGTGATCGTCAACAGCTCCAAGGACGCACCGGGCCTGTTCAGCGGCGGCAACACCCTCTGGTTCTCCGACCAGATCGACTACCTCGGCAACCTCCGGCAACTCTTCACCTACGACGGCGGCATCTACCTGCGGTGGATCCTGAACTCCACGTTGTACGCACTCGCCGGCGGAATCGGCGCCACGATCCTGTCGGTCATGGCCGGCTACGGGTTCGCCAAGTACCGTTTCGCCGCCCGGCGCTTCAGCTTCGCCGTCGTACTCGGCGCGTTGATGGTGCCCGCCACCGCCCTGGTCATTCCGACGTTCATCATGTTCTCCCGGCTCGGCCTGACGAACACGGTGTGGGCGGTGATCCTCCCGTCGCTGCTCAATCCGTTCGGCGTCTACCTCATGCACGTGTACGCGCGCGACGCGGTCCCCGACGAGCTCCTGGACGCGGCGCGGGTCGACGGCGCGGGTGAGGTGCGCACGTTTCTCCAGATCGCTCTTCCCATGATGCGTCCCGCGGTGGTCACCGTGCTGCTCCTGTCCGCTGTGGCGTCCTGGAACAACTACTTCCTGCCCCTGGCGATGCTCTCCGACAACCGGCTCTTTCCCGTCACCGTCGGCCTCGGCCTGTGGCAGGGCATCGCGTCCGCGAACAACACCGGAACCACCTCGCTGTGGAGCCTCATCATTCTGGGCTCACTCGTGTCCGTGCTCCCACTGATCATCGCGTTCTTCAGCCTTCAACGGCACTGGCGCGGCGGGCTGTCCGTCGGAGGTCTCAGGTAGGTCACTCGTCCCCCGCCACGCGGGGATGAACAGAAAGGTGTGCTGATGTCGACGACGGATCGTCCGCTGCGCAGCGGGCAGTGGTTCGGTGCGGAGGGCCGCAACGGGTTCATCCACCGGTCCTGGATGCGCAACCAGGGTTTCGCCGACGACGTCTTCGACGGTCGTCCGGTGATCGGCATCGCCACCACCTGGTCCGAACTGACACCCTGCAACGCCCACCTGAGAGACCTGGCCGAATCGGTGAAGCGGGGTGTGTGGGAGAGCGGCGGCCTGCCGCTGGAGTTCCCCGCGATGAGCCTGGGCGAGCCCCTGATGCGACCCACGACGATGCTCTACCGCAATCTGCTGGCGATGGAGCTGGAGGAGCTGGTCCGCGCCAACCCGCTCGACGGGGTGGTCCTGCTCTCCGGTTGTGACAAGACCACTCCCGGCCTGCTGATGGGGGCGGCGAGCGTCGACCTGCCGACCCTCATGATGACCGGTGGGCCGATGCTCAACGGCAAGTTCCGTGGCCAGGACATCGGCTCGGGCACCGTCGTCTGGCGCTTCACCGAGGAGATGCGGGCCGGTCGGATGACCGCGGCCGACTGCGCGGAGGCCGAGGTCGGCATGTCCCGCAGCCGGGGTCACTGTATGACCATGGGTACCGCCTCCACGATGGCCTGCGTGACCGAGGCGCTGGGCGTGCAGCTGCCGGGAGCCGCCGCCGTGCCGGCGGTCGACTCCCGCAGGTACGCGCTCGCACACGCCGCCGGACGCCGGATCGTCGACATGGTCGAACAGGACCAGCGGCTGTCCTCGGTGCTCACCAGGCAGGCGTTCGAGAACGCCATCCGGGTCAACGCGGCGATCGGCGGTTCCACCAATGCCGTCGTACACCTGCTCGCGATTGCCGGACGCCTCGGCGTACCCCTGTCGCTGGAGGACTTCGACACCCTCACCGCCGATGTGCCCATGCTGGTCAACCTGATGCCGTCCGGGGCGTACCTCATGGAGGACTTCGCCTACGCGGGCGGCCTTCCGGCCGTGATGACGGAGATCGCCCCGCTGCTGCACCTCGACCACGTCACCGTCAGCGGCAAGACGGTGGCCGACAACATCAGCGGTGCCCAGTGCTGGAATCGGGACGTCATCGGCACCATGGCCGAGCCTTTCCAGGCCGCCGGCTCGGGCACCGTGGTGCTGCGCGGTTCGCTCGCGCCGTCCGGGGCGGTGCTGAAGGTCTCCGCCGCGTCCGCCCATCTCCTCACGCACACCGGGCCGGCGCTCGTCTTCGACCGGATCGAGGACTACGTCGTCGCCGCCGACGATCCGGACCTCGACGTCACCCCCGAGACGGTGATCGTGGTACGAAACGCAGGGCCACGTGGCTACCCCGGCTTCCCGGAGGTGGGTAACGTGCCCATGCCGCGACGGCTGCTCGCCGACGGCATCACCGACATGGTGCGGATCTCCGACGCCCGCATGAGCGGCACCGGGTACGGCACCTGCATCCTGCACGTGGCGCCGGAGGCGTCCGTGGGTGGCCCTCTCGCGCTGGTGCGCACCGGTGACCTGGTCCGAATCGACGTCCCGACGCGGCGGCTGGACCTCCTGGTCGACGACGACGAACTCGCCCAACGCCGTTCCGGCTGGCAGCCACCACGGCCGACGGCCGACCGCGGATGGACGCGCCTGTACAGCGAGCACGTCCTCCAGGCCGACAGGGGCGCCGACCTCGACTTTCTCGTCGGCGGCAGCGGCAGCGCCGTGCCCCGTCACTCACACTGACGGGCGGTCAGCTCTGTTGGTAGTTCACCGCGGCGAACCCACAGGGCTGGTGCAGGTGCAGGTAGTAGGCGCCCTCGCCGAAGTCGTCCAGGTCCGCGCCGCCGAGCAGGCCGACATAGTCCATCGGTTGTCCGCAGCCGGGGCAGTCGGCGTGCTCGGCGTCCTGGATCCAGTCGGGCCGACCACCCAGCGCCGACCCGCCCCGGTTCCAGGCACTGCACAGGTGAGGGCTCGGCAGGGCCGGCCCCAGGACCGGGATCTGCGTCGGCGGGTCCTCCGGTTCGGCCGCGTCCGGGAGGTAGCTCGGACGGGTGTTGCCCGCCCACCAGGTGGCGTCGCCGGCCGGCGTGACCCGGCTGTACAGCGTCGTGTAGCAGGCGCAGAAGTGGCAGGTCTCGATCACCAGTCGGCCGGACCAGCGGGTGTGTGCCAGCGCGGCGCCGACCGCCGGTTCCGTGGTGTCGAGGTCGACCGCGACCCAGAGCGGTGACGCGCACCATGGACAGGTGGGTCGGTCCGCGCGCCGGGGTGTTTCGCGCATGACCAGGCGGTACGCGGTATCCCCGCAGAGGTCCCGCCGGTTGCCGGTCGGGTCGAGCGTCCAACCTCCTTCCAGCGCGTAGCTCAGCGCACCGACGTGCAGCCTGTCCGCGCCGGCTGGCGGTTGCGTCGACCAGCGGCGCATCGCGCTCTCGGCGAGCGGGTGTGCGGTGTGCGCCAGGACCAGCAGCAGATGGTTGAGCCGGTCGGGCGTCCGTCCGTGGTCGATCTGGTCGATGACCCGGCGGACCACATCGGCGTCCGCCGCACGGTACAACTTCGCCGGCCACAGCACGTCGAGGTCGAGCAGGAGGCCCTGGTACGGGGCCAGCCGCCGGGGATCGGCGTCCGCGATCTCGCACAGTTCCTCGATGGCGTCGTCGTCCTCGGCCGCGATTCTCCTGATCAGCTCCTCGATCACGAGCGGATGGTAGCCGGGTCTCCGGCGCACGTTCCTGGTCCCCGAGGCGGTGGGCGGCCTACCGACTCGCCGCCCACCGCTGGGTCACGTCGCGTCGGCAGTTACGACAGGATTTCGACGTATCCGTCGGTGCCGTTCACGCGAATCCGCTGCCCATCGCGGATCAGCGTGGTCGCGTGCCCCACGCCGACGACGGCGGGCAACCCGTACTCCCGGGCGATCACCGCGCCGTGCGTCATGAGGCCGCCCACCTCCGTCACCAGCCCCCGCACCGCGACGAAGAGCGGTGACCAGCTCGGGTCGGTGAAGGCGGTGACCAGGATGTCGCCTGGTTGGAGGTCGGCGTCGGCCAGGTCCCGGATGACGCGAGCGCGTCCCTCGACCGTCCCGCCGGAAACCGGGAGGCCGACCAGCGCGCCGCTCGGCACGTCGTCACGTCGGTACGACCCGGAGAGGGCCTCACCCTCCGACGTGAGCACCCTGGGCGTGGTGAGCGTCTGATACGACCTGAACGCCTCCTTCCGCCGGCGGATGAGTTGATCATCCGCCTGGTGGGTGCGTGCGACGTCGTGAAACTCGTGGAACGTGAGGTAGAAGATGTCGTCCGTCGCGTTCAGCACGTTGGCCTGTACGAGGCGCTCGGCCTCTGCCAGAAGGGCCTGCTTGTAGACGAAGTAGCGGCGGACGATGGCGTACTTCGGATACTCCCGATATCCGATGAAAGTGCGGACCCGGTCGATCGTCCGCTTGGTCTCATCGGCCTTCTGGTACCCGCCCGGCAGTGCCCGAAGGCGTTCCAGGATGTCCTGTTCCTTCTTCTCCGCCTCCTGGCGGCCCTGCTCGAAGCGCCGCTCGCGGGCGCCCGGCTCGAAGTTCCTGATGTTGTCGAGGATGAGGGGCGCGAGGGTGCTGGGGCGTTCGCTCCAACGCGGCCTGGTGATGTCGATCTCGCCGACGCAGCGCATCCCGTACCTGTCGAGGTAGTCCTGGATGGCGTCTCGCGCTTCCTGGCCGCCCGGAAGTCCGGCCAGCTCGGCGAGGAAGCCCTCGTCCTCGATCTCCTCCAGGAAGGCCACCACCTCCGGATGTGGGCGGATGACGTCGGCGACGTCCAGGAGCGCCAGCCCCATCTCCGACGTGACGTTGTGGGGTGCGGACAACGTGAGTGTGTCGGCGGCGTTCTTCTCGCCCAGCCATCCCTGTAGCCGGTCGTTGAGCCACCAGGTGGCCTCCATCCCCGCCATGATCGCCTGCATGCTCAGCGGATCACTGAGGAGTCGCTTGTGCTCCTGGAAGGCCTCCAGCAGAAAGTCGAACAGCGCCGGTCCGGTCAACGGCGCGATGTCGCGCCGCAGGGTGGCGATGGACTCCTGGCTTCGCCTGATCAGTTCGGTGACGATGGCCGGATCGGTCTCGATCGGGGCGGACGGGCCGCCGGCCGGCGGCCGGACGGGACCGGCGTCCGGGAGCGTCGGGACGAAGTCGCCGCGATCGAGGATGGTTTCCAGCGCGTCCCTGGTCAGCGGATCGGACCTGCCCGCCATCTCCAGGAAAGCGGCGCGGTTCGCGGGCGATGCCAGGAGCCGGGTGCCGTCGACGAACAGCCTCCCGCCGGCCGCGTGCATCGGTGCCATCGCCGTCAACTGCCACATGGAGAGCCCCAGCGGCTTCATCGGGTCGGTCATCATCTGCTGGTGACCCACGGAGAGATAGACGTGGTTCTCCGCGTCGTCGGTCTCCGGGATGGGGAACAGCGTGGTGATCGGCCGGCTCTGGACGATCTGGAAGTCATCGTCGATTAGGCACCACTCGATGTCCTGCGGGCGGCCGAACTGTGCTTCGATTCGCCGCCCGAGCCGCACGAGCCGCACGACCTGTGCATCCGTCAGCGCCGGCTGCTCCTGCCGGTCCGGGTCGATCGACTGTTCCTTCGTCCCGCCGCCGGGCAGGGCGTGGATGGCGAGCCGCTTGGCGCCGATGGCCCTTTCGATGATCTCGCCGTCGCGCACCCGGTAGGCATCCGCGTTCACCAGCCCGGAGACCAGAGCCTCGCCGAGGCCGAAGCTGGCCTCCACGGAGGCGACCTTCCGGTTGGACGTGACGGGGTCGGCCGTGAACAGGACGCCAGCCGCCTGCGGGAAGGCCATCTTCTGTACGACAACGGCCATCTGGACCGCGCGGTGGTCGATGCCGTTGCGCTGGCGGTAGGTCACTGCCCGCTCCGTGAAGAGCGACGCCCAGCACCGGCTGACGTGCTCGAGGATCGCCGCCGGTCCCAGGACGTTCAGGTAGGTGTCCTGCTGGCCTGCGAAGGAGGCCGTCGGCAGGTCCTCGGCCGTCGCGCTGGATCGGACGGCGTAGGCGGCTCGTTCGTCGAGCTGGGTGAGAGCCCGGCGGATCGCCGCCGCCACGTCGTCGGGGAGAACGATTCCTTCGATGGTCCGTCGGATCTGCGCACTGAGTGCGCGGACCCCTTCCCGGTCGTCCGGGTTCAGGCGGGACAGGTGATCGAGCTGCTCCTCGATCGACGGCGCCTCGGTCATGACCCGGCGGAAGGCGTCGGTCGTCACGCAGAAGCCATCCGGCACACGGACGCCGTCGATCCGCGACAACGCCCCCAGGTGCGCGCCCTTGCCGCCAACGAGGGCGACCTGCGACTCGTCGACCTCTCGGAGGCTCACCACGTACTGCTCGATCATCGCGATCCCTCCGAGAAACTCCACAACAACAACACACGCATGCAGTGTCCCAATTCTTCATCCGTTCCTGGCTCCGGCCGACGATTCTGCGCCAGGACCCGGGTCTTGCGGCAAGCCCCACCGTGCGATATATGTTTTAGTGGGAGCACTGCGCATCGCTTGCCGGCGCGATCACCAGCTGGACCGCGAGGCGTCAGGTCCGCTCGTTGCCCTCGTAAAGATCGAAGTAATACTGATTGATCCCGTCGGTTCTGCCCCGCAGTCCTTCGGGGTCAAGGACGTCGTGCCCGATCCCGAACTCGCGCGGCAACTCGTGGGCCGCAAAGGCGGTGTCGTTCAGATCAGCGATGGCTCTCGGGATGTCAGCCGCCGCCTGAAGATCGATGAAACCGTCGTTCGGCGAGGTGACGACCGCCAGCTCGCGCAGGTGTGGGTTCTTCGGATCGGCCGCGACGTTGCCGACGATGCGCAGGTACTGCGACATCGCCGCAGACGAGAAGCCCTCGGCGTCGACCCGGTCGGGGGCCAGACCAGAGCCGAAGAGGACAGTGAATGGCTTGACCGCGAGGTCGGGCACCCGAGCGGGGTTGGGTTTGTAGAGGGGCGACAGCAGAAGAACACGATGCACCACGTCGGGCCGGTGGCCGACAAGCCAGGTGGCCAACACCCCTCCGCCGGAGATGCCCACGACGCCGCTGGCGTGGGATCGCCACCGCTCTCACCCTCGAAGCGCTGCGCATCATCCGCGAGTCCGGTCGGCGCATCGCCACCCTGCAGGCCAGCAGTGACGGCGAGCCGGTCTACCGGCGCATGGGCTTCGAGGTCGTGTCCCACTATCGCCTGTTCGCCATTCCCCAATAGCGGTCGGAGTGCCGGGGACGTGGCGTTCCGTAGCTAGCCGCACACGTGCCGGAATCATCGCGCCGGCCAAATGGGGCGCGTGAAATCCGCGCGGAAAAGCGGTAACCAAACCGGTCGGCCAGCCCGTCAGTTCAGGTGGCGGGGTTGCCATGGTGGGCGGCCGGCTGGAAAGGAATTACGGGACATGGACGACGTCCGTAGTCGTTTCGGGGACGACCTGGCCAGACATCCCGCCCCGCCGCTGGGTGACCTGGTCCAACAGGCGGTGGTGCAGGGCCGCCGACTGCGTCGCCAGCGCCGCCTGGCGCAGTTCGGCGCTGGCGGGTCGGCGCTGGCGGTGCTGCTCGTGATCGGCCTGGCCGCCGGGCCGCTCAACGTCGGCGGGGACGATGCCGGTCAGCCCGGCGGGCTGGGCTTCGGTGCCCCGGGAGGGCCGGTCGGCACCGCCGGGACGTCGTCCTCGGACGGGGCACCGGGCGAGGGTGAGCGGGGTCCCGGCGCCGGGGAGCTGCTCCGAGAGCCCGGTGGGTCGCTGCTGCCGACGCCCTCGACCAAGGTGATCGACACCGTGAGGATCAGGGAGAAGCCCAGGGGTGAGCTGCTGACCACCACGGAGCAGGGCGCCCTGCTGCTGCTGACCCGGCTCCTGCCGAGAGGGAGGACCAGCGGTTATGCGAGCCTGCCCAGCGTCGGGGCAGGGCCCGGCATGCCATACGTCCAGCTCTACCTGGACCGGGGCAAGGGACCGGGCATGCTGCGGCTCTCCATCTACCAGGACAAGATTGGCGGCGACCCGGCCCCGGGAACGGTGGAGCTGACCGAGGTGCCCGGCAACTGCGTACAGGACAAGATGGTGACCGTCCACCACGGCGGCGGCCTCCAGGTCGACCTGCTGATCTCCACCTGCCTGGCGTGGGACGGCACGCAAAATCCCTCGGCGGCGCCCGTCCTCACCGTGGACGAGGCGGTCGGGATCGCGGCCAACCCGATCTGGGGCACCAGGCTGCCGGCCGAGATCGTGACCTCCGGCGAGAAGCTTTACCCGGCGCTGGCCCGGTCGAATGACTGACGACGACTTCGTCGAGTTCGCGCAGGCGGCCGCTGGCCGCCTGCGCGACGGCGCGTTTCTGATGTGCCGCGACTGGCATCTCGCCCAGGACCTCACCCAGACGACGCTGGCCAAGGTGTACGCCAACTGGCGGCGGGTCCGCCGGGCCGACGATCCGCACGCCTACGCCCGCAAGATACTGGTGCGCTGTGTGATCGATCAGCAGCGGCGTCGGTCAAGCCGCGAGTTGGCGATGTCGGCGCCACCGGATCGTGGTGAGGAACATCCGGCCGAGCTGCGTATGACGATGCTCGACGCGATAGCCACCCTGCCGTTGCGGGATCGGGCGATCATCGTCCTGCGCTACTGGGACGACCTGAGCGTGGAGGCGGTTGCCGAGATCGTCGGCGTCTCCACCGCGGTGGTCAAGAGCCAGAGCATGCGCTCCCTCGCCCGTCTGCGCGAGTTGCTCGGCGACACCCGGCTCGAGCTGTTCGCCGAGGAACGCCATTGACCGATCCCGTCCCGGCGGCGGGTTCTCGGACGGTGACCGCGGCGAGCACGGCCGCCTACCGCTGTGCGCGTGGCGTGCGAGCTGGCCACATTCTTGGGGAGGTCCATGGTGTCGGTGTCGAGCGGCAGAACGCGCCGAGGCCCGGTCGCAGTCGTGTCGGCGGTTCTGTCGGCGTTGGTGGTGTTGACCGCAGGTTGCCAGCGGTGGGAGCCGGCCGTCGAACCCGGTGAGCGACACACCGTGAACGTGGACTGGAGCGATCCGAGCATGCTGCTGCGGGCAGGCGAACTGGGCTCGAACTGGCATGAGGGCGACGCTCGACCCGGTCTGCCGCCCTGGCCGTGGGAACAGAACGACTGTCCCGACTATCGAAGCGGCGACTACACCGCCAAGTCACATCGACGGGGTGCCGTGGAGCGCTATTACCACCCGTCGGACGGCTCGCCGTCGGCCCATCACGTCGTGGAGAGGTACGAACCTGGATGGGCTGAGCGGAATTTCGACGACGTCCACCGCGTGCTACTGCGGTGCGCGAGCTATGGGGTCCTCGGCTCGCAGGTCTCGTTCGACATCGTCGATTCCGCGTATCTCAAGGGCGTCGGGATGCTCGTTCGAGGCCGAATCGCGCATGCGGACACCCCAGCGGCCGTTACGTATTTCGTCATGGTGAAACGAGGCGAGTTGGTTTCGACCTTCAGTCTGCCCGATCCGGGCAGCCAAGCCGCAGTGGATTCGGTCGCAGCGACAGCGGCGGCCCGCCTTGGCTGAGCGGAAGGGCCGGCAGCTGCCTCGCCGCTGGGTCGTGTCGGCGGTCACGCTGTCTCTTGCCGGCGCGGCGACTGCCGCCTACGGTGCCACCCGCAGTCGCCCCGGAGCCGGCGCCGCCTCGTCCAGTTCCTCTCCCGCCCGACCGATCCCCACCACACCGGCGGTCGACCGGATCGAGCAGGTGAGAACACGAGTCAGGGCCTATGTGGAGCGGTACGACGGTCACCTGGCGATCGCGGCACTGGATCGGCGAGGGACGGCCGCGGTGACGGTCGGCGCCAGACGCTTCGAGACGGCCAGCATCGTCAAGGTCAACATCCTCGCGGCCCTTCTGCTGCGCCAGAAACCGCCGGGGAAGGCCCTCAGCTCCGAAACCCGACGTCAGGCCGAAGCCATGATCGAGTCCAGTGACAACGACGCGGCGGTCGCCCTGTGGCAGAAGATCGAAGGCTCGCGCGGCCTCACCGCCGCGAACCGGGTACTCGGTCTGCGTGAGACCAAGCCCAACTCGCACTGGGGACTCACCACGACCACGGTGGCGGACCAGATTCGTCTGCTGTCCGCGCTGACATCGACGACGGGACCGTTGACCCCGGAGGACCGACGTCTCGTCATGGGCCTCATGGCGAAGGTGGTCCCCGAACAACGATGGGGAGTTACCGCCGCGCGGGAGACCGGCAACCGTGGCACCTACGTCAAGAACGGCTGGGACACCGCTGATGCCGATGGCGGCCGCTGGTTGGTCAACAGCATCGGACGGATCGTCGAGGCTCGTCACGACTGGCTGATCGCCGTGCTCTCCGACCATCACGTGAGCCAGGAAGAGGGCGTCCGCGTCGTCGAGAAAGCCGCCACCTATCTGCTTCGGGAGCTGCGCGCCGCCACTGCGCAGGAGACCCCCTCGCCGGAATAGGCCGGCTCGCTGAACTCGCGGCGTCCCGGTGCGCGGACGCCGATCTGTCGATCATCCAAGGGCGCAGGGTGGCCGACCGACCTGTTCGGCGAGCAGGCGGTTCTCGCGGGCGGTGTGACGGCACTGGTGAACACCGGGTTCGAGGTGCTCACGGAGGCCGGCTACCAGCCCGAGATCGCATACTTCGAGTGCCTGCACGAGCTCAAACTCATCGTCGACCTGATGTACGGGGGTGGCATCGCACGGATGCGGTACAGCATTTCCGACACGGCCGAGTACGGGGACTACAGCCGGGGCCCGCGAGTCATCGACGCCCGCGTGAAGGAGGAGATGGTCCGCATCCTGGCGGAGATCCGATCGGGTGAGTTCGCCCGTGAATGGATCGCCGAGGACGATGCTGGCCGGCCCGACTTCACCAGGTATCGGGAGCAGGCGGCCGCCCAGCCGATCGAGGAGACCGGTCGTGCCCTGCGGGCGATGATGAGCTGGGTCGACCGTCCGATCACCGAGACTGCCTGATCCGGGCTCGATGCCCGCCGTCGACAGCGGCGCCGAGGGCGGTCGCACCCTACCGGGGCGCGCTGGTGGACCGATCAGTCCTGGTGGCGGGGTCGCCGCCGATGGAACATTCCGGGGCGGATTCCCTCACTCGTGGCACCGTGATAGATGATCATCACGACGATGCCGACCAGGCCGAGCAGGGGATTCACGATCCAGCCGAGCAGTCCGGTCAGGCCGTAGAGGATGAGCCCGGTGATCGGCCGCGCCTCCTGCGCGCGGACCTGGCCCCGGCCGACATGCTCGCCGAGCAGCGCGGGGTGGCGGCGAAGATACGCGAAGAACACCAGCCAGGGCGCCGACATCAGTGCCGCCGCGACCGAGTAGATGACGACGGCCACACGTTTGGTCGTTCCTGTCACCATCGGTGAGGGCCGCCGCGAGGACCGCGGTCGGGAACGGGATGACCACCACGCCGAACAGGAGCGCGAGATTGATCCAGTTGAGCGCGAGCGTGGTGCCCCGGACCAGCCGGATCACCGCGTGATGGTTGAGCCACAGCACGCCGATGTAGATGAACGACACCGTGAACGCCAGGAAGGACGGTGCCTCTTCGAGGAGTGACTCGGCCAGGTCGCCCTCGTGGAAGTCGGGCACCCGCAGGTCCAGCACCAGCAGGGTGATGACGATGGCGAAGACGCCGTCGCTGAACGCCGCCACCCGACCGGAATCGGCCAGTCTGGGGCCGGGCCCGGTGGGCGGGTCCTGTTCGGGAGCCGCGGACATTGACGCAGGCTAACAGTGAGGCAACGGACCGCGACCACGATCACCGAAATCCCCGGCAGGCCCGATCACGGTCGACACGTCAGCGACCTGCCGCCCGCTCGTCGCGGTGCGCAACCGGGCGGCGTTCCTTGGAGATTACGACTTGACGAACAGCATGTTATCGCTCACAGTCGATGGACAAGGACGACGGCACCCACGGCTTACCGGGCAAGCCTGCTACGTCGACCTCGAATCAGACGTGCGTCAGGGCATGCCGGGATCGTGTTAACGCGAACAATCTCGCTGCATGCGCCCGGCCGCGCGTCGCGGTGCGCCCGTCTCGGGTGAACCGTTCGGCTCCTGGTCACTGGAGGAGGATCATGTCTGCCCTCGATAGGTCACCATCGATCGCCGCGCCGTCGCGGCGGCGGCGAGGATGGCTGCTGCGGCTCGTCGCCGCCAGCGTGGCGGCGGTGGTTGTCGGTGGTGCCGCCGCGGTCGCGGTGACGACGCCCGCCGCCGCGGCGACGGTTGACACCACCGCGTGGTACGTGTTGGTCAACCGCAACAGCGGCAAGGCCCTGGACGTGTACAACCTGGCCACAAACGACGGCGCCCGGATCACGCAGTGGGCGCGGAACAACGGCAACCAGCAGCAGTGGCAGTTCGTGGACTCGGGCGGTGGCTACTACCGGTTGAAGTCGCGCCTGTCCGGCAAGGTGCTGGACGTCTACAACTTCTCCACCGCCAACGGTGCCAGCATCGTGCAGTGGAGCGACAGCAACGGCACCAACCAGCAGTTCCGGCTGGCTGACTCGGACAGCGGCTACGTCCGGTTGATCAACCGGAACAGCAACAGGGTGATGGAGGTGCAGGGCGCCTCGACCGCCGACGGTGGGAACATCGTCCAGTACGACGACTGGAACGGCAGCAACCAGCAGTGGCAGCTCGTCCGTGTCGACGGCGGAGGCAACCCCACCACCCCGCCGCCGGGTGGCACGTGCAACCTGCCGTCGACGTACCGGTGGTCCTCCACCGGTCAGCTGGCGACCCCGCGTTCGGGGTGGGTGTCGCTGAAGGACTTCACCGTCGCGCCCTACAACGGCCGGCAGCTCGTCTACGCCACCACCCAC
>NZ_JAEVHM010000199.1 GCF_016802865.1 Micromonospora parastrephiae | reverse complement strand
GGCAGCCGCATCGGACGCACGTCGCGGTAGCCGAGCATCGCGAGGACACCCCGGTCGGCCAGCACGTACCGTCGGCCCAGGTCGGTGACCACGGACACCGTGCCGCCGGGCGCTCCGGGCGCGGCGGCGCTCGACCACCGCGCCGCTGCCCGGCTCCACCACCACGTGGTCGGCCAGGACCACGCCACCGGCCGGCGCGGTCCGTGGCACGGCCGCCAGGTCGGCAGCGGTACGCCCCAGCGCACCTCGCCCACCCCGCCGTCGTCGCCGACGCGCGTGCAGAGCCCGGCGCGTCTCCCGCCGCCAGCCGGGGCGGGGCCGGTGGTGGGGCCGTCGGGCCGCTCGGGGTCAGGTCGGACACCGTGGGCAGCGCGGCGAACTGACCGAGCGTCATCGGTGCGGGCTCGCCCTGCGCGGTGCTGGCCAGCAACAGGCCGGCCTGCAACTCGGTGATCCCGGCCAGCCCGGCGTCGAGCGCCACCGCGTACTGCCGACCGCCGCCGGAGTTGCGCACGAGGTAGACCTGGCCGACCGTGGCGCCCGCCACGCCGGTGCTGGGTCTGCCGAGGTCGGGCAGGTCGAGCGGCGCCAGGTCGACGCCGGCGGGCAGGGAGTTGAGCAGAGCGGGCGCCACCGGCACCGCGCGCGTCCGGGTGGTGGCCAGGGCCGCCAGCACCCGGTTGGCGTCGCGGACCAGATAGCGCCGCTGATGCCAGACCAGGTGCAGCCCACCATCGGGATGGCGCAGCAGCAGCGCGTCGTCGCCCAGTGGCCGCCCGCCGCCGGGTTCGGTGCCGATCAGCAGCGCGGAGCGGGGCGGCTCACCGCCCGCACCGGCCGGGACCGCCGAGCAGACCGTCCACGCGGTGGTCGCCAGGCGGGCAGCGGCGGGCAGCGAATCCGGTGCGTCGGCGATGCCCAGCGGCAGCCCGCGCGGCACCCCGTCGATGGAGCGTCGGGAGACGAGCACGGTCTTCGACCGGTCGGCGCCGACGATCAGCAACGCCGAGGCGTAGTTGAGCACCGGGTGCAGCTTCTGTTCGCGGTAGACGAACCGGGCACCGGACTCCTTCTCGACGATCACCGCGCCCGGGTCGCGCCACCCCTTGCCGCCGCCGGCGAACAGCCCGTAGAGCGCCGAGCCGCCCAGCCCGATCGCCGCGACCAGGACACTGGCCAGGCCGGCGCCCGCCAGCCGCCGAAACGGCGACTGCGCGGGGTCGGTCTCCCGCATGACCAGGGCGGCGACCGCCCGCTGGACGCTGAACTGGTAGGAGTGCAGCTGGTCCTGCCGCGACGGCATGAGGTCCCTTCCCGCTGGATCGGCCGGGCACAGAATATGCGTTGCGTCGATGTCCCGTGGACCCTGCGTGGCCGCCGCGGCCCCGACGGGTACCATCCGGGGACGAATCCGGCGGCGAGAGGGCACCGTGGGCGCGCGTTTCGAAGAGCTGGCCTGGCGGGAGACTCCGATCGGCGAGATCAGCCTGCGCCGGCGCCTCGACCCGGCATTGCAGGTCGAGGTGTACGAGGTCAAGCTCGACGACGAGTACCTGATGTCCAGCCTCTTTCCGGTCGCGGAGATCGAGCTGGCCCGGCTGGGCCTCGCCGAGCTGGCCGGCGACGCGCTGGACGTGGTGGTCGGCGGCCTCGGCCTCGGCTACACGGCCAAGGCCGCGCTGGACGACCCGAGGGTGCGGTCGCTGCTGGTGGTCGAGGCGATCGAGGATGTCATCGACTGGCACCGGCGAGGGCTGTTGCCGTTCACCGCGGGGCTCGCGGAGGACCCGCGGACCCGGTTCGCGCGGGCCGACTTCTTCGCGGCGGTCGCCGGGGACACCGGCTTCGACGCCGATGCGCCCGGCCGGCGGTTCGACGCCGTGCTGCTCGACGTCGACCACTCCCCGCGCAACGTGCTGCACGCCAGCCACGCCGCCTTCTACACGTCGGAGGGGCTACGCCGGCTGGCCGCGCTCCTGCGCCCGGAGGGGGTCTTCGCGCTGTGGTCGGACGACCCGCCGGACGCCGGTTTCACCGCGACGCTCACCGAGGTGTTCGCGACGGCGCGGGCGCACGTCGTGCCGTTCGCCAACCCCCTGACCGGTGGCCGGTCCGCGAACACCGTCTACGTCGCCCGCGCCACGGTCTGAAGACCGACCGGTTCGTCGCACCACCCGGGCATGGAGTGGGCGGGACCGGGTAGGTGAAGCGGGGGGCCGCCGCATCGCGCCGCGGCCGGTCACGGAGGTCGAGATGCGTGCCATGCTCTGGGTCGTCGGCGTCGTCGCTGGCGTGCTGATCCTGCTCGGGCTCCTCCTGGAGGCGGTGCGGTGGCTGATCATCATCGGGCTGATCGCGCTCGTCGTGGTGATCGTGCTGGGTGTGATCAAGGGACGGCAGGTCATGCAACACCAGTCCCGGCGGCGCTGAGCCGCGCCGGTCGGCTCAGAACCACTCCGCGCGCATGTCGAGGGCCGTCCGGTCCCGGCTGTCCAGCAGGTCGAACTGCGGGCCGGTGCGGGGCAGTTCGACCGTGAGGAAGTAGCGGGCGGCCTGCCGCTTGCCGGCGTGGAACGCGTCGCCGGCCTCCGCCGACGGCAGCGCCAGCACCTGCTCCAGCCACATCCACGCCACCACGACGTGCCCGACGGCCTCCAGGTAGACGCTCGCGTTGGCCAGCGCGAGCACCGGGTCACCGTCGGCCCAGAGCCGGCGCGTCACCGCGACCACACGGTCCACCGCGCCGGCGAGCCGGTCGGCCCACTCGCCGGTCCCCCCTCCGAGCCGCCGGGCCCGCGCGACGGTGTCCCGGATCGTTCCGGTCAGCAGGGCGAGACCCGCGCCGCCGCGCATGGTCATCTTGCGTCCGAGCAGGTCCAGGGCCTGAATGCCGTGGGTCCCCTCGTGGATCGGGTTGAGCCGGTTGTCCCGGTAGTGCTGCTCCACGTCGTGGTCGCGGGTGTAGCCGGCACCACCGAGCACCTGGATCGCCAGGTCGTTGGCGACCAGGCACCACTGCGACGGCCAGCTCTTGGTGATCGGGGTGAGCACCTCCAGCAGCAGGTGCGCCCGCTCGCGGTCGGCGTCCGCCGGTGCGGTCTTCTCCTCGTCGAGCAACCGCGCGCAGTAGAGCACCAGGGCCAACGCCCCCTCCACGTAGCTCTTCTGGGCCAGCAGCATCCGCCGTACGTCGGGGTGGTCGATGATCGGCACCTGCGGCGCGGCGGGGTCCTTGGCGCCGACCGGCCGGCCCTGCGGTCGTTCCCGGGCGTACGCCAGGCTCTTGAGGTAACCGGTGTAGCCCAGCGCGGTGGCGCCGGCCCCCACGCCGATCCGGGCCTCGTTCATCATGTGGAACATCTGGGCCAGCCCCTGGTGCGCGGCGCCGACGAGGTGGCCCACCGCCCCGGGACGCCCGTCCGGGGTGTGCTGACCGTCGCCGAAGTTGAGCAGGGTGTTGGTGGTGCCCCGGAAGCCCATCTTGTGGTTGAGTCCCGCCAGCACCACGTCGTTGCGCTCGCCCAGCGACCCGTCCGGGCCGACAAGCATCTTCGGCACGATGAACAGCGAGATCCCCTTCACCCCGGGCGGCCCGCCGGGGATCCGCGCCAGCACCAGGTGGACGATGTTCTCGGCCAGCTCGTGGTCACCGCCGGAAATCCACATCTTGGTGCCGAAGAGCCGGTACGTGCCGTCCGTCTGCGGCTCGGCGCGGGTGGTGATGTCGGCCAGTGAGCTGCCCGCGTGCGGCTCGGACAGGCACATGGTGCCGAAGAACCGACCGTCCAGCATCGGCCGGACGTACGTGTCGACCTGTTCCGCGCTGCCGTACGTCAGCAGCAGGTTGGCGTTGCCCAGGGTGAGCATGGGGTACGCGGAGGTGGCCACGTTGGCGGCCTGGAACCAGGCGAAGCAGGCTGCCGCGACGGCGTGTGGCAGTTGCAGGCCCCCGACCGCCTCGTCCAGCCCGGCCGTGAGCAGACCGGTACCGGCGAAGTTGTCCAGCGCCGTGCGGACCTGCGGGATCAGCCGCACCCGCTGCCCGTCGAAGGTGGGCTCGGTGAGGTCGGCGGCCCGGTTGTGCGGGGCGAACTGCTCGGTGGCCACCCGCTCGGCGAGGTCCAGCGCGTCGTCGAAGGTCTCCCGGGAGTGCTCGGCGTAGCGGGGACGCTCGACGAGGTGCGACACCCGCAGCCAGTCGTACAGCAGGAAGTCCAGGTCGCGGCGGGAGAGCAGGGTGGACGGCACGGTACTCCTCAGCGGGCACGGGGGTGTGTCGGTGTGGGCGGCGGCCCGGCGTCGCTCCGGCCCATAGTGGCGGATCGACGGGGGGGCACACCACCGCCGCCGGCGGACGTGCGCCGGGAGCGGGACGTTGTCGTACCGGCCGGCTAGTGTCCCTGCCCGTGACCGCACCCGGAGATGTCGACCCCGAGGTCCTCGACCGGCTGCGCCCGATCTGCCGCGGGCTGCCGGAGAGCTACGAGGAGCCGGCCTGGGTGGGCACCCGCTGGCGGATCCGCAAGCGGACCTTCGCCCACGTGCTCACCGTCGACCCCGTCCGCCAGGCGGTGCATGCGCGCGCCGCCGCGCTCGACCGGCCCGCCTGTCTGCTGATCTTCCGGTCGCCGCCGGACGAGATCGCCGGTCTCCTGGGCTGCGGGCACCCCTTCTACAAGCCGGACTGGGGTCCGACCGTGCTGGGCATGGTCGTGGACGGCGACACCGACTGGGACGAGGTCGGCGAACTGCTCACCGAGAGCTACTGCATGCTGGCGCCCAAACGGCTCGCCGCGCTGGTCGACCGACCCGCGTGAGCGCCGGCGGTGCCCGCCGGGCCGGCGTTTCACCGGGCCCGGCCCGGGGATACCGCGCCAACGGTGGCCGGGGCCGTCGGCCACCGACGGGAGCCGGAGACGCCGCGGGCGCGTGAGGAGCGGACCCATGTCGATGCTTCCCAGCGAGGAGGATCCTCGGTTGACGCCGGTGCTCGCCGAGGATCGGGTGTGCACGGGCGTGACCACGCTGCGGGGGCGGGTATTCCTGAGCTATCCGTCGGCGGACGGGCCGGGCGTGCAGGTGGTGGAGGCGCTGCCGGACGGCGGTCGCAATCCGTACCCGGATGCCGCGTGGAACCAGACAGGCCGGTCGCCAGAAGGCGCGTTCGTCCACGTCAACGGGCTGCGTGCCGGCCCGGACGGCCGGCTGTGGATCGTCGACTCGGGAGCACCGCAGCTCGGCGGCCAGCAGGTGCCCGGCGGCGCGCGGCTCGTCGTGGTCGACGTGGACGGCGACCGGGTGGACCGGATCTACCGCCTCGATGCGGCGGTGCGTCCGAGCAGCTACGTCGACGACGTCCGGTTTCACGGCGGCATCGCGTACCTCACCGACGCGGGCGCGCCCGGCCTCATCGTGCTGGATCTCGACTCGGGCCGGTGCCGGCGGGTGCTGGACGGGCATCCGAGCACGGTGGGTGGATCTCTGGGCGCCGATGGCCGGGCACTGCGGGATCCCGCCGGCGCGGAGGTGCACCTGCACGCCGACCAACTGGAGGTGTCGCCGGACGGGCGGTGGCTGTACTACCAACCCGCCTCCGGTGGCATGTCCCGGATCGGCACCCGGTGGCTGGACGACCCGTCGCTGTCCCCGGACGAGCTGGCCCGTCGGGTGGAACGGTGGTGCGACACGCCCAGCACCGGCGGCACGGCGATCGACGCCGCCGGCACCATCTATCTCAGCGACGTACAACGGCGACGCGTCCTCGCCCTGGCGCCGGATCGCAGCGTACGCACGCTCGTCGCGGACCCCCGTCTCTCCTGGGTGGACGCGATGTGGCTCGACGCCGACGGCCACCTCTGGATGCCGGCGGCCCAGCTGCACATGACCGCCGGGCTCAACGGCGGGCGCTCGGCCGTCGACTATCCGATCCGGATCTACCGGATGCCGGTCGACGCCGGCCCATCCCCGGCGGACCACGCCTGAGCCACCGAGCGAGGCGGGCGCGACGGCGTCGTCGTCGATATCCTGCCTCGCATGCATCGAAGCCGTGTGTACGCGTTGCTGATCGACGCGCCCGAGGCGGAGGCGGCCCGGGCCGCCCGGTTCTGGTCGGCGGCGTTGGGCGTCAGCACCCAGTCCGACCCCACCGAGCCGCAGTTCGTCGGCCTGCACGAGGCGCTGCCGGGGCTGGTCACGGCCGTGCAGGCGGTCGACGACGCGCCGCGCTACCACCTCGACATCGAGACCGATGACGTGGCGGCCGAGACCGCCCGGCTGATCGACCTGGGCGCCACGGAGGTGTCGCAGTGGCTGGAGTGCCGGATCCTGCGGGCGCCCGGTGGGCATCTGCTGTGCGTGCTGCCGGTGGCGAGCCCGCCGGAGGTGTTCGCGGCGCAGGCCCGCAGCTGGTCCTGAGCCGTCGGGCTGTCACAGGGTGGCGCTAGCGTCCCGAGCATGGCTGATTTCGTGCTGGTGGCGGGGGCGTGGCTCGGGTCGTGGGCGTGGGACGAGGTGGTGCCGCCGCTGCGCGCGGCCGGGCACGGCACCTGTCCGCTGACCCTCTCCGGCCTGGCCGAGAGGCGGGAGGTGCCCGCCGGGCAGCAGACGCACGTGCAGGACATCGTCGGTGAGATCGAGCGTCGGGGTCTGCGCGACGTGGTGCTGGTCGGGCACAGCTACTCGGGCATCCCGGTGGGTCAGGCCGCCGAGCGGATCGGTGACCGGCTGAGCCGGGTGGTCTTCGTCGACGCGGAGGTGCCGGTCGACGGCGGGTCGTTCGCGTCCGGCTGGTGGCAGGGCCCGGCGGTGTTCGAGGCGCTGATCGCCGACAACGGCGGCTACTGGCCGCCGCTCGGCGCGGCCGACCTCGACGGTCAGGGCCTCACCGACGCGCAGGTCGATCGACTGGTCGCGGGCTGCACCCCGCACCCGGGAGCGACGCTGACCGAGCCGGCCGTGCTCGGCCGCCCGCTGGGTGAGTTGCCGGCGACGTACATCAAGTGCCTGCTCGACGGCCCGGAGCCCAACGACGCGGTGGCCGCGTTGCTGACCAGCGAGCACTGGCGTCTGGTCACCATGGACACCGGCCACTGGCCGATGTTCTCCCAGCCGACCGAACTGGCGCGGGTGCTGCTGGAGGCGGCCGGCTGACCGGCGGTCATCCCGCCGCCTCGCCGAGGCTGGCGATGCGGCGCACCGGCGAGGCGAGCAGCCAGAGCACGGCGAGGGTGCCGCCCAGCCCGGCGACGACCAGGGTCGGCCGCAGCCCGATGGTGGTGCCCAGTGCGCCGCCGACCAGCGCGCCCAGTGGCCGGATGCCGTAGTTGACGGCGCTGTACGCACCGGCCCGACGGCCACGCGCGTCGTCGGGCGTGACCGCCGTGAGCAGGGCGTTGAGGTTGACGTCCATCAGCATCACCCCGAAGCTGGAGACCAGCTCGATACCCGCCAGCATGGCCACCTTCGCCCAGGTGGGTCCGGTGATCAGCGCGGTCAGCGCCAGCGGTGCGGGAAACAGCACCACGCCGATCATCGCGGTGCGGCCCAGGCCGATGGCCCGTGAGATGCGGGGGGCCAGCGCCGCGCCGGCCAGCCCGCCGAGCGCCCCGCAGCCGAAGGCGACGCCGATCACGCCGGCGGACAGGTCGAGCTCACGGCTGGCGTAGAGCACCAGCAGCGCGGAGGCGATGAAGGTGAAGAAGTTGACCGTGCTGGTACAGCCGAGCGCGGCGCGCAGCACCGGGTAGCGCAGCACCAGCACCAGCCCCTCGCGGACCATGGCGAGAGTGGACGATCGACGCGGCGGCGGGGGTGACTCGGTCACCGGGATGCGACGCAGCAGCAGCGCGGAGGCGAGAAAGGACACCGCGTCGACGACGATCGCCACCGGCGCGGTCAGCACCTGGACAAGCGCGCCGCCGACGGCCGGGCCGGCGATGAACGACAGGGATCGGCTCATGCTCAGCTTGCTTGTCGCGTCCACGTACGCCGATCGCGGCACCAGGGCGACGAAGAACGCCTGGCGTCCCAGGGCGAACAGCACCGCCGCGGCGCCGGTGAGCAACGCGACCAGGTAGAGCTGGGTGAGGGTGAGCGCGCCGAGCAGGTAGGCCACGGGCAGGCTGAGCAGCACCGCCGCGCGGACCAGGTCCGCGATGATCAGGAGTCGACGTTTGTGGGTGCGCTGGTCCACCCACGCGCCCAGGAACAGGCCCAGCAGGTTGGGCAGCCAGATCAGCGCGGTGAGGACACTGACCTGCACCGGTGTCGCGGCGAGCAGGGAGACGGCGATCAGTGGCAGGGCCAGTTCGCTGATCCGGTCCCCGAACTGCGAAATCGTCTCGCCGAGCCAGAAGGTGCGGAACCGCCGGTCGCGGTGCAGAGCCGGCGGGGGCGCGGTGTCAACGGTGGTCATGACGCGGGCCGATCATCGCCGGGCTCGGGCAGCAGGTAGCGCAGCATCCGCACGACCTGCGCGCCGTCCGGTGGCGTCTCGTCGTTCTTGCGCCGCACGTACGGAGCGAGCAACTCCTCGACCGCGGTCTCCAGCTGCCGCAGCTCGTCGGGCGTGGCGACGAACCGCGTGTCGGCCACCCCGGCCACCGCACGCCACTCGTCGTCGAGTCGAGGCTCGTCGTGCAGCAGCCACTGCTGCGGCGCCTCGGCGTACCGGGCGAACATCTCACCGCGCAGCTGCCGGCCGGCGGCCTGTCCCTCGGCGTCGTCGGGCAGCGTGAAGCGGAAGCCACGGGCGGTTGCCTGCCACCAGCGTTCCCGCTTGCTGCCAGCGCCCTCCGCGTCGGTGACCAGGCCGAACGTGGCGAGGTGCCGCAGGTGCCAGCTGACCACCGACGGTGTGGCGCCGACGTGCGGCGAGAGCCCGGTGGCGGTGGCCGGGCCGTGTCGCTGGAGTCGGTCGAGGATGGCCAGCCGGACCGGATGGGCCAGTGCCCGCAGCGCCTGCGGCTCGGTGATCTCGAAATCCCCGTACGGATTCTTGAGAGGCATGTTTCGAAAGTAGTCTCTCAGGTTGTGTGAGGCAACCCCGTCAGCTCACCCCCAGCCGAGCCAGCGGCTCGACCAGCTCGCGCTCCTCGTAGCTGAGGTGCGACAGCAGGGCGTCGGTCAGCAGGTTCACCGCGGCGCGCAGCTCGGCCAGCCCGTCCGGCGCTCCGACGTACGCGACCAGCGCGCGGTCGACACCCTCCAGCACGTCGTGGATGACGTGGTGCTCCTGCTCGAGCCGGTCGATGACCGGACGCAGGCGGGGGTCGGCCCGCCGCAGACGAGGGAAGAGCGCCTGGTCCTCGATGGTGTGGTGGGTGGTGACGATGCGGCAGTACGACTCGCAGTAGGCACCGAGCGTCCACCGGTTCTGCCGCATGGTCATCGTGTTGATCTGGGAACGGGCGGCGCCGGCGTCGATCTCACCGGCCGCGACCTGCTCGATGAGCTCGTGGATCTGGGCCAGCTCGCCCCGCAGCCCGTCGTGCACCTGCACCAGATGCTGACCGGTCGCCTGCTCGTGCGCGGTGTAGGTGCGCGTGGGGTCGGGCGCGGGCCCGGTCGGGCGGGCCGACTCGTCCCACACCTGGCGGTCACTGAGCCGCCGGCCGTCGTCGGGGGTCGGCACCACGGCGAAGGCGCCGCCGGTGACCTTCGGGCGGGCCGCGGGCGGCCGGGGTC
>NZ_JAEVHM010000198.1 GCF_016802865.1 Micromonospora parastrephiae | reverse complement strand
CTGGTCGGCACCCGGCACCCCGGGTGGCCGAGCGGCCGCCCGACCGGGCGGCCATGAGCGGGGCCGCTTGACCGGTGGCCACGACCGGGCCGGGCCCGTGGCGTTGCGGGCACGGTGAGCTGCCGGGTGGGTCGTGAGCTGGGCGGGTAGGCTCGCTGGTCGGCACCCGGCACCCCGGGTGGCCGAGCGGCCGCCCGACCGGGCGGCCATGAGCGGGGCCGCTTGACCGGTGGCCACGACCGGGCCGGGCCCGTACGACGGGACCACGGCGAGGAAGCGCAGCCATGATCAGTGTTTTCGACCTCTTCAGCGTCGGCATCGGGCCGTCCAGCTCGCACACGGTGGGGCCGATGCGGGCCGCCCGTACGTTCGTGGCGGGGCTCAAGGCCGACGGGCTGCTCACCGGCACCGCGCGGGTGCAGGCCGAGCTGTTCGGCTCGTTGGGTGCGACCGGGCACGGCCACGGCAGCGATCGGGCGGTGCTGCTGGGGTTGGCCGGCGAGGCGCCGGAGACGGTCGACACCGACACGGTCGGCCCTCGGGTCGAGCGGATTCGCGCCGATCGGCGGATCAGCCTGCTGGACGCGCACGAGATCGACTTCGACCCGGACCGGGATCTGACGTTGCACCGCCGCCGGTCGCTGCCGTACCACCCGAACGGGATGACCTTCGTGGCGTACGACGACGGTGGCGCCGAGCTGCGCAGCCGCACCTACTACTCGGTGGGCGGCGGCTTCGTGGTGGACGAGGCGGCGGCGGGCGCGGACCGGATCAAGCCGGACAGCACCCGCGTGCGGTACCCGTTCCTGACCGGCGCGCAGCTGCTGGAGGTCACCACCGCCACCGGGCTGTCGATCAGCGAGGTGATGCTGGCCAACGAGCGGTCCTGGCGCAGTGAGGCGGAGATCCGGGCGGGGCTGCTGGAAATCTGGCGGGTGATGCGGGAGTGCGTGCAGCGTGGCTGCGAGCGGGACGGCGTACTCCCTGGTGGGTTGAAGGTCCGGCGGCGCGCGGCGGAACTGCGGCGCGGCCTGGAGGCGGACGCCGGGACCAGCGACCCGCTGCACGCCATGGACTGGGTGACGCTGTTCGCGCTCGCGGTGAACGAGGAGAACGCGGCGGGCGGCCGGGTGGTGACGGCGCCGACCAACGGCGCGGCCGGGATCATCCCGGCGGTGCTGCACTACTACACCCGGTTCGTGCCGGGGGCCGACGAGGACGGCGTGGTGCGGTTCCTGCTGGCGGCTGGCGCGATCGGTGTGCTGTTCAAGGAGAACGCGTCGATCTCCGGCGCGGAGGTCGGCTGCCAGGGTGAGGTCGGCTCGGCGTGTTCGATGGCGGCGGCGGGGCTGGCCGAGGCGCTCGGCGGCACCCCGGAGCAGGTGGAGAACGCGGCCGAGATCGGGATGGAGCACAACCTCGGGTTGACCTGTGACCCGGTGGGTGGCCTGGTGCAGATCCCCTGCATCGAGCGGAACGCCGTGGCTAGCATCAAGGCGATCACGGCCGCCCGGCTGGCGCTGCGCGGCGACGGTGTGCACGCGGTGTCGCTGGACAAGGTCATCAAGACCATGCGGGAGACGGGCGCCGACATGAAGGTCAAGTACAAGGAGACGGCGCGTGGCGGTCTGGCCGTCAACGTGATCGAGTGCTGAACCCGGCCGATTCGGGGCATTCGTTCACCGACTGCTAACCTGTCGTCCGTTTCGGGAGGCGGGAGGCTCGCGGTGACCTCTGGCGTCGCGGCGTTGTGGTCGCACCGCAACTCGCTGCGGATCCTGGTCAGGCGCGACCTGGCGGTCAAGTACCAGCAGTCGGTGCTGGGTTACTTCTGGTCGTTGATCGAGCCGCTCGGCATGGGCGCCATCTACTGGTTCGTCTTCGGCGTGCTCTACTCCCGGGACACCGGGCGGCACCTCGGCGAGGCGGCCGGGTCGTACCCGCTGTTCCTGATCACCGGCATCTTCGCGTGGATGTGGACCAGTTCGGCGTTGAGTGAGGCGACCAACGCGTTGACCGGCCAGTCCCGGCTGATCACCACGATGAACGTGCCGCGTCAGGTCTTCCCGATCGGCCGGGTCACCGGCCGGTTCGCCGAGTACGCGGCCGGCCTGCCGATCCTGATCGCCATCGCGGTGATCTACGCGGTGCACGGTCGGATCCACCCCGGCTGGTCGCTGCTCGCCCTGCCGTTGGCGGTGGCCGTCCAGGGGGTGCTGCTGATCGGGCTGGCCCTGCTGCTGTCCGCGTGGAACGTGCTGATGCGCGACGTGGAGCGGTTCATGCGGCTGATCATCCGGGTGCTCTTCTACGCCACGCCGATCATCTACCCGCTCAGCCTGGTCCGGGAGTCCGGCCTGCCCGGCTGGCTGAAGGTGGCGTACGAGGTGAATCCGCTGGTCGGGATCTTCCAGCTGCACCACGCGATCTGGTACCCGGACGAGTTCCCGGACGCCCGGCTGCTCGCCACCACGGTCGTCGGCAGCCTGCTGGTGCTGGCCGCCGGCTGGTGGTCGTTCCGCCGGTTGGAACCCGCCGTGCTCAAGGAACTCTGATGGCGGCGCCGATCATCGAGGCCGACGGCCTGGGCATCCGGTTCGTCCGTAACCGTCGCCGCCAACTGCGGCTGCGGGAGCTGTTCATCCATCGGGGCGGGCGCGGTGCCCTGCCGGGACAGTTCTGGCCGTTGCGCGACGTGTCGTTCACCGTCGAGCCGGGCGAGACCGTCGGGGTGATCGGCCGCAACGGCACCGGCAAGAGCACCCTGCTGCGGCTGATCGCCGGGGTGCTCATCCCGGACGAGGGCGACATCCGGGTGCACGGTGCGGTGGCGCCGCTGCTGGAGTTGTCCGCCGGTTTCTCCAACGACCTGACCGGACGGGAGAACCTGCACCTGGTCGGTGGGTTGCACGGGCTGTCGACGGGCTACCTGAAGCGGCACTTCGACGAAATCGTCGAGTTCGCCGGTGAGCAGGTGGAACGGGCCATCGACACGTCGGTGCGGCACTACTCGTCGGGGATGAAGGTGCGGCTCGGCTTCGCGATCATCTCGCACCTGCCGCACCCGATCCTGCTGATGGACGAGGTGACCGCGGTCGGAGACGCGGAGTTCCGCAAGAAGTGTTACGCGACGATTGATCGTCTGCTCGGGGAGGGGCGCACGCTGGTGCTGGTGTCACACAACGAAAAGGACCTGACCCGGTTCTGCCGTCGGGGGTTGTACCTCGACGCGGGCCGGTTGACGCTCGACGGGACCATCGCCGAGGCGCTCGACGCGTACCACGCCGCGGTCCCGCGGTGACGCTCGCGATCGTGCTCGCCGCCGGGACGCCCGCGGCGGGCCTGACCACCGCGACCGGTGAGCCGCTGGCGGACCGGCTCGCCGCCCAGTTGCGCCGGGCCGGGGCGGACGAGGTGCGCTTCGCGGCCACCCTCGACGAGGTGGCCGCGCTGGCCGACACCGCCGACGGCCCGCTGCTGGTCACCGGCACCGACCTGGTGGCGCACACCGCCGTGCTGCGGCACCTGGCGACCAGTCCGGTGGGGCCGACGGTGGCGTTGGTGCTGGGCGACCCGCCGGTGCCCGGGCGGACCGTGGTGCGCGAGGAGCGCGGCCAGGTCGTCGACGCCGGCGCGCTGGACGCCCTCGACGGGGACGCGACCGGCGTGTTCGGCGGGGGCGCTGCGGGTCGGCGTGGACGACCTGCCGACCCTCGCCGCCGCCGCCCGGGCCGCCGCCGTGGGCGGCCCCGGGTCCGCCGTGGACCGGCTCGTCGCGGGACTCGCGGCGCTCGGCGCCCTGATCTTCGCCCAGCGGGTACGCCTGCTCGTCGCGCACCGGGTCGAGGACACCGCCGGGCTGGTCGCCGCCGAGGCGGCGGTGACCGCGGTGGACGAGGACCGGGCCGAGCTGCGGCTGTCGGTGAAGGAGCGCGACGACTTCTTCAGCACCTACTTCGTCAGCACCTGGTCGCCGCAGGTGGTCCGGTTGGCGGCCAGGCTCCGGCTCACCCCGACCGGGGTGACGGTGATCTCGGTGCTGTTCGCGCTGGCGGCCGCGGTGCTGTTCGGGGTCGGCGGGCGGCCCGCGCTGGTCGGCGGCGCGGTGCTGCTCTACCTCGGCTTCGTGCTCGACTGCGTGGACGGCCAGTTGGCCCGCTACACCCGGCACTTCAGCGCCTGGGGTGGCTGGCTGGACACGATGGCCGACCGGGCGAAGGAGTATCTGGTCTACGCCGGCCTGGGTTTCGGGGTCAGCCACGCCGGGCTCGGCAACGGCTGGGCGTTGGCGATCGCCGCGATGACGTTGCAGACCGTCCGGCACATGACCGACACCTGGTACGGGGTGCTGCACGACGAGGCCGCCCGCCGGCCCCGGGCGGCGGCGGGTGCCAGCGGCGGGATCGGCGACCGGTTGAACGCCGCGTCTACCCGGGTGCAGGCGGACACCGGCTCGCTGTCGTACTGGCTGAAGCGGACCGTGGTCTTTCCGATCGGTGAGCGGTGGGCGTTGATCGCGCTGACCGTGGCGCTGTTCAACCCGCTGGTCAGCCTCGTCGCGGTGCTGGTCTGGGGTGTGTTGGCGTTCGCGTACACGGGTGCGCTGCGCACGTTGCGGGCCCGCTGGATGTGGGTGCCGGTGCTGGACACCGTCGACGCCACCCTGCACCGCGACGACGGCCCGCTGGCCCGCCGGCTGCCGGTGGTCCGCCCGATGGGGCCACTCACCCTGGCGGTGATCGCCGCGCTCGGCCCGGCGGTGCTGCTGGTCGCGGCGCTGTGGAGCGACACACCCGACGGGCTGCGCTGGGCGGTGCCGGTGGCGCTGCTGGTGCTCCTGGCCGGCGGCCTCGGTGCCGGCGCGGCGCACAACGGTCCGCTGGACTGGCTGGTGCCGGCCGCGCTGCGGGCCGCCGAGTACCTGTTCGCGATCGCGGTCGGGGTGGTCGGAGGCGCGCCGGGTTGGCTGATCTTCGCGTACGTCTTCGTGCTCACCGTGCACCACTACGACCTGACCGCCCGGCTGGAGAAGCGGCAGACGGCACCGCCGCTGCACGCCGCCACCCTGGGTTGGGACGGTCGTTCGGTGCTGCTGACCCTCGTGGCGATTGCCGGCATCGTGAGTATCGGCATGGCTACACTCGGTGCGTACCTTCTCGTGGTTTTCGTGGCGAGCGTCGTCCTGGCCTGGTTCGTCCGACCGGCCCGTAGCGCGCGGGCGTCGGCCGCGCCGGTGGGCGCGGGAGGTGCCGTGCCGCGCTGACGGAGGGACGGCCGGATGACCCTGATCAGTTTCGTGGTTCCGGCCTTCCGGGTGCAGGGATACCTGCGCGAGTGCCTGGACTCGATCCTCGGCCAGCCGGAGACCGCCGTCGAGGTGATCGCCGTCGACGACTGCTCGCCGGACGCGAGCGGCGAGATCCTCGACGAGTACGCGGCCCGTGACCAGCGGGTCCGCTCGGTTCGGCTGCCGGAGAACGTCGGCCTCGGTCCGGCCCGCAACGTCGGGCTGGACCGGGCCGTCGGCGAGTACGTCTGGTTTCTCGACGGCGACGACTGGTTGGCGCCGGAGTGCCTGCCGGCGGTCGCCGAGCGGCTGCGCGCCACCAGCCCGGACGTGCTGCTGGTCGACCACGTCCGGGCGCACTGGAACGACACCACCACCCGCAGCGCGATGGCCGAGGTGTTCCCGGAGTCACCCGGCGCGGCCACCTTCCGGCTGCGGGACCGGCCCGAGGCGATCCGGTTGCTGCACACGGCGTGGAACCGGCTGGTCCGCCGACAGTTCCTCGTCGACCTGGGGTTGCGTTTCGAACCGGGCTGGTACGAGGACGTGTCCTTCAGCTACCCGGTGCTGATGGCAGCGCGGCGGATCGGCGTACTCGACCAGGTGTGCGTCAACTACCGCCAGCGCCGCGCCGGGGCGATCACCCGGACCCGGGGCGACCGGCACTTCGAGGTGTTTCCGCAGTGGCACCGGGTGTTCCACCTGATGGATGCGTGGGGGCCGGCGACGGACGCCCTGCGGCCGGCGGTCTTCGAGCGGATGATCTGGCACTACCTGACCGTGCTCGGCAACGGCCAGCGCATCGCGCCGGAGCTGCGGCCGGCGTTCTTCGCGCAGATCACCGCCGACTACGCGCGCTGGCTGCCGGCCGGCGGCTACCCGGTGCCGGACGGGGTGGAGGGAATCAAGCACCGCCTGGTCGCCGCCGGCCGGTGGCGGACGTTCAGCGCGTTGCGGGCCGCCAGTCGGGCCCGTGACACCGCCCGCCGGCAGGCCCGTACCGCGCGGCGGCGGGTCGGTCCGGCGGCCCGACGCGGCGCCCGGCTGACCCGCGACGGCCTGCTGCGCGAGTACTACCGGGCGGAGTTGCGCCGGCCGGTGGACCCGGCGCTCGCGGTGTACGCGGCCTACTGGTTCCGGGGGTACGCCTGCAACCCGGCGGCGATCTACGAGGCGGCTCGCCGGCTGGCCCCCGCCGTGCGGGGCGTGTGGATCGTGCGCCGCGACCGGGTGGACGCGGTCCCGGCGGGGGTGGAGTACGTCGTCGCTGGCACCCCGGCCTACTACCGGGTGCTGGCCCGAGCCCGGTGGCTGGTCAACAACGTGAACTACCCGGACTTCGTCCGTAAGCGGCCGGAACAGGTGCACGTGCAGACCCACCACGGCACGCCGGTGAAGGTGATGGGGCTCGACCAGCAGCGCTACCCGATCGGTGCGGGCCGGATGGACTTCGCCGGGCTGTTGCGCCGGGTGGACCGGTGGGACTACAGCGTCAGCTCGAACAGCTTCTCCACCCAGATGTGGGACCGGGCGTACCCGGCCACCTACACCACTCTGGAGGTGGGCTACCCGCGCAACGACCGGCTGGTCACCGCCGGCCCGGACGAGGTGCGCGGGCTGCGCGCCGAGTTCGGTCTCGGCACCGACGAGCAGGTGGTGCTGTACGCCCCGACGCACCGCGAGCACCTGCCCGGCTACCGGCCGCCGTTCGACCCGGACCGGTTCGTCGACGCGCTGGGCGAGTCGGGCCGCCTGTTGATGCGCAGCCACTACTTCCACGACCGGGATCGTCGCCCCGGTCGGCCGCTGGACCGCGAGCGGGTGCGCGACGTCAGTGGTCACCAGCGGGTGGAGGATCTCTACCTGGTGGCCGACGTGCTGGTCACCGACTACTCCTCGGCGATGTTCGACTATGCGGTGCTGGATCGGCCGATCGTGCTCTACACCCCGGACTGGGAGGCGTACCGACTGGCCCGGGGTGTCTACTTCGACGTGACGGCGGAGCCACCGGGCGCGGTGGCCACCACGTTCGCCGATCTGCTGGACATGTTCCGTACCGACGCGGTGCGCTCGGACGCGGCGGCCAAGGCCCGTGAGCACTTCCGGGGCCGATTCTGCACTCTGGACGACGGGCACGCGGCGGAACGGGTGGTGCGCCGGGTGTTCCTGGGGGAGCCGGCCGAGGGTTCGTCGCCCTGTTGAGCACGCCACGTGCTCCGTACTGTCGTGTAATGGCAGCGTCATAGGTCGAACATGAGACGTTTACCCGATGTGCTGAGCGGATGATCCTGGTCACAGTCTTGTGGGGGTTCGGCCGACGAGCTGGGGGAGGAGACGGTGAGCACCGTCGCGCTCAAGGATGTCACCAAGATCTTCAAAGATGGCACGGTGGCCGTCGACAGCATCAACCTGGATGTGAACGACGGCGAGTTCATGGTTCTGCTCGGCCCGTCGGGCTGCGGGAAGTCCACGGTGCTGCGGATGATCGCCGGCTTGGAGGATCCGACTCAGGGTGCGGTCCTGCTCGACGGGGAACTCGCCAACGACCTGCCGCCGCGGGACCGGAAGATCGCCATGGTCTTCCAGGACTTCGCGCTCTATCCGCACATGACCGTCGGCGACAACATCGCGTTCCCGCTCCGATTATCGGGCGTTGAGCCGGCACCTCGGGGAGAGCGGGTCAGCGACGTCGCGAGCGCGCTGGGCATCGGGGACGTGCTGGCCCGCAAGCCGGGGCAGCTCTCCGGCGGGCAACGGCAGCGGGTCGCCATGGGCCGGGCGATCGTCCGCCGGCCGGGGCTGTTCCTGATGGACGAGCCGCTGTCCAACCTGGACAGCGGCCTGCGCGCCGAGTTGCGCGCCGAGATCTCCGGCCTCACCCGGGAGCTCGGCGTCACCACCGTCTACGTCACCCACGACCAGGCCGAGGCGCTCACCATGGCCGACCGGGTGGCCATCATGCGCCGCGGCGTGCTCCAGGACGTGGGCACACCAACCCAGGTGTACGGGCGGCCGGCGACGCTCTACGTGGCCGCGTTCCTGGGCAGCCCACGGATGAACCTGCTGGAGGCGTCGGTCTACGTCCACCTGGACCGGTACGTCACGCTCAACCTCGGCGAGCAGTCGCTCTACCTGCCCTGGAACGACATCCGCAGCCGGGCGGTGGCGCACTACCACGGCGAGCGGATCGTCGTCGGCATGCGGGCCGAGGCGCTCACGCCGGTCTCCCCGGACAGCCCCGGCGACGTGCTGCACGGCCGGATCCGCTACCTGGAGCACCACGGGCACGAGTCGCTCGCGTTCCTCGACATCGGCGCGACCGCGATCATGGTCGACGAGATGGGCGCGCCGCTGGATCCGCCTCCGGTGGGTCAGCGGGGCCTGCGCCGGCTCGGCTCGGTGATGCAGCGACTCACCGGTAAGCCGGTGGAGCCGGTCGTGCCGGGTGGTGGCAACCGGACGAGCGTGCTGCCCGACCCGGGTCGGCACCACCGGCGCCCGGCGGAACTGGCGGTGCGGTTGGCGCCGTACCCGGCGGTCACCGCCGGTCACCAGCTCGCGGTGTCGGTCCGGATGGACGCGCTGCACTTCTTCGACGAGCGCGGAGCGCGGATCGACGTCGGTTGGCGCTGACGACCCGCCGGGACGGGGTGGCGGCGGCACCGACCGGTGTCCTACCGTCTGCGCACCCAGTCCACATGTGAGAAACCACCGAGAGGGGTGCACCCGTGTCGGGTGACCGTCCCAGCCCGCTCGTCATCGAGCGCATCCTGCGCGACCGGCAGGGCATCTGGCAGCAGATCGTCGCCGAGGGCGACCTCAACGCGTTGACCGGGCGGATGCTGGCCAGCTCGGCCATCGCGCTCGCCTGCTACGGGGCGGTGCTGGGCGCGTTCCACAGCCCGCTGATGGCGCTGACCTCCGCCCTCAAACTGCCGCTGCTGTTCCTGGTCACGCTGGCCATCTGCCTGCCCACGCTCTACCTGTTCAACCTGGTCTTCGGCGCCCGACTCTCGGTACGTCAGTCGCTGGCCCTGGTGATGGTGGCCATCACGGTCACCTCGATGCTCGCGGTGGCGTTCGCGCCGATCAGCCTCTTCTTCCTGATCACCGCTCCTGACTACGGGTTCTTCAAGCTGCTCAACGTGGCGATCCTGACCCTGTCGGCGCTGGTCGGGCTGCGCTTCCTCACCGGTGGGATGCAGGTGCTCAACGACCACGGCCTGCTCGCGCCGGCGACGGCCAACGCCACGGCCGCGGCGCAGGCCAGTGCCCCGGCCCAGGTTGCGCCGGCTGCCGTACCCGCCGGCTCGGCACCGGCTGACGCGCCGGCCGCCGGTCAGGACGCCGAACCGGTCGCGGTGCCGGCCGGCGTGGCAGCGGCCGGGTCGGCCTCAAACGGCGCCGCCACCGCCGCGACCGTCGCGC
>NZ_JAEVHM010000197.1 GCF_016802865.1 Micromonospora parastrephiae | reverse complement strand
GTGGGGTGGGGGGGTCGGTAGGGTGGCGGGCATGTTCACGCATGCCCTGATCGAGGGGGTCGGTGCGCCGGCCGCCTGGGGTGCCCTGCTGGTGTCCCGTCCGCGAGTCCGGCGTCCGGCCCTGGCCGGCTGGGACGCGACCTGCCGCTGATCGGTTCACGCTCGCGGTGTGGTGGGGCACTCGCCCCCACCACCGCTGATCTTCTGCAACGGCACGAGGCTGTCGCCGCGTCGCCGCGTACCCGCGCCATGGTCCAGGGCCGTCCGAGTCCCGATCCACTCGGACAGGCCCGGCAATCCCGGCTGCCTGTCCAGCCCGTCGCCGAGCGGCGACAGACAGGACGACGACCCGTGGCGCCCCGCAACATCCGACCATCCGAACGCGACCGGTCCCGTCGCGTACTCAGCCAGAACTTCCTCACCGACCGGGCCGCCGTCGCGCGGCTGGTCCGTGTCGCCGACCCCGACCCGACCGGGCTCCTGCTGGAGGTCGGCGCCGGCCGCGGTCAGTTGACCCGGCCGCTCGCCGCCCGCTGTGGGCGACTGACGGCGTACGAGGTGGACCCGGCCGCCGGCCGGGAGTTGGCGGCCGTCTGCGCGGCCCTGCCCAACGTCGAGCACCGGCAGGCCGACTTCCTCGCCGCAGAGCCGCCACCGGAGCCGTTCGCGGTGGTCGGCAACATCCCGTGGTCGCTGACCTCCGCCGTGGTGCGCTGGTGTCTGGCCGCGCCCCGGCTGCGTTCGGCGACCCTGCTCACCCAGTTGGAGTACGCCCGTCGACGCAGCGGCGACTACGGCCGGTGGACCCGGCTCACCGTGCAGACCTGGCCGGAGGTCGGGTGGCGGCTGGCGGGACGGGTGCCCCGAGGCGCGTTCCGACCGGTGCCGGCGGTCGACGCCGGGATCCTGCGGATCGAGCGGCGACCGGAGCCGTTGCTGCCGGCGGCGGCTCTGCCGGCGTACCGGAGGCTCGTGGGGTTGGGTTTCGAGGGCGTCGGCGGCTCCCTCGCCGCGACCCTGCGTCGGCACCACCCGCCGCCCGGGTCGCGGCCGCCCTGCGGGCGACGCGGATCGCGCCGGACACCCCGGTGGGGTACGTCTGGCCGGAGCAGTGGCTGGTGCTGTTCCGGCTGCTGAACGCGCGGTGACCGGGCCGTCAGGCGAGGGTGGTCAGCGCCTCGCTCAGCTCGGCCGGCGACTCGAACTGCTCCGCGGGCAACGCCTGCAACATCTGCAACAGGGCCGTGCTGGCCCCGTTCTCCTGACCCCAGCGGACCAGGTCCTCGCGGGAGACCGGGTAGTCGAGCCCGGCCAGGTACTCCTGCAACTGCACGCCGGTGACGGTCATGCCGGTCGGCTACCCGCTCGGCGCCCCCGTACACCGCGACGGCGTGTCGGCGGGCGACGCGCCGACGGTTTGTCGGAGCGGCCGCCGGGTAGCCGCTGCCATGCTGGTTCAGCGGCTCGGCGCGCCGAGCGACTTCGATCCGTTGCTGGAGCGCGTCCGGGACTCCCGGGTGGTGATGATCGGCGAGTCCACGCACGGCAGCTACGACTACTACCGGCTGCGCGAGCAGCTCACCCGGCGACTCATCGCGGAGTGCGGCTTCTCGTTCGTGGCCGTGGAGGGCGACTGGCCGGACTGCGACCGGGTGCACCGCTCGGTCACTGCCGCGCCCGGCGGGGCCCACGATCCGCAGACGGCGCTGGAGGGCTTCGAGCGGTGGCCGACGTGGATGTGGGCGAACGCCGAGGTGGCCCGGTTCTGCCGCTGGCTGCGGGCGTGGAACCTGGAGCGGCCGGACGGTCAACGGGCCGGGTTCCACGGTCTCGACGTGTACAGCCTCTGGGAGTCGATGCAGGCGATCTTCGACTATCTGGGTGAGGAGGATCCGACCTCGCTGGAGGCGGCGCAGGACGCGTACCGGTGCTTCGAGCCGTACGGCAAGCGGGTTGAGGAGTACGGCGCGGCCAGCCGGTTCGTCTCCGCTCGCTGTGAGGAGGAGGTCGTCCGGCTGTTGGCCCGTACTCGGGAGCAGGCCATGTCGGACGGCCCGGATCGTTTCTCGGCCTGGCAGAACGCGGAGGTGGTGGCCGGCGCGGAGCGCTACTACCGGGCGATGGTGGCCGGTGGGCCGGATTCCTGGAACATCCGTGACACGCACATGCAGGACACGCTGGACCGGCTGCTGGATCGGTACGGTCCGGACGCGCGGGGGATCGTCTGGGCGCACAACACGCATGTCGGGGACGCGCGGGCCACCGACATGGCCGCCGACGGGTTGATTAACATTGGGCAGTTGGCCCGGGAGCGGTACGGCGACGACGCGGTGGCGCTGGTCGGCTTCGGCAGCTACCGGGGCACGGTGATCGCCGCTCCGCGATGGGGCTCACCGTCCGAGGCGATGGTGGTGCCGCCGGCCCGGGAGGGCTCGGTGGAGCGCAGGCTGCACGAGTTGATGCCGGAGCGGGCTGTGCTGGTCTTCGGCGGCGACGACCAGCCGGAGTGGGTCACCGGGACGGCGGACCACCGGGCGATCGGGGTGGTCTACGACCCGTCGTTCGAGTCCTGGGGCAACTATGTGCCCACCCGCCTCGGTGAACGCTACGACGCCTTCATCTGGTGCGACGAGACGACGGCCCTGCACCCGCTGCCGGTCCCGGCCGCCCCCGGCGAAATGGAGACGTACCCAGCGGGCGTCTAAGGGCCCCGACCCCGTCGATCATGGAGTTGTGGTGCCGGACGAAGGCCCCCTACCGGGGCACGACGGGCACCACAACTCCATGATCGACTTCCTGGTTGGTTACACCCGGGTCGGGGTTCGCTCCGTCAGGTGGGTGCGGAGACCTTCGCCTTCGATGTCGACGTTCGGCAGGGCGCGGGAGAGCCAGTTCGGCAGCCACCAGGCACGCGAGCCGAGCAGGGACATCACCGCGGGGACGATCGTCATCCGGACCACGAAGGCGTCGATGGCGACGCCCACCGCGAGCGCGAAGCCCATCGACTTGATCACCGGGTCCTCCAGGAAGACGAAGCCCCCGAAGACCGACATCATGATCAGAGCTGCGGCGGTGACCACCCGGGCGCCGTGTCCCATGCCGCTGATCGTGGCCTGCTGGGCGGTCTCACCGTGGACGAAGTCCTCCCGCATCCGGGACACCAGGAACACCTCGTAGTCCATGGCGAGGCCGAACAGGATGCCGATCAGCAGGATGGGCAGGAAGCTGATCAGCGGGCCGGGCGTGTCCAGGCCGACCAGGCCGGCGAGGTGTCCCTGCTGGAAGACCGCCACCGTGATGCCGAACGTGGCGGCGACGGTGAGCAGGAAGCCCAGCGCGGCCTTCACCGGCACCAGCAGCGAGCGGAACACCAGCATCAGCAGCAGCACCGAGAGCCCGACCACCAGCAGCAGGTAGACCGGCAGGGCGTCGGAAAGCTTCTCGGAGACGTCGATGCCGATCGCGGTGACACCGGTGAGCAGAACGTCGGCGCCCCGGATTCCGCCCACCGAGTCGCGGATGTCGTGCACCAGCGTCTCGGTCGCCTCGTCGGTCGGACCGGTCTTGGGCACCACGCCGAGCAGCGCGGTCCGGCCGTCCGGGCTGGGCTGCGCCGGGGCCACGGCGAGAACGTTCTCCGTGCGCTGGAGCAGCGCGGTGACCTGGGGTACGGCGGCCGAGGTGGCCTGCGGCGTGTCACCGGCGACGACCACCGCGAGTCGGCCGGTGAAGCCCGGACCGAAGCCCTCGGTGATCAGGTCGTTCGACACCCGGGCGGGCGAGCCGACGGCCGCCGTCGAGGCGTCCGGCAGGGCCAGCCGCATGTCGGGCGTGGGCAGCGCGAGCAGACCCAGGCCGAGCAGGCCGACCAGGATGACGGGTACGCGGAACCGGGTGACCAGCCGCGCCCAGCGGAAGCCGAAGCCGGTGCGGTCCTCGGCCGGTACGGTGTCGACGTCCAGTCCGCCGGTCGACACGGCGCCGTCGGCGGGCGTGCCGTCGGCGGCGACCGCGCGCAGCCGGCGGGGGAGCACCCGGCGGCCGGCGAAGCCGAGCAGCGCCGGCTGGAGGGTGATGGCGACGAGGACGGCGACGGTGACCGTGCCGGCCGCGGCGAGACCCATCACGGTGAGGAACGGGATGTCCACCACGGCCAGCCCGGCCAGCGCGATGACCACGGTGGCGCCGGCGAAGACCACGGCGGAGCCGGCGGTACCGACCGCCCGGCCGACCGCCTCCTCCGGCGGCAGGCCGTCGATCAGGTTCTGTCGGTGGCGGGAGGTGATGAACAGCGAGTAGTCGATGCCGACGGCGAGGCCGAGCATCAGCGCCAGGATCGGCGCGGTGCTGGTGAGCTGGACGGCGCCGCTCAGCGCGAACAG
Source organism: Micromonospora parastrephiae (assembly GCF_016802865.1). Taxonomy (GTDB): domain Bacteria; phylum Actinomycetota; class Actinomycetes; order Mycobacteriales; family Micromonosporaceae; genus Micromonospora; species Micromonospora parastrephiae. The sequence goes on along the minus strand of NZ_JAEVHM010000197.1, from coordinate 5,357 downwards.
CCCCGCCATCCCGGCGCCCACGCCGATCAGCGCGTTGAGCATGGTCATCCCGGCGGCCACCAACGACCCGAACGTGATGATCAGGACGATCGCGGCGACCAGGACGCCGAGGGCCTCGGTGGAGCCGATCTCCGGCTCGCCGCCGAGCACCTCGCCGCCCGGGGCGACCTGCCAACCCTTTGTTTTGGCGGCTGCGCCAACCTGCTCGTACGCGGCCTTCTGGTCGTCGGTCACGTCGTCACCACCGGTGGCGAACTGGACCTGGACCAGCGCGTACCGGCCGTTGGGCGAGACCGCGCCGACCTGGAACGGGTCGACGGCGCCGACCACGCCGGGCAGCGTCGCCGCCTGCCCGACGAGTTCCCGCACCACGGCCTGACCCTCGGGGCTGGCGAGTTGGCCGTCCGCGGGCGCCTTCATCGCGATGGTGCCGGTGGCGCCGCTGGCCGCGGGGAACTGCTCCGCGAGCAGGTCGAGTGCGCGCTGGCTCTCGGTGCCCGGCATGGTGAAGTTGCTCGCCGTCGGGCCGCGGAGGGTCGCCGCGGCGATGCCGGCGCCGACGAGTACGACGAGCCAGAGCGCGACGACGAGCCGTCGCCGGCGCAGCGCGCCCCGGCCGAGCCGGTAGAGCAGGGTGGCCATCAGGAGTCCTTGTCCTCGGTCGTGGGTGGTTGGGGCAGCGGTGCGTCGACGGGTTCGAGGGCCCGCCGGACGAGGGTGAGCAGGGCGGACCGCAGCTCGTCGTCGGGTACGTCGACGAACTCGGCGCACGCCTCGGAGATGCCGGCCAGCAGCACCAGCGCCGTGATGCGGGCGCCGGGCCGGTCGGAGTGCCCGGCCAACGCGTCGCGCAGCCGTTCGGAGATCTGCTGGATGTGCGCGAACGCCGGCTGGCACAGCAGTTCCGGGAACTCGCCGCGCAGCAGCGCGATCTCCCGCCGGAAGCGGACCGCGAGGTCGACGAAGCCCACCGCGGCGGCCTCCTGGGCGGCCGCTCCGGTCAACCCGGTGAGCTGGTCGTCGAGGTCCCGCAGCACCGCGATGGCCGGGGCCATCAGCTCGGCGAGCAGGGCTTCCTTGTTGGCGAAGTGGTAGAGCACGGTGGCTTTGGAGCAGCCGACCTCGCGGGCGATGTCCTGTAACGAGGTGCCCCGGTAGCCGGTCACCGCGAACCGCCGCGCCGCCGCGGCGAGGATCTCGCCGTGCGTTTCGGACACCGCTCTGGCCATCACTGGTCCACCTCCGCAGACCAGCATGCCTGACCGATCGGTCAGCCCCTGACCGATCGGTCAGACGAAGGCGGTGGTGTTCCCCACACCACGGCCTGGTTTATCCGCCGTGCTCGGCGTCGTACCTGGTCCGCGCCTCGGCGATGGCCCGGCGGTGCCGCTCGGCCCAGCTGGTCAGCGCCACCAGCGACTCGTACAGCTCCAGCGCCATCGGCGTGGCCGTGTACTCCACCTTCGGCGGGACGGTCGGGTAGACGGTGCGGTGCAGCAGGCCGTCGCGTTCCAGGTTGCGCAGGGTCAGCGTGAGCATCCGTCGGCTGATGCCCTCGATGTGCCGTTCCAGCTCGGTGAAGCGCACCGGGCCGTTCGAGGCGGCCACCAGGATGCCGATGCTCCACTTGCCGCCGACCCGGTCGAGCACCTCGCGGACGGTGCACGCCCGAGCCTGCCCGGGGGTGAACGGCACGTTCCCGGCGGCGCAGGTGAACTCCGCGTCGACCTGCGCGGACACATCGCTGTTCCTCTGGGACATCACAGTGCCTCCTTCCGCTCCGGCTCATGGTCACAGACGATTGCGTCAGTAACAAAGCGTGCACCAAGGAGGCATTTCGATGGACCGTACCGTCCCGGCCCGCTGGCCGGCCCTGCTCGTACTCTGCGCCGGCAGCCTGATGATCATCCTGGACGGGAGCGTCGTCTCGGTGGCGCTGCCCGCCGTCCAACGCGACCTGGGCTTCACCGCCGCCGGCCTGGCCTGGGTGGTCAACGCCTACCTGGTGGCGTTCGGCGGGCTCCTGCTGCTCGCCGGACGCCTCGGCGACCTGCTCGGCCGGCGTCGGGTCTTCCTCGCCGGCGTCACCCTGTTCACCCTGGCGTCGCTGGCCTGCGCGGCGGCCACCGGGCCGACGCAGCTGGTCGGCGCGCGCTTCGGCCAGGGCATCGGCGGCGCGCTGGCCATGGCGGTCAGCCTCGGCATGATCGTCCGGCTCTATCCCGAACCGGCCGAGCGGGCCCGCGCCATCGCCGTCTTCAGCTTCACCGGGGCGGCCGGCGCATCGGTCGGCACGGTGGCCGGAGGAGTGCTCACCGAACTGGCCGGCTGGCGTTCGATCTTCCTGGTGAACCTCCCGATCGGGGCGGCGATCCTGCTCACCGCCGTCCGCCGGCTCCCCGCCGAACGGGGCATCGGCGTGCGAGCGGGCCTCGACGTGCCCGGCGCGCTGCTCGCCACCGCCGGCCTGATGGCCACCGTGCTGGGCATCGTGGGAACGGGCGAGCACGGCTGGACCAGCCCACGCACCCTCGGCGCGGCGGCACTCGCGGCGCTGCTGCTCGGCGGTTTCGCCGTACGCCAGCGGGTCGCGGCGACCCCGCTGCTGCCGGGCCGGGTGCTGCGCGTACCCGGCCTGGTCGCGGCGAACACCGTGCAGTTCCTCATGGTGGCCGCGTTCTTCGGCTTCCAGTTCCTGCTCGCCGTGGAGTTGCAACTGGTGCTCGGGCTGGACGCGGCGGCCACCGGCTGGGCGTTCCTGCCCACCCCTGTGGTGATCGCGGTGGTCTCGCTCGGTCTGGCCGGTCGGCTGATCGCCCGGTGGGGTGCCCGCGGTGTGCTGCTGGTCGGGCTCGGCCTGGCGACGGTCGGCTTCCTGCTACTCGCCCGGCTGCCCGCCGACGGTCGCTACCTCGCCGACGTGCTCCCCGCGATGCTGATCTTCGGGGTCGCCGGCGGCCTGACGCTGCCAGCGGTCACCACGCTGGCCATGGCCGGCGCGACCGACGCGGACGCCGGGCTCGCGTCCGGAGTGGCCAACACCACCCAGCAGGTCGGCGGGGCGGTCGGACTGGCCGCGCTGGCCACCCTGGCCGCCGCCCGCACCGACGTTCTACGGGCCGGGGGCTCAGTCGAGACGGCTGCCCTGGCCGCCGGCTACAGGGTCGCGTTCGCCGTGGCCGCCGCCCTGGTGGTCGCCGCACTGCTGGTGGCGCTGACCACGCTTCCAAGCCGGCCCGCCGAAACCGACCGCCGCGTCAGGTTGACCGACGACGCCGAGGCCGCGAGGGTGGTCGGGTGAGCGAGGCTGACGAGATCCGCGACGGGGTGGGCCTGACCAACCTGGACCAGCCCCTGTCCGACAACGTCGACGCGACCAAGCGCGACCTGGTCGACTACCTGGACGCGGTCGCGGACCGGATCCTGCCCCAGTTACGGGACCGGCCGCTGTCGGTGATCCGGGTCCGCCCCGGCCAACCGCCGTTCATGCAGAAGAACCTTCCCCGCTACACCCCCGACTGGGTCCGCCGGGTGCCGGTCTGGGCGGAGGCGTCGCACCGCGAAATCTCGTACGCCCTCTGCGACGACCGGCGCACCCTGCTCTGGTTCGCCAACCAGCGGGCGGTGGAGTACCACCCGACGCTGGCCACCGTCGCGGACCTGCACCGCCCCACCCATCTGGTGCTCGACCTGGACCCGCCGGAGGGTGACGGATTCGCCGCCGCCGTCGCCGCCGCGTTGCTGGTCCGCCAGGCGCTGGCCGACGCCGGCCTGACCGGGGCGGTCAAGACCAGCGGCGCCAAGGGCGTGCACGTCTTCGTTCCCGTGACGGGCGACGCCACGGCCGAGGAGTTGGCCGCCGCCACCCGGGCGCTCGCCGTCCGCGCCGAACGGATCGACCCGGCGCTGGCCACCACGGCGTACATCAAGGAGGACCGGGGCGGCCGGGTCTTCGTGGACGCCACCCGGGCCGGCGGCGCGACCGTGGCGGCCACGTACAGCCCCCGGCTGCGGCCCGGGATGCCGGTCTCCTTCCCGGTCGACTGGGCCGACCTGACCGAGGTGACCCCGGCCGACTTCACCATCCGGACCGTGCCGTCGCTGCTGGCCGGTGCCGATCCGTGGGGGGCCGCGATGCCGGCGCCGCAGCCGCTCCCCGCCGACCTGGTGGCGGAGGGGCGGACCATCCCGGTGGCCCGGGTGCAGGCCATGCACGAGGGCAAGCGCCGGGCCCGCGCCCGCCGCGCGGCCGACTGACGGCACACGCTGGGGTACGGTCCGGGCGCTCACCCTCGCGGCGCGGCGCCGGCAAGCTTTCAGCGACCCTGCAGGCGCTTCACGTTGTCGCCGAACGTCCAGCCCTTTGACCCGTCCCAGTTCGCCGACCAGGTCATCAGGCCCTTGAGGCCGGGTACGGCGTTCCACGCCTGCGTGACCAGCGACGTCGACATGTAGCCGCCACCCGCGCCGTTCTGCGCGGGCAGGCCCGGAACCTGCTTGTCGTACGGCACCCGGATGGTGGTGCCCTGGATGGTCAGGCCGTTGTTCAGGCACTGCGTCTGCACCGTGAAGCCCTGCACCGTGCCGGCCGGGTACGAGTCGCCCGCGCAGCCGTACATGCTGCCGTTGTAGTACTGCATGTTCAGCCACCAGAGCCGGCCGTTGTCCACAAACTTCTTGATGATCGGCAGGTACGAGCCCCAGATCGAGCCGTAGACCACGCTGCCGCCGGTGACGTAGGCCGTTTCCGGCGCCATGGTCAGGCCGAAGTTCGAGGGCATCCGGGCCAGCACTCCGTCGATGATCCGGATCAGGTTGGCCTGCGACGTGGACAGGGTATTGATGTTCCCGCTACCGGTCAGGCCGGTCTCGATGTCGATGTCGATGCCGTCGAAGTGGTACGCCGTGAGGATCGGCACGATCGTCGCGATGAACCGGTCGGCGACGGCGCTGGAGCTCAGGTCGATGCCCGCCGCGGCCCCGCCGATCGACATCAGGATGGTCGCGCCGGCCGCTTTGGCCTGGCACATCTCGGCCGGGGTGGAGACCTTCACACCAGCGTCCATGCCGTTCTCCCAGAGCACCGTGCCGTCCGAGCGGATCACCGGGAAGGCCGCGTTGATCACGTTGTAGCCGTGCTGGCTGAGCCGGCTGTCGGTGATCGGGATCCAGCCGAGGCCGGGGTGTACGCCGTTGGAGGCGCCGTCCCAGTTCTCCCAGTAGCCCTGGAGCACCTTGCCGGCGGGCCGCGACTTCACCCCGCAGTCCCCACCGGTCGGCGGGGGTGTGGTGGGCGGCGGTGTGGTCGGTGGCGGCGTGGTGGGTGGCGGTGTGGTCGGCGGCGGCGGGGTGGTGGG
>NZ_JAEVHM010000196.1 GCF_016802865.1 Micromonospora parastrephiae | reverse complement strand
GAGGGGGAGGGCTGGGGGGGTTAGCGGACTGCGGGGGTTACCGTCAGGGTTCCGGCTTCGACGTTTCACGGTTGCCTCGGTGCCTACCGGGACGGTCAGCTGGCCGGGGCCGTGGCCGATCGGGAGGCCGCCGAGGACCGGTACGCCCAGGTCGCCCAGGCGTTCGGTGAGGACGTCGACGACCGTGGTGTCCCAGCCGTCGGCGCAGTCGGTGAACTGCCCGACCGCCACACCGGCCAGCCCGTCCAACGCGCCGGCCCGGCGCAGCTGGGTGAGCATCCGGTCGACCTTGTACGGGGGCTCCTGCACGTCCTCGATCAACAGCACCGCCCCGGTCAGGTCGGGCAGGTCCGGTGTGCCGACCGACGCGGCGATCATGCACAGGTTGCCGCCGAGCAGGGTGCCGGTGGCCCGACCCGGCACGCGTACGGCGAAGGTGTCCTCGGCGGGCACGGCGGTGACCGACACCGCCTCGGTCGTCATCAGCGCGGCGTGCAGCGACTCGGCCGAGCGCAGCGGGGTCCGCTCGTCGCGCCAGGCGGCACCCGGGCCGTGTACGCCGGCCAACCGGGCGACCCGCCACAGCGCGAGCTGCAACGCGGTGATGTCGGAGAAGCCGGCCACCACCTTCGGGTCGCGGCGGACGGCCGCCATGTCGATGGCGTCGACGATCCGTTGCACGCCGTAGCCGCCCCGGGTGCAGATCACCCCGCGGATCTCCGGGTCGGCGAACGCCGCGTTCAGGTCGGCGGCGCGCCTGTCGTCCGTACCGGCCAGATAGCCGTGCCGGGCGTACGCGTTCGACGCCGGCACCGGTCGCAGGCCCCAACCGGTGAGCAGCTCCACCCCTCGGGCCACCCGCTCCGGCGAGGTCGGCCCGGACGGTGACACCAGTGCCACCGTGTCACCCGGGCGCAGCACGGGCGGGCGGACGACGGTGGAATCCTCGCTGATCACAACCGCAGAGCCTAACGACCCCGCTGTCGTCGGGGCCGGGCACGGGTGGCGGGCCCGTGGCGGGGCGTGGCGCCACCGGGCGCACCGGCTAGCCTCGACGGGTGGCAACCGCGCTGGTGATCGAGAACGACCCGACGGATGACGCGCGCCGGCTGGGTGAGTGGCTGACCGAGGCCGGGCTGGAGCTGTGGGTGGTCCGCCCGCACGCCGGCGACGAGCTCCCCGCCGACCTGGAGGGGTACGCGGCGCTGGTGGTGCTCGGCGGCGAGCAGCAGGCGTACCCGCTGCTGGACGGCTCGCCCGGCGCGCCATGGTTCCCCGCCGTGGAGGGCCTGCTGCGCAAGGCCGTCCGGTACCGGGTGCCCACCCTGGCCATCTGCCTGGGCGCGCAGCTGCTCGCCACCGCGCACGCCGGACTGGTCGAGCGGAGCCCGTCCGGGCCGGAGATCGGTCCCGGCGTGGTCGGCCGGCGCGACGCCGCCGAGGGCGACCCGCTGTTCCGGTACGTGCCACTGATCCCGGACGTGCTCCAGTGGCACTCCGACGAGATCACCGAGCTGCCCCGGGGCGCCACCCTGCTGGCCGCCTCCACCCGCTACCCGCACCAGGCGTTCCGGCTCGGTGACCGGGCCTGGGGTTTGCAGTTCCACATCGAGTGCGACACCGCGATGATCGCCGACTGGGCCGCCGACTCCACCCAACTCGCCGAGCTGGGTTACGACCCGGAGCTGGTCGTCGCGGCGTGCGACTCGGTGATGGTGGACGTGGAGGAGGTCTGGCAGCCGTTCGCCGCCCGGTTCGCCGCGCTGGCCCAGGGCGAGCTGGACGACAGCACGATGCGGCGTGGCCTGCCGCTGCTCGGGCACTGATGAGCCGGCCGACCAGGGCGCCGGGCCGGCTCGCCCGCTACGGCTTCGGCACGGCCGAAGGCGACGGCGGGGCGCGCGCCGCCGACCTGCTCGGCCCGGACGGCCTGCGGCTGTGGCGGCCGGACGAGCAGGAGCCGGTCGACGAGCCGGCCGGGGAGCTGCTCGCGGCGCTGTCCCGGGCAGCCGACCCGGACCTGGCGCTGCGCCAACTGCACCGCATCGTCGAGGCCGAAGGCCGCACGACCGGCGACACCACCGAATCGCCGCTGCTCGCGGACCTGCACGCCGATCCCGGCCTGCGGCGGCGGTTGATCGCGGTGCTCGGCGCCTCGTCGGCGCTCGGCGACCACCTGGTGGCCCACCCCGAGCACTACCAGGCGCTGCGTACCGCCCCGGACGGGCTCGCGCCCACGGCCGAGGGTCGGCTGGAACCCGTCGGCGACGGCAACCCGGTGGCGGTGCTGCGGACCGCGTACCGCCTGGCACTGCTGCGGATCGCGGCGGCCGACCTCACCGGCGGGCGCGGCCTGGAGCAGACGATGGCGGCGCTGTCCGCGCTGGCCGACGCGACACTGGCCGCGGCGTACGAGGTCGCCGTCGACGAGCTGGCCGAGGGCACCGAACGGCCCCGGCTGGCGGTGGTGGCGATGGGCAAGTGCGGCGGCGGCGAGCTGAACTACGTCTCCGACGTGGACGTCATCTTCGTGGCGGCCGAGGACACCGACCTGTCCGCCGCGACCCTGGTGGCGACCCGACTGATCCACATCTGTGGCCTGGTCGCCTGGCCGGTGGACGCCGCGCTGCGCCCGGAGGGCAACCGGGGCCCGCTGGTGCGTACCCTCGCCAGCCACCTCGCCTACTACCGCCGGTGGGCGCGCACCTGGGAGTTCCAGGCGCTGCTCAAGGCCCGCCCGGCCGCCGGCGACCTGCCGCTGGCCCAGGAGTGGATCGACCAGCTGGCGCCGCTGGTCTGGCGGGCGGCCGAGCGGCCCGAGGCGGTCGAGGACGTCCGCGCCATGCGCCGCCGGATCATCGACAACGTCCCGCCGAAGGAGCTGGAACGCGAGATCAAGCGCGGCCCCGGCGGGCTGCGCGACATCGAGTTCGCCGTCCAGTTGCTGCAACTCGTGCACGGTCGTGGCGACGAGACGCTGCGGGCACCCGGCACCCTCCCGGCGCTGCGGGCGCTGGTCGCCGGCGGCTACGTCGGGCGCGCCGACGGCGAGGCGCTGCTGCGCGGCTACCGCTTCCTGCGCAGCGTCGAGCACCGGCTGCAACTACAGGGTTTGCGCCGCACGCACACCGTGCCCACCGAACCGGCCGCGCTGCGCTGGCTGGCCGCCGCGCTGGGTTTCACCGCCACGCCGGGGCGCAGCGCCGTCGAGAGCTTCCGGGCCGAGTGGGTCACCCACGCCGCCGAGGTACGCCGACTGCACGCCAAACTGCTCTACCGGCCGCTGCTGGAGTCGGTGGCCCGGGTTCCGGCCGACGGGCTGCGGCTCACCCCGGAGGCGGCCCGGCACCGCCTGGAGATCCTCGGGTTCGCCGACCCGGCCGGGGCGCTGCGTCACCTCCAGGCGCTCACCGGCGGGGTGAGCCGCACAGCGGCGATCCAGCGGACCCTGCTGCCGGTGCTGCTCAGCGAGTTCGCCGACGCGCCGGAACCGGACCGGGGGCTGCTCAACTACCGCCAGGTCTCCGACAAGCTGGGCAGCACACCCTGGTATCTGCGGCTGCTGCGCGACGGTGGCCCGGTCGCCCGCCGGCTGGCCCGCGTTCTCGCCCTGTCCCGGTATGCCGCCGACCTGCTCGCCCGGGACCCGGAGGCGCTGCGGCTGCTGGCGGAGGAGAACGAGTTGGCGCCGCGTCCGCCCGAGGTGCTCCGGGAGGGGTTCCTGGCGGCGGCGGCCCGGCACACCGACCCGGTCGAGGCGACCCGCGCGGTGCGGGCGCTGCGGCGTCGGGAACTGGTCCGGGTCGCGTGCGCCGACGTGCTCTGCCGCGCCGGTGTGCTCGCACCCACCCCCACCCGCCCGGACGGCGCGAACCGGCCGGCCCCCGGGCTGTCCGACGTCACCGCCGTGGGTACGGCGCTCGCCGACGTCACCGACGCGACCCTGACCGCCGCGCTGCGGGCCGCCCAGGCCAGCCAACCGTCGCCGCCGGGGCTGCGGTTCGCCGTCATCGGCATGGGCCGGCTCGGCGGGTACGAGTCGAACTACCTCTCCGACGCCGACGTGCTCTTCGTCTACGACCCGCTCGCCGGCAGCAACGAGAGCGCGGCCAGCGCCGCCGCGCACGCCATCGCCGAGGAACTGCGCCGACTGCTCGGCGTACCCGCCCCGGACCCGCCGCTCGGCGTCGACGCCGACCTGCGCCCGGAGGGCCGGCAGGGTCCCCTGGTGCGCAGTCTCGCCGCGTACGCGCAGTACTACGCCCGCTGGTCGCGGGTGTGGGAGGCGCAGGCGCTGTTGCGCGCCCGGTTCGTCTGCGGCGACGCCGACCTGGGCGCCGAGTTCGAGGCGCTGATCGACCCGGTGCGCTATCCGGCCGACGGGCTGACCCGCGAGCAGGTCGTCGAGATCCGCCGGATCAAGGCCCGGGTGGAGACCGAGCGGCTGCCCCGGGGCGCGGACCCGGCCACCCACACCAAACTGGGCCGTGGCGGGCTCGCCGACGTGGAGTGGGCGGTGCAGCTCGTCCAGCTCCGGCACGGCGGCGCGGTCCCGGCGCTGCGCGGCACGCGTACCCTCGACGTCCTCGCGGCCGCCGCCGAGGCCGGCCTGGTCGACCCGGCGGACGCCGCGGAGATGGCCGCCGGCTGGTCCCTGGCCGCGCAGGTCCGTAACGCGTTGATGCTGGTCCGGGGCCGGGCCGGCGACCAGCTGCCCCGGCACGGCGTGGAGCTGGCCGGGGTGGTCGCGCTGCTCGGCCGGGACGACCCGGGTGAGTTCCTCGACGAGTACCTGCGCACCGCCCGCCGCTCCCGAGCCGCGACGGAACGTGTCCTCAATGGCTGACGCGGCGACGCGCCCGGCCGGGCAGCGCACCGCAGGCGCGCGTACCGGCTGGGCGGCGGCGACCGGGGTCGCGGTCGTGCTGGCCGTCGGGTTCCTGCTCGCGCCGCGGATGGGCACCGACCTCGCCGCCCAGGTCGCCCGCGCCGAGTTCGCCGACCGGTACGGTGCCGCGCCGGTCGACCTCGGCTGGTACGGCGGTGTCAACCAGTACGGCTACAGCCTGTTCACGGCCAGGTTGGGCGCGCTGATCGGGGTGCGTCCGCTCGGGGCCGTCGCCGCCGTGCTCGGCGCGGCGGCGCTGGGTTGGCTGTTCACCCGCAACCGGGCCCGCCGGCCGCTGCTGGCCGGCGTCCTGGGTGCGGTGGTGCTGGTCGGCAACCTGGCCAGCGGTCGGATCACCTTCGCCGTCGGGCTGACGTTCGGGCTGCTGGCGCTCTGCGCGGTCAGCGCCGAACGCCCACCGCGTCCGGTTCGGCTGGCGCTCGCCGCCGGCTGCGCTGCCCTGGCGACGGCGGCGAGCCCGGTCGCCGGCCTGTTCACCGGGCTGGCGGGCGCGGCGTTGCTGCTGTCCGCCCTGCGCACCGGTGACGGGCCGGGCCGCCCGTTGCCCGGCGGTTGGCGGGTCGAGCGACCACTGGCAGAAGGGTTGGTCCTGGCCGTGGCGCCGGCCGCCACGTTGGCCCCGATCGCGGTCCTCTTCGGCAACGGCGGCACCCAGCCCTACTCGGCCGAGTCGATGCGGATCAACGTCGCGCTCGCGGTGCTGGTGGCGGTCGTGGTGCCGCGTCGCCGCCGGGTGTTGCGCATCGGCGCGGCGCTCACGGTGCTGCTCCTGGTCGGCGCGTACTACGTGCCCAGCCCGATCGGCTCCAACGCGCTGCGGCTGCCGCTGCTCTTCGCCCTGCCGGTGCTGGCCGGGTACGCCCCGTTGCCGGGGCCCTGGCTGGCGGGACTGCTCGCCGCGACCGTGTGGTGGCAGTCGCCGGTGATGCTGAGCGACGTGACCCGGGCCGGCGCGCCGGAGAGCGCCGCCGCGTTCCACCGGCCGCTCGTCGCGGAACTCGACCGGCGGCAGCCGGTCGGACGGGTCGAGGTGGTGCCGCTGCGGGACCACTGGGAGTCCGCGTACCTCCCGCCGACCGTGCCGCTGGCCCGCGGCTGGGAACGCCAGGTCGACAGCGACCGCAACGCGTTGTTCTACGACGGCAGCCTGAACGCGCAGACGTACGAGCGGTGGCTGCGCCACGAGGCGGTGACCTACGTGGTGCTCGCCCCGGACGCTCCCGCCGACCGGTGGGGCCGCGACGAGGCCGAGCTGATCTCCACCGGCCTGCCCTACCTGCGGGAGGTCTGGCGTGACCCGACCTGGCGGATGTACGCCGTGGTCGACCCGACACCGCTGGTCGGTGCCCCGGGACAGCTCGTCACCGCCGATCGGGGCTCGGTTCGGCTGAGCGCCGTACCCGGTGACGTGCCGGTTCGGGTGCGGTGGTCGCGTTGGCTGTCGCTGACCGGCCCGGCCGGCTGCGTGCGGCCCGGCGCCGACGGGTGGACCGAGGTGCGGGTCCGCGCGGCCGGCGACTACACGCTGTCCAGCGGACTCACGCCGGCGAACCACTGCTGACGGTGCTGCCGTCGTCCCCTGACCGACGTGCTGGCAGCATGTCGGGCGTGCCTTCCCACCTCGCGCGCTGGACCGGCCTGGCCGGCTCGACGCTGCTCGCGATCTCCGCCTACCTCGGGGGCGCGTTTCCCAGTGGCCCGCTGCGCAGCACCCCGGTCAGCATCTGGCAGGGCACCAACGGCCCGCTGATCCTCGCCGCCTGGGCGGTCGGCACCGGCCTGATGGCGTACGCCTGGTGGGCTCTGCGCGACGGGGGGCCGTCGACGCGGTGGGCCCTGGTCACCGTGGGGCTCTGGCTGCTGCCGTTGCTGGTCGCGCCGCCCTTCGGTAGCCGGGACGTGTACGCGTACGCCTGCCAGGGCGCCAGCTTCGTCGGCGGCATCAGCCCCTACGAGCAGGGCGTCTCCGCGCTGCCCTGCCCATGGCTGGACACGGTCTCGGTCATCTGGCGCGACACCCCGGCGCCGTACGGGCCGCTCTTCGTGCTCATCGCGGGCGCGGTGGTCAAGATCACCGGCTCGCTGACCGCCAGCATCGTGCTGTTCCGGGCGTTGTCGCTGGTCGGGGTGGTGGTGAGCGCGTGGGCGCTGCCCGCTCTGGCGCGGCGGGCCGGTGTGCTGCCGAAGCGGGCGGTGTGGCTGGCGCTGGGCTCCCCGCTGATCGCCGCGCACCTGATCGGTGGTCCACACAACGACGTGCTGATGCTCGCCGCGCTGGTCGGTGGGCTCGCCGTGGTGGCGTCACACCCGGGCCGGCGCGGAATGCTGCTGGTCGGCGGTCTGCTCCTCGGCGTCGCTGTGGCGATCAAGGTGACGGCCGTGGTGGTGGTGCCGTTCGCCGCGCTGGCCGCCACCGCCGGGCCGTACCGGATCCGGACGTTGATCCGTGACGGCGGCTGGGTGGTCGGCGGCGCGGCCGCCACCGTGGTGGGGGTGACTGTTCTCGGCGGGCTGGACTTCGGCTGGGTGGGCGGACTGTCCCAGGGAGGCGCCGCCGTCGCCTGGACCTCCCCGCCGACCGCCGTCGGGCAGACGGTCGGTTATGTCGCGGCGCTGTTCGGCGGGCACGTCGACGCGCTGCCGGTGACGCGCGGGATCGCCGTCGTACTCCTGGCCGTACTCCTGGTCTGGCTCTGGTGGCGGGCCCGCACCCGCGACCCTCTCCACCACGCCGGCCTCGCGCTCGCCCTCACCGTCGCGCTCGCCCCCGTGGTGCACCCCTGGTACTGGACCTGGCCGCTGTTCGTGCTGGCGGCCACCGCCCGGCGAACCGGATGGTTCATCGTGGTCGCGCTTGTCGCGTCGTTCCTGGTGCTGCCCGACGGCACCGGCCTGCCCCGCTACACCAAGACCGTCGGGGCGCCACTGATGACGCTGTTGGTGATCGTGCTGGTCGTCCGGTTGGTACGGTCGGCTCGGGCGGCCCGCCAGCCGGTCGCCGCCGACTGAGGGAAGGTGCGCCGGTGACCGCTCCCGGCGCGCCGTCGCCACCTGGTCCCCCGGTTGCGCGCTTCGCCCGGTACGCGGGCCTGACCGGCGCGGCCCTGCTCACCGTGGCCGGATATCTCGGCGGGGCGCTGCCCGACGCCCCGCTCGGCGTGACCCCCGTGTCGATATGGCAGGGCCAGGGCGGCCCGGCGACGCTGACCTGCTGGCTGGTCGGCACCGTGCTGCTGGTCGGGGCGTGGTGGTCGCTGCGCGGGGGAGCACCGTCCGCCCGGTGGGCGTACGTCACCGCCGGGCTGTGGGCGCTGCCGCTGCTGGCCGCGCCGCCGCTGGGCAGCCGGGACGTGTACTCGTACGCCTGCCAGGGCTGGACGTACGCGCACGGCGTCGACCCGTACGCGGTGGGGGTGGCGGCGGCCGGCTGCCCGTGGCTGGAGACGGTGGCGCCGATCTGGCGGGACACCCCGGCACCGTACGGGCCGGTGTTCGTGCTGCTCGCGGCGCTCGCGGTCGAGCTGGGCGGCGGGCTCACCGGCACGGTCGTGGCGCTGCGGGTGATCGCCGTTGCGGGGGTGCTGCTGGCCGCGTTCTGCGTACCCGGGCTGGCGCGGGCGGCCGGGGTGCCGACCCGGCGGGCGGTCTGGCTGCTCCTGGCCTGCCCGCTGGTCGGCGTGCACCTGGTGGCCGGGGCGCACAACGACGCCGTGATGCTGGGCCTGCTGCTGTGTGGGCTGCTGGTGGCGATCCGGCGGCCGGGTTGTCCTGCGGCGCTGCTGCTGGCCGGCGCGCTGCTCGGGCTGGCGGTCACGGTGAAGGCCAGCGCCGTGGTGGTGGTGCCGTTCGCCGTGCCGGCCGCAGTGCACGGCCGGTACACCGTACGGGCACTGCTGCGCGACGGCGGCTGGCTGGCCGGCGGGCTGCTCGCCGCGCTGCTGGTCACCTCGGCGCTGTCCGGACTCGGGTTCGGCTGGGTGGGCGGGCTGACCCACAGCGGGGACTCCGAGCAGTGGACGTCGCCGCCCACCGCCGTCGGGCTGGTGGTGGACTACGCGGGCGCGCTGGTCGGCCGCGACCCGCAGGCGGTGCCGGCGCTCCGGACGGTCGCGTTGCTGCTGCTCGCCGGGGTGCTGGTGGTGCTCTGGTGGCGGGCCTGGCAGGTGCTGCGCGGATTTGACGACACCCGGCGGGCGGAACGGGTCGAGGTGGCGCGGGTCGACGCGGCGCGGGTCGACGCGGCGCGGGTGGGGTGGCGCGCTGCCGGGTGGCGCTGCACGGCGCCGCGCTGGCCCTGACCGCCACCGTCGTCCTGTCCCCGGTCTTCCATCCCTGGTACGCCACCTGGCCGCTGGCGCTGCTCGCGCTCACCGCCGTGCGGACGACGTGGTTCGTGCTGCCGGCCGCGGCGGCCACCTTGCTCACCCTGCCCGACGGCACGAACCTCGCCCGCTTCACCAAGGCTCCCGGCGCGGTCGCGATGACCGCCCTGCTCCTGGCTGTGCTCCTGCGCGGGTCCCGCTCCCGGCGGGCCCCACGCGCGGCCCGCACCGCGAGCACCCCGCCCACCCCCGGGGCACCCGGGGCCCACGCCGGTGATCATGATGTTCACGAGTGACAAAACGGCGGAACATCCCGCACTCATCATGATCACCCTGGGCCGGCGCTCAAGATCGTGCTCAATCCAGGATGTAGTGGCATCGGCGATCGGTGAGGCCACTACATCGGGGATCGAGCGTGATCTTGCCGTGCGGCCAGATCGGCAATGAAGATCCGCACAATGTCGGGGATGTTGCTGCCTCCCGCGCGCCTGAGGCAGCAACATCAGGGAAGTTGCGCTGATCTTGGCGCGGGGCGCGGGGGCGCGGGGGCGCGG
>NZ_JAEVHM010000195.1 GCF_016802865.1 Micromonospora parastrephiae | reverse complement strand
ACTCCGCCGGGCGCTCCAGGTGCGGGCTGTGCCCGCAGTCGGGCAACACCACCTCGTGGTACGCGCCGCCGGCCGCCGCGTACCGCTCCAGCACCGCCCCGGGTCTGGCCGACCTCGGCTGCGGCCTCGGCGCGGACGCGCTGGCCGCCGCCCGTGCCGGCATCCGGGTGTACGGGGTGGAAGCCGACCCGGTGACCGCCGCGATGGCCGCCGCCAACGCCGCCGCGGCCGGGCTGGCCGAGCTGTTCACGGTCGAGTGCGGCGACGCCACCTCGTTCGACGTCTCCCGGGTCGACGGCGTCTTCTGCGATCCGGCCCGCCGCACGACCGGCACCGGGCGACGGATCTTCGACCCGCGCGCCTACTCGCCACCGTGGGACTTCGTCACCGGGCTGGCCGAGCGGGTGCCCCGCACCGTGGTGAAGGTGGCGCCGGGCCTGGACCACGCGCTCATCCCGGCGGGCGCGGAGGCGGAGTGGGTAGGCGTGGACGGCGACCTGGTGGAGGCCGCGCTCTGGTGCGGCGAACTGGCCGAGGTCCCCCGCCGGGCCAGCCTGTACCGCCGGGAGGGCGACGAGACCCGCTGCCACCAGCTCACCGGGTCAGGCGCCGCCGAGGCGCCGGTGGGACCGCCGCGCCGCTACCTGTACGACCCGGACCCGGCGGTGGTCCGGGCGCGCCTCGTCGCCGAACTGGCCAACGAACTGGACGCCACCCTGGGCGATCCGAGCATCGCCTACCTCTACGCCGACCACCCGACCCGCACCCCGTACGCGCGCTGCCTGGAGATCACCGACGTGCTGCCGTTCTCGCTCAAACGACTGCGGACGCTGCTGCGGGATCGCCGGGTGGGCCGGGTGGAGATCCTCAAGCGGGGTTCGGCGCTCACCCCGGAGCAGCTCCGGCGGGACCTGCGGCTGGCCGGCGACCAGGCGGCGAGTCTGGTGCTCACCCGGATCGCCGGGGCCCCGACCGTGCTGGTCGGCCGGCCGGTCGATTAGGTTCAGGGGCGTGGCGGGACAGGGCACTCCGGCGACGGCACTGCTGGTCAAGCGTGGGATCGCGCATCGCACGCACCCGTACCAGGTGGCGCCGGACGCCCCGAACTATGGCGCGCTGGTGGCGGCGGCGCTCGGCGTGCCCCCGGAGCGGGTGTTCAAGTCGCTGGTGACCGAGGTGGACGGCGCACTCACCGTGGCGGTCGTACCGGTCACCGGCGAACTGGACCTCAAGGCGCTCGCCGCGGCGGTCGGTGGCAAGCGGGCGGCGCTGGCCGACCGGGCGGTCGCCGAGCGGGCCACCGGCTACGTACGGGGCGGGATCAGCCCGCTCGGGCAGCGTCGCCGACTGCCCACTGTGCTCGACGACTCCGCACTGGACCTGCCGACGATCTATGTCTCCGCAGGCCGGCGTGGCCTGCAACTCGAACTGGCCGCAGCGGATCTGGTGGCGCTGACCGAGGCCCGTACCGCGCCGTTGCAGACCCACTGACGACTTTCGTTACGTCGACTCCCTGTGGGATACCCGGGGAGTAACAGTTGCGTTGCTGAATTGTTATCGCCCCCAACAAACTTGGCACCTGCGCAGTCTTGTGGAGCCGGTGTGACGCGCAATACGTTGCCGGGCACAACAAAACAACATCTCCCCCACCCCCGAAAGGACCCTGCACATGCGTAAGGGGATCCTCACCATCGCCGCCGTGGGCCTGCTCGCGACCGGCGGCTTGACCGCCTGTGGCGACGACTCCGGCGACGACAAGGCCAGCTCCGCCAAGACCCCCAAGATCGGCGTGATCCTCCCGGACAGCAAGTCCTCCGCCCGCTGGGAGGGCGCGGACCGCAGGTTCCTGGAGGAGGCGTTCGAGGCCGCCGGCGTCCAGTACGACATCCAGAACGCCCAGAACGACAAGACCGCGTTCCAGACCATCGCCGACCAGATGATCACCAGTGGCGTCACCGCCCTGATGATCACCAACCTGGACTCCGGCACCGGCAAGGCCGTGCTCGACAAGGCCAAGTCGCAGGGCGTCGCCACCATCGACTACGACCGGCTCACCCTCGGCGGCTCCGCCCAGTACTACGTCAGCTTCGACAACGAGACCGTCGGCAAGCTCCAGGGTGAGGGTCTGGCCAAGTGCCTGACCGAGAAGGGCGCCAAGAACCCGGTCGTGGCGTACCTCAACGGCTCCCCCACCGACAACAACGCCACCCTGTTCAAGGCCGGCTACGACTCGGTGCTCAAGCCGAAGTTCGACTCCAAGGAGTACACCAAGGGCCCGGACGACGCCGTGCCGGGCTGGGACGGCCCCACCGCGGCGACCATCTTCGAGCAGCAGCTCACCGCGACCAAGGGCAAGATCGACGGCGTGCTGGCCGCCAACGACACTCTCGGCAACGCCGCCATCTCGATCCTGAAGAAGAACAAGCTCAACGGCAAGGTGCCGGTGACCGGCCAGGACGCCAGCGTGGAGGGCCTGCAGAACATCATCGCCGGTGACCAGTGCATGACCGTCTACAAGGCCGTCCGGGAAGAGGCCAAGGCCGCGTCCGACCTGGCCATCGCACTGGCCAAGGGCGAGAAGAAGGAGACCGGCCAGACGGTGAAGGACCCCGAGGGCGGCCGGGACGTCCCCTCGGTGCTGCTCACCCCGAAGGCCATCTACAAGGACAACATCAAGGACGTCATCGCCGACGGCTACGTGACCAAGGAGCAGATCTGCGCCGACGCGTACGCCAAGCTCTGCGCCGGCGCCGGCATCAGCTGACCGACGCCGCAGTACCCGCCGGGACGACCATCGCCGCCCGGCACGGGAGAATCCCTCCCGTGCCGGGCGGCGCCCGCCGGACGGGCCCCGACCCTCCCGTAAGGAGACCCCCCGTGTCCGCGACCCCCCTGCTGGAGCTCCGCGGGATCGACAAGAGCTTCGGTCCCGTCCAGGTGCTCCGCGACGTCGCCCTGACCGTCCACCCGGGTGAAGTGACCGCACTGGTCGGCGACAACGGCGCCGGCAAGTCGACCCTGGTCAAGTGCATCAGCGGCATTCACCCCACCGACGCCGGTGAGGTCCTGTTCAACGGCGAACCGGTCCACATCGGCAGCCCCCGCGACGCCGCCGCCCTCGGCATCGAGGTCGTCTACCAGGACCTCGCTCTCTGCGACAACCTCGACATCGTGCAGAACATGTTCCTCGGCCGGGAGAAGCGCAGCGGCATCGTCCTGGACGAACCGACCATGGAACAGCTCGCCGCCGAGACGCTCGCCGGGCTCTCCGTGCGCACCGTCACCTCGCTGCGCCAGCACGTCTCCAGCCTCTCCGGCGGCCAGCGCCAGACCGTGGCCATCGCCAAGGCGGTGCTGTGGAACAGCAAACTGGTCATCCTGGACGAGCCGACCGCCGCGCTCGGTGTGGCACAGACCGCCCAGGTCCTCGAACTGGTCCGTCGCCTCGCCGACAACGGTCTGGCCGTGGTGCTCATCTCGCACAACATGAACGACGTCTTCGCCGTCTCCGACCGGATCGCCGCGCTGTACCTCGGCCAGATGGTCGCCCAGGTGAAGACCACCGACATCACCCACGCCCAGGTGGTCGAACTGATCACCGCCGGGCGCTCGGGCGCGCTCGGCCTCACGACCGAGACTGGTAGCAACGGCGACGGCACGCAGCCGGCCGACTCGATCCCAGGAGGCCTCCGATGACCACCACCGCCGTGCGCAAGGACGGCCCGGCGGCCGTCACACCGCCACCGACCATCGGGGGTCACGCCCGCACCTACCTGAGTCGGGTACGCGGCGGCGACGTCGGCGCGCTACCTGCGGTGCTGGGCCTGATCGTGCTCTGCACAGTCTTCGCGGTCATGCGGCCGTCCTCGTTCCTGTCGGCAGGGAACTTCGCCAACCTCTTCACCCAGGGTGCGGCGGTCACGCTTATCGCCATGGGCCTGGTCTTCGTGCTGCTGCTCGGCGAGATCGACCTCTCCGCCGGCTTCGCCAGCGGCGTCTGCGCCGCGGTACTGGCCAATGTGGTCACCGTGCTCGGCTACCCCTGGTGGGTCGCCGTGCTCGCCGCGATCGCCACCGGCCTGGTCATCGGCACCACCCTCGGAATGCTTGTCGCGAAGATCGGCATTCCGTCCTTCGTGGTCACCCTCGCCGGCTTCCTCGCCTTCCAGGGCATCGTGCTGATGCTCATGAAGGAGGGCACCAACATCTCCGTCCGCGACGAGGTGCTGGTCGCTATCTCGAACCGCAACCTCAGTCCCGCCCTGGGCTGGGCGTTTGCCGTCCTCGCGGTCGCCGGCTACGCGGCGGTGCAGTTGCTGCGACACCGCAAGCGGGTGGCCCGTGGCCTGATCACCGACCCGATCGCGGTGGTCGCGCTGCGGATCGTCGGGCTCGCCGTCATCCTCGGCACCGCCGTGTACGTCCTCAACCTGGAGCGCAGCCGCAACGTCCTGATCAGCTCGCTCAAGGGCGTGCCGATCGTGGTGCCGATCATCGCGATGCTGCTGGTCATCTGGACCTTCGTGCTCCAACGCACCAGCTACGGCCGGCACATCTACGCCGTGGGCGGCAACCGGGAGGCCGCCCGACGCGCCGGCATCGAGGTGGACCGCATCCGCATCTCGGTCTTCGTGATCTGCTCCTCGATGGCTGCCGTCGGGGGCATCGTGGCCGCCAGCCGAGCCAACTCGGTCGACCCGAACACCGGTGGCAGTAACGTACTGCTCTACGCCGTCGGCGCGGCGGTGATCGGCGGCACCAGCCTCTTCGGAGGCAAGGGCCGGGTCTTCGACGCCGTGCTCGGTGGCGCGGTCGTCGCGGTCATTGACAACGGGATGGGCCTGATGGGGTACAGCGCGGGAGTGAAGTACGTGGTCACCGGTGTGGTGCTCATGCTCGCCGCCAGCGTCGACGCCTTCTCCCGCCGCCGCGCCACCGCCACCGGCACCCGCTGACCGCGGGGAGGCGGCACCACCATGCGCCCGGGACCGAGCCAGGACGAGGTCCGGCGGCAGAACCTCGGGGCTCTGCTCCGGCACGTACACGTCCACGGGGCGACCACCCGCGCCGAACTCACCTCCACACTGGGGCTGAACCGGAGCACCATCGGAGCGCTCACCGCCGACCTGTCCGCGGTGGGACTGGTCAGCGAGGGAACACCGAAGGAGACCGGCCGGGCCGGACGGCCGTCACTGGTCGTCGGCCCGAGTCGGCCCGGGTGTACGCGTACGCGTACTCCGTCGAGGTGGACCGGCTGCGCGCCGCCCGGGTCGGCCTGGGCGGGGCGGTGCTGGACCGCCGGGAACTGGACCGACCGCGCGGCCTGCTGGCCGCCGAGGCCGCGCCGCAGCTGGCCGGCGCCGTGAAGGACATGCAGCAGGCGGTGCCCGGTGACGCCGTCTGCGTCGGGGCCGGCGTCGCGGTCTGCGGCATGGTCCGCCGCGAGGACGGCCTGGTCCGGCTCGGCCCGACCACCGGCTGGGTGGACGAGCCGATCGGTGCCGCGCTCGGCGCCGAACTGGGCCTCGACGTGCCGATCACCGTCGGCAACGTCGCCGACGTGGCCGCGTTCGCCGAGCACGCCCGGGGGGTGGCGGCCGGCTGCGACAACGTCATCTACCTGTACGGCGATGTCGGTGTCGGCGCCGGCATCATCGCCGGTGGACGCCGGCTCACCGGGCACGGCGGGTACGGCGGCGAGGTCGGCCACATGAAGGTGGTCCGCGACGGTATGCCCTGCGAGTGCGGCGCCCGGGGCTGCTGGGAGACCGAGATCGGTGAGCACGGGCTGCTCCGCGCGGCGGGACGCTCCGACGCCCGGGGCCGCGACGCGCTGCTGGCCGTCTTCGACGCCGCCGACCGGGGTGACGCCCGCGCCCAGACGGCGGTCCGTCAGGCCGGGGACTGGCTCGGCTTCGGGGTGGCCAACCTGGTGAACGTCTTCAACCCGGAGATGGTCATCTTCGGCGGCACCATGCGTGACCTCTACCTCGCCGCCGCGGCCCAGATCCGCAGCCGGCTCAACTCCAACGCGCTCGGCGCCTGCCTGGAACACGTCCGGCTGCGCACGCCCAAGCTGGGCGCGGACGCGCCTCTGATCGGCGCGGCCGAACTGGCCTTCGAACGGCTCCTCGCCGACCCCCTCGACGTGGGCTGATCCGCGTACCCTGTCCGGCGTGGATGTCGAGCTGCGCGCCTCCGACGACGACCGTCACCGGGTGGTCGCCGAGCTGCACCGGCACACCACAGCCGGCCGGCTCACCCTGGACGAGTTTTCCGACCGGGTCGGTGCGGTGTGGACGGCCCGTACCCTCGGTGACCTGGCCGCGCTGACCCGCGACCTGCCGGCCCTGCCCGACGATCCGGCCACCGGGGCGACCACCGTCGGGCACGGCCGCCGGGAGTTGCTGGTGCTCTTCGCCGTCGCCGCGCTCACGCTGCTGCTGCTCGGTGGTTTCCTCGCCGTCACCCGCTGATCCGCGTCGCCGACCAATGAACTAATCGCACGATCAGTCCGTATCAGTGGACGGGCGGGCAGCCGGCAGGTACGGCTGCCCGGTCCCGACGCGTTTCGGTCCGGACCGAGGAGGCACCGCAGACATGGCACCGCTCAGATCCGCCCGTCGCCGGCTGGGCAACCGGACCCACCGGGCGGCGATGCTGCTCATCGCGATCATCGCGGGGGTCGGCGTCCTGCCCGGCGTGGCCATCGCGGCACCCGCCGGGCAGCAGCTCAACGCCGCCGACATGACCCTGCTCAACGGGGTGCGGTTGGCCGGGCTGTGGGAGATGCCGGCCGGTCAGATGGCCGCCGAGAAGGGGCAGTCGGCCAAGGTCCGGGAGATCGGCGCGGGCATCGCCAACGAGCACCAGCGGCTCGACCAGCTCGTCGTGGACGCGGCCAACAAGCTGGGCGCGACCATCCCCAGCGAGCCGACGGCCGAGCAGAAGGGCTGGCTGGCGGAGATGCAGAAGGCCTCCGGCGCCCGGTTCGACCAGATCTTCGTGACCCGGCTCCGGGTGGCCCACGGCAAGATCTTCCCGGTGATCGGCGCGGTGCGGGCCAGCACCCGGGACGCGACCGTCCGCAAGCTCTGCGACGACGCCAACGGCTTCGTGATGCACCACATGCAGATGCTGGAGAGCACCGGGCTGGTCCGCTGGCCGGAGCTGCCGCCGGCCGCGCTGCCCGCCCCCGGGAACGACGGGCTGCTGGCAGCCGCCGCGGCGAACACCGGTCCTCAGGTCGGGGTCAGCAGCACGGTCGTCTGGCTGGTCTTCCTGGCCGCCCTGGGCACCGGCGGGATCGCCACCTACCGGATGCTGCGCCGCAACTGAACGTCGCTCGTCGGTGGCCCGGGTCAGCGGTCGACCTGGGTGAAGTCCCAGGAGTGCGGGGCGCGGGCCACCAACAGGGCGGGCGGATCGGGCAGCGGACGCGGGTTGCTGCGCCACTTGGAGATGACCACCACCCGATGGTCAGTGGAGGAGAAGACCTCGCTGGACACGTGCAGCGGGTCGTGTTCCACCTCGGGCAGGGCGGTGTCGCACACCCAGGTGATCAGGTCGGCGACTCCGTACGCCTCGGCACGCGCCTCCCACATCCGCACGATCATGTCCGTCCGCCCCGTCACACGCTGACCGTTGTCAGCGGCAGCGCCGAGTCGGCCGGCAGGTCCAGCCGGCTCGGCGCGACGCCCGCGGCGACCAGGTGCGAACCGAGCGCGGCCACCATCGCCCCGTTGTCGGTGCACAGCTTCGGCCGGGGCACCCGGACCCGGATGCCGTACTTCTCGGCCCGCTGCTCGGCCAGCGCCCGCAGCCGCGAGTTCGCGGCCACTCCCCCGCCGATCACCAGGGTCTCGATGCCCTGAGCGCGGCAGGCGGCGAGCGCCTTGGTGGTCAGCACGTCACAGACCGCCTCCTGGAAGGACGCGGCCACGTCGGCCACCGGCACCGGTTCGCCCGCGCGCTGCCGCGCCTCGACCCAGCGGGCCACCGCGGTCTTGAGCCCGGAGAACGAGAAGTCGTACCGGTGCGCGGCGAGGTCCTTGGCGGCGGTCAGGCCGCGCGGGAAGGCGATCGAGGTGGCGTCGCCGGCGCGGGCCTCCCGGTCGATGGGCGGGCCGCCCGGGAAGGGCAACCCGAGCAGTCGGGCGACCTTGTCGAACGCCTCACCGGCCGCGTCGTCGATGGTGGCGCCCAGTGGGGTGACACCCCGGGCCAGGTCGTCGACGAGCAGGAGCGACGAGTGCCCGCCGGAGACCAGCAGCGCGATGGCGGGTTCCGGCAGCGGGCCGTGCTCCAGGGTGTCCACCGCGACGTGCGCGGCGAGGTGGTTGACGCCGTACACGGGCTTCTCCGCGGCGAGCGCGTACCCCTTGGCGGCGGCGACACCGACCAGCAGCGCGCCGGCCAACCCGGGCCCGGACGTGACCGCGATCGCGTCGATGTCGGCCAGGGTGACGCCGGCCTCGGTCAGCGCCCGCTGCATGGTCGGCACGATGGCCTCCAGGTGGGCGCGGCTGGCCACCTCGGGCACCACGCCTCCGAACCGGGCGTGCTCCTCGACGCTGGAGGCGAGCGCGTCAGCGAGCAGGGTGTGCCCCCGCACGATGCCGACGCCGGTCTCGTCGCAGGAGGTTTCGATGCCCAGGATCAGCGGTTCGTCAGCCATGGTCGTGTGGTCCGTCCCCGGTCGGCTCGGCGTCGCGCTGCATGACCAGCGCGTCGGTGTTGGTCGCTTGGTAGTAGCCGCGTCGTACCCCGATCGGCTCGAACCCGTACGTCGCGTAGAGCCGCTGGGCGGCGGCGTTGTCCACGGCGACCTCCAGCAGGGTGCTGCGGGCGCCACGTCGGTCCGCCTCGGCGAGCAGGTCCTCCAGGAGGACGCGTCCGATGCCACGCCGCTGGACGTCCCGCCGGACGGCGATGACCTGTACCCACACCTCGTCGGGTGGGGCTCCGGCGAGCCCGGCGTAGCCGAGCACGGTGCCGCTGTCGTCGGTGGCGACCCGGTAGTGGTGTCCGTTGGCCAGCTCGTTCCAGAACATGGCCGGGGACCACTTTCCGGCGCCGAACAGGTCCGCCTCGGTCGGCAGCACCTCGTCGATGTGCCACCAGCGGAACGGTTCGAGCCGCACCGCCGTCATTGGAGGACCGGTTTGTGGCCGGTGGCCGCCACGGCGTCCGGGCGGCGCAGGTAGAGCGGGGTGAGCCGCTCGCTCGGTGCGCCGGCCCGGATCCGCTCGGCGGCGAGCAGCGCCAGCACGGTGGCGTCCGGGTAGCGCGGCTCCACCCGGACCGGCAGGTCCAGGACCTCGGCGTACCGGTGCGCCCCGTCGCCGACCGCGACCAGCGCGCCCAGTTCGCGGGCGCGGGCGGCCGCCACCGCGGGCGTGGAGACCTCGGGCCCGACGACGCGCTGGCCGGCGCCGTCGTAGACAGCCCAGTAGAGCTCCTTGCGCCGGGCGTCGCTGGCGGCCAGCACCGGGTCGCCGGCCGCCGCCGGGTAGCCGATGGCGTCCAGCGAGCAGACGCCGTACGTGGGGATGTCGAGCACCTGGCCCATCGTGGCGGCCGTGACCAGGCCGACCCGCAGACCGGTGAACGGCCCCGGGCCGAGCCCGGCGACGACGGCGGTCAGGTCGCGGGGACGCGCGTCCGCGTCGGCGAGGACCGCGTCGATCTGGGGCGCCAGCAGTTCGCCGTGCGCGCGGGCATCGACCGTGCACCGGTGCGCCCGGGACGCGACACCGTCCGCCGAGACCTCCACCAGCGCCGCGGTCACGGCAGGGGTCGAGCTGTCCACCACGAGTACGAGCACGGTAAGCCAGCCTAGCGGCCCCGCCACGCGCCCCGGTCGCGCCCCGCCCCGCCGCAGCCCTCGATCACGCCCCCACCGCA
>NZ_JAEVHM010000194.1 GCF_016802865.1 Micromonospora parastrephiae | reverse complement strand
CGTGCAGGCGCAGCTGGGGCACCAGCATGTCGTCGACGTCAAGCGCGCGGGCCGCGCCGTCGGGCTCCCAGCCGGTGCTGGTGAGGAACTTGCGGGTCGCCTCGTCACCGTCGAACGCCCAGGCCACGGCCCGGCGCAGGCCGTCCTCGCGCCACAGGTCGACGGTGGCGGCGAGCAGCCGGCTACCGTGCCCGCGCCGGCCCCACCGCGGCTCGACCAGCAGGTCGGTCACGGCGGCCACGTCCGGGCCGAGCGCGTCGGCCGGCTCGCCCGGGGCCAGCGCCTCGCCGTCGGCCGGGCCGGAGGCGGCGAACCCCACCAGATACGATTGCTCGGCCTGTTCGACGGCGACCAGCACCCGGTGCGCGCCCGAGGGCGGCTCCAGCACCGCGGCGCTCCACCGCCGGGCGAGGAACGCCTCGTCCAGGTTGTCGAGCACGTGCCGAGGCAGGATCCGGCGGTACGCGACCCGCCAGGTCGCGAGCTGGATGCGTGCGATTTCGCCGGCGTCCTCGGGACGCGCCGGGCGGACGTACCCGAGAGCCATGGGACGGAAGCCTACGCAGGGCCAGGGAGGCGACGGTGGCGCAGGGTGCCAACAGGACGGCCGTGCAGGTCGTCGGGGTGGTGGTGCTCGCCGCGGCGGTCACCGCGTTCCTCGCCGTCGCGGCGGTGCGGCACGGATTCTTCGACCTGAAGGTCTACTACGGCGCGTTGACGTGGTGGGTGCACGACGGCGGGGAGATCTACGACTACCTCAAGCCGAACACCCAGTACGGCTTCACGTATCCACCGTTCGCCGCGCTGGTCATGCTGCCGATGGCGTACCTGCCGTGGCCGGCCGCGATCGTGGTGAGCGTCCTCGCCAGCGTGGCCACCACCACGGTCCTGATCTGGTGGCTGGTCGACCCGATCGCCCGGCGGGCCGGCTGGACCCGGTGGTTCGCCCTCGCCGTGGCGCTCTGCCTGGCTGCCGCGTTCGAGCCGATGCGGGAGACGGTCAACTTCGGCCAGGTCAACACGCTGCTGCTCTTCCTGGTGGCGGTGGACCTGCTGCGGCTGCTGCCGACCGGGAACCGGTGGGCGGGTGTGGGCATCGGACTGGCCACCGCGATCAAACTGACGCCGGGCATCTTCATCGTCTACCTGCTGGTCACCGGGCGGTGGCGCGCGGCCCTCACCGCCAGCGGCGCGGCCGCCGGGGTGTCCCTGCTGGCCGGCGCGCTGTTCCCGGACGCGTCCCGGGAGTTCTGGACCGAGGCGCTGTGGAACACCGGCCGGGTGGGCGAGCTGGCGTTCGTGTCCAACCAGTCGCTGCGCGGGGTGGTCGCCCGGCTCGACCCGCTACACCCGAGCACGCTGCTGTGGCTGCTGCTCGTGCTCGGCACCCTGGCGCTGTGGGCCTGGCGGTCCCGGGCGGCCGTCGCGGCCGGCGACGAGGCGACCGGCCTGGCGCTGACCGGCGCGGTGATGTGCCTGGTCAGCCCGGTTACCTGGGTACACCACCTGGTCTGGCTGCTGCCCGCGCTGATCCTGCTGGTCGACAACGCGACGGCCGCGCCGGCCGGTCGCCGCCGGCGCGTCCTGCTGGCCGCCGCGACCATCGGGTACGTGCTGCTGATCAGCCGCACGGTGTGGTTCTGGGAGAAGGACTTCACCGGCGTCGACGGCTTCCTGGGCAGCAACGCCTACGTCTGGATCAGCCTGGCGCTGCTGGCCTTCCTGCCGGTGCGCCGCTGGCTGACCCCGGGCGGGTCAGTCGTCGAGACGTCCGGCGTACCGCAGCTCGACGAGCCCGACCGGCGAGCCCCCGCCGGCGAGCGGCACCTGGTAGGTCGACTGCTCACCGTCCGGTGACAGCCCGGCCCGCTCACAGAACCGGCGGGCCCGCCGGTTGTCCGCCAGCACCCACAGCCGGTAGCCGGTCCAGCCTCGTTCGCTGAGCCCGGCGCGGGCGGCGTCGAGCAGCGCGGCGGCCGTCCCGTCGCCCCAGAACGCCGGCTCCACGTAGAGCGCCAGCACCTCGCCGACGGCCGGGTCCAGGTCGTCGCGGTCCTGGTTGCGGCGGTACGGCCCGAAGGTCGTGAAGCCGACGACCAGGCCGTCCACCTCACCGAGCAGGGTGGTGAACGGGTGCTCGGGGTCGGCCGTGCCGACGTCACGGCGGCGTTGCGCCCAGGCCGCGACGTTGAGCCGTCCGAGGACCTCGTCCGGCATGAAGCCGGCGTAGCCCGCCTGCCAGCCGTGCACGTGCACCCGGGCGACCGCCTCCGCGTCGTCCGGCTCCTCCCGACGGATGGTCAGCATTGCACCGTTCTATGCCCCGATGACGGTCCGAGTCCAGCTTCCCGCACCGAAGTCGTACCCATGAATTAGGGTCGCCGACGATGGCCGCACCGGAATCACTCTCGCTCGCCCAGGCCCGCCGGGTGGCGCTCGCCGCCCAGGGCTTCGCCGACCCGCCGCCGGCCGGCGTGCCCACCCGCCGGCACCTGCGCCGGGTGCTCGACCGGGTCGGCCTCATCCAGATGGACTCGGTCAACGTGCTGCAACGCGCGCACTACCTGCCGCTCTACAGCCGGCTCGGACCGTACCCGACGACACTGCTCGACCAGGCCGCCTACCGCCGCCCGCGCGACCTGTTCGAGTACTGGGGCCACGAGGCGTCGCTCGTCCCGGTCGACCTGCACCCGATGCTGCGGTGGCGGATGGCCCGGGCGCACAGCGAGTCCTGGGGCGGCATGCGGCGCATCGCCCAGGAGCAGCCGGAGCTGGTCGCCTGGGTGCGCGACGAGGTGGCGGCGCGGGGTCCGTTGACCGCCGCCGAGATCGAGCACGACGCGCCCCGCGAGACCGGCAACTGGGGCTGGAACTGGTCGGCGGTCAAGCGGGCGTTGGAGTTCCTGTTTTGGGCGGGTGAGGTGACCGCCGCGGAGCGCACCACCTCCTTCGCGCGCCGCTACGACCTGCCGGAGCGGGTGCTGCCGGCGGCCGTGCTGGAGGCGCCCACCCCGACCGACGCCGAGGCGTACCGCGTGCTGGTGGCCCTCGCCGCGCGGTCGCTCGGGGTGGCCGCCGAGCCGGAGCTGCGCGACTACTTCCGGCTGCCGCTGGCCGGCGCCCGACAGGCCGTCGCGGAGCTGGCCGAGGCCGGCGAGCTGGTGCCGGTCACCGTGGCGGGCTGGCGGCAGCCGGCCTGGCTGCACGCCTCCGCCCGACTGCCCCGCTGGGTCCGGGGCAACACGCTGGTCAGCCCGTTCGACCCCTTGATCTGGGAACGCGCCCGCGCCGAGCGGCTCTTCGACTTCAGCTACCGGATCGAGATCTACGTTCCGGCGCCGCAGCGGGTGTACGGCTACTACGTGCTGCCCTTCCTCCAGGGCGACCGGTTCACCGCCCGGGTCGACCTGAAGGCTGACCGTAAGGCCGGTGTGCTGCTGGTGCCGGCGGCATGGTTGGAGCCCGGCGCCGACGCGGGGGAGACCGCGGTGGCGCTCGCCGCCGAGCTGTACCGGCTCGCCGGCTGGCTCGGGCTGGACGCGGTGGCGCCGCCCGCCGCCGGCGACCTGGCCGGTCCGCTCACCGCCGCGTTGGCCGGCGTGTCCGGTGTACCGTGAGCGGGTGACGAGCGTTCCCGGACCGGTCGACCAGCCGCAGCCCGCAGCCGGAGCGGTCCACACAGTGCCGGCAGATCGGATGAGCGCGGGTCCCGGCGACGCGGGTCCGGTCGGCTGGCCGACGCCTCCGCCGGGTGGCTACCCGGCCCCGGAGCCGGACCGGCTCACCCGCTTCGTGCTGCGGCTCTACGAGCGTTCGCCGCGCTGGGCGGTGCCCCTGGCCGCGGTCGGCTGTGTCGCTGCCGGCATGAGCTACGCGCTGCTCAGCAATCCGACCCACGCCGACCCGGACGCCGCGCCGACCTGCCTGCTCAAGCTGACCACCGGGCTGGACTGTCCGGGCTGCGGTGGCACCCGCGCGCTCTGGTACGTGCTGCACGGCGACCTGCCGGCGGCCGCCCGGCACCATTTCCTGTTCGTCTTCGCGCTGCCGTTCCTCGCGTACCTCTTCGTGGCCTGGGCGGGCAACCAGGCGTTCGGATGGCGGCTGCCGGAGCTGCGGATCAGCTCCAAGGTCATCGGTGGCTTCCTGGCCGCGTGGCTCGCCTTCTCGGTGCTGCGCAACCTGCCCTGGGCACCGTTCACCTCGCTCTACGTCTGACCCGACCCGCCCGGGCGCGCCGGTCCGCTGGCCCGCGCGTCACGTGATCGACATTGCAGGGGGCGCGCCTGAGTTGGGCCGGGAGGCACCGCGCCACTACAGTCCCAGGCATGCCGGAGATGGTGCAGCCCCAGGTCAAGTTGATCGCGTGGACCCAGTTCGCGGCCCCGGACGACGTGCCGTGGTCGACCGACGCGGAGGGTGGCCAGGCGCTCGCCGAGTTCGCTGGTCGAGCCTGTTACCAGTCGTGGAAGAAGCCGAACCCGGCGACCGCCACCAACGCCGGCTACCTGGCGAACATCCTCGAGGTCGGGCACCTCTCGGTGCTGGAGCACGGGTCGGTGACCTTCTACTTCACCGGGGTGTCCCGCTCGTTCACCCATGAGCTGATCCGGCACCGGCACTTCTCGTACTCCCAGCTCTCCCAGCGCTACGTCCCGGAGCGGAACGCGGCCATGGTCGAGCCGGCGGTCATCGCCGACGACCCGGAGCTGCACAAGAGGTTCGTGGAGGCCGCCGAGGCCAGCGTTCGGGCGTACACCGAGTTGCTGGAGGGCCTCGAGCAGCGCTTCTCCGACGAGCCCAACCCCACGCTGCGCCGCAAGCAGGCCCGGCAGGCGGCCCGGGCGGTGCTGCCCAACGCCACCGAGACCCGGATCGTGGTCAGCGGCAACTACCGGGCCTGGCGGCACTTCATCGCCATGCGGGCCACCGAGCACGCCGACGTCGAGATCCGTGAGCTGGCCGTGGAGTGCCTCCGTCAGCTCCAGGGGGTAGCCCCGAACGTCTTCGCCGACTTCGTGATCTCCACGCTGTCGGACGGCACCGAGGTGGCGGCCAGCCCGCACGAGGCGTCCTGAGCCCTTCCCCGGCAGGCCCCGGCTGGTCGTCCGCTAGGTTGGAGGGTATGACGCACGACCACCCTGACGCCGCGGCCCGACCGGTGTCCCGCCCCTTCGGCCGGCTACTCACGGCCATGGTGACCCCGCTCACCCCCGACGGATCGCTCGACCTCGACGGCGTCGCCCGGCTGGCGAGCCACCTGGTCGACGAGCAGGGCAACGACGCGCTGGTGGTCAACGGCACCACCGGCGAGTCGCCGACCACCACCGACGCGGAGAAGGAACAGCTGATCCGTGCCGTGGTGGAGGCCGTCGGTGACCGCGCCAAGGTGGTCGCCGGGGTCGGCACCAACGACACCCGGCACACCATCGAGCTGGCCGCCTCCGCCGAGAAGGCCGGCGCGCACGGTCTGCTGGTGGTCACCCCGTACTACAGCAAGCCGCCGCAGAGCGGACTGCTGCGGCACTTCACCGCGGTGGCCGACGCCACCGGACTGCCGGTGATGCTGTACGACATCCCGCACCGCTCCGGCGTGCCGATCGACACCGAGACGCTGGTCCGGCTCGCCGAGCACGGCCGGATCGTCGCGGTCAAGGACGCCAAGAGCGACCTGACCGCCACCAGCTGGGTCACCAGCCGGACCGCCCTCGCCTTCTACTGCGGCGACGATGCCCTCACCCTTCCGGCGCTGGCCGTCGGATCCGTGGGCGTGGTCGGCACCTCGACGCACTTCACCGGGGCGCTGACCGCACAGATGATCGAGGCGTACGACGCGGGGGACATGCCGACCGCGCTCGCCCTGCACCGGCGGCTGCTTCCGCTGTTCACCGGCATCTTCCGCACCCAGGGCACCATCCTGGTGAAGGCGGGCCTGGCGTCGCTGGGCCTGCCGGCCGGCCCGGTGCGACCCCCGCTCGTGGACGCCACCACCGACGAGATCGCTCAGCTGCGCGCGGACTTCGCGGCAGCGGGCCTGGAGCTACCCGAATGATCGAACGACACGATGGGCGCCGAGTGACGGCGTCGCAGAATGAGGTGGACGCGTGACCGAGGCGCACATCGAGGCGGAACTACCCCCGCCGCTGCCGGAGGGCGGCCTGCGGATCATCCCGCTCGGCGGGCTCGGCGCCATCGGTCGGAACATGACCGTCTTCGAGTACGACGGCAAGCTGCTGATCGTCGACTGCGGGGTGCTCTTCCCCGACGTGGAGCAGCCGGGCGTGGACCTGATCCTGCCCGACTTCGGCCCGATCCTGGACCGGCTGGCCGACGTCCAGGCGATCGTGCTGACCCACGGTCACGAGGACCACATCGGCGCGGTGCCGTACCTGCTCGCCCACAAGCCCGACATCCCCCTGGTGGGCTCCCAGTTCACCCTCGCCCTGGTCGAGGCGAAGCTCGCCGAGCGGCGGATCCAGCCGTACACGCTGACCGTGCGGGAGGGCGGCCGGGAGCGGCTCGGCCCGTTCGAGTGCGAGTTCTTCGCGGTCAACCACTCCATCCCGGACGCCCTCGCGGTGGCCATCCGCACCCCCGCCGGCCTGGTGCTGCACACCGGCGACTTCAAGATGGACCAGCTCCCGCTGGACGGGCGGATCACCGACCTGGCCGGGTTCGCCCGGCTCGGCGCCGAAGGCGTCGACCTGCTGCTCTCCGACTCCACCAACGCGGAGATCCCCGGTTTCGTCACCCCCGAGCGGGAAATCGGACCGGTCCTCGACTCGATCTTCGCGAAGGCCAAGGGTCGGATCATCGTGGCCTCGTTCGCCTCGCACGTGCACCGCGTGCAGCAGGTCTTCGACTCCGCCGCGGAGCACGGCCGCAAGGTCGCTCTGATCGGCCGATCCATGGTGCGCAACATGGGCATCGCGCGGGATCTCGGCCTGCTCAACATTCCCGCCGGCCTGGTCGTCGGGATCGAGGAGGCGACCACGCTGCCGCCGGAGCAGATCGTGCTCATGTCCACCGGTTCGCAGGGTGAGCCGATGAGCGCGCTGGGCCGGATGGCCAGCGGCGACCACCGGCACATCACCATCGCCCCCGGCGACACCGTCGTGCTGGCGTCCTCCCTCGTGCCGGGCAACGAGACCTCGGTCTACCGGGTGATCAACCGCCTGGCCCGGGCGGGCGCGGTGGTCGTGCACAAGGACGTGGCCAAGGTGCACGTCTCCGGGCACGCCCCCGCCGGGGAGCTGCTCTACCTGCTCAACGTGGTCCGGCCGAGCAACCTGATGCCGGTGCACGGCGAGTGGCGCCACCTGCGCGCGCACGCCCGCCTCGGTGTGGAGTCCGGGGTGGCCGCCGACCGGGTGGTGCTCTGCGAGGACGGCGACGTCGTCGATCTGGTCGAGGGCCGAGCCAGCCTCGTCGGGCACGTGAAGAGCCGGTACGTCTACGTCGACGGGCTCGCCGTCGGCGACGTCAGCGAGTCCCTGCTCACCGAACGGCGGATCCTCGGCGACGGCGGTTTCATCGCCACCACCGTGGTCGTCGACTCGGTCACCGGCAAGGTCGTCGCCGGTCCGACGCTGTCCGCGAAGGGCTTCTCCGAGGACCCGGAGGCGTTCAACCCGGTGATCCCGCTGGTCACCGAGGCGCTCAACCGGGCGGCGGCGGACGGCATCACCGATCCGCACCAGCTCCAGCAGATCGTCCGGCGGACCGTGGGGCGGTGGGTCAACGACGCGTACCGTCGTCGCCCGATGATCGTGCCCACCGTCGTCGAGGTCTGACACACGTGACCGGGCCGGCCGCCGACATCCCCCGTGGATGTCGGTGACCGGCCCGGATCCTGTTGTGCGCGCGCTCCGGCTCAGCCCCGCGACATCCGGCGGCGCAGCACCAGCAGCCCGGCCCCGACGGCCAACAGCGCCGCGCCGATGAGGCCGTACGTGCTGCCGGACGGCCCGGTGCGGGGCAGCTGCGCCGCCTCCGGGGTGGACGTGCTCGGCGCGGACGTGGTCGCCGTGGCGGTCGGACCGGCCGGTGGCGGGGTCGTGGCGTCGCCGGCACCGGAGCCGCCAGCGCCGCCGATGCGAAGCGTCAACGCGGTGTCCTCGTTGGTGTAGCGGTTGCTGGGGGAGAGCGAGAGCCGGACGGTCTTCGCGCCCCCGGTGACCGTCAGCCGCACGTCGAAGTCGTCGGTGGCGCCGTCGGCGAGCACGCGTTGCCGCAGGATCTCGCAGCCCACGCCGTTCATCCGGCCGCTGTCGGAGCAGGCCGGCGACGTCACCCGCACCCCCGTCGGGGTGGTGATGTTGAACGAGTAACCGCCGATGTCGAACGTGCCGGTGTTCGTCACCCGCACCCGTACCGTCGTCGTGCCGTTGACGACCGGGGTGGCGGTGGCCCGCAGCCGCAACGACGTGCGGTCCGGCCAGTTGATCCGGAAGTCGGTGAACCGGTCGGTGACACCGGCGGCGTCGCGGCCGGCGACCGAGCCCCACGCGTTCACCCCGAAGACCGGCTCGGGGGTGGAGGACCGCACCGTCATCCGGTACGTGCGCTCACCCCGGGCCGGCAGCTCCGCGCCGCCGCAGAGCCAGGTACGCGGCGTGCCGGCGATGGTCCGGCAGTCCCCGCCCGAGGTCGGGTCGACGAAGGCCGGCAGGCGCAGCAGGAAGAAGCCCTTCGCCGCCGCGGTGCCCGGGTTCTTGACGGTGACCTCCAACGGGCCGGACGGGAACCAGGGGTCGTTGGCGAGGAAGACGAGGTCGCCGCGCGCGGTGATGGTGGGCGCGGCGGTCGCGCTCGGCGACGCGGTCGGGGTCGCAGTCGGCGCGGCGATGGCCGGCCCGGCGAGGGCGGGCGCGAGGAGCAGGGTGGCGGCGAGGAGGCCGGAGCTGAGGAGGCGGTTCATGGTGACTCCCGAGGTGTGCGGTCGGTGATGGCCGTACCACATCGACCGGGCGGTCCCGGTTGCGTGCTGTCAGATGTCGCACAGTCGGGCCTCGACCTGCAACCGAATGCCCGGTCCGTCTATCAGGGCAGCGCGGCGACCGCCTCGGCATAGGCGACGCCGGTCGCGATGGCGGCGTCCACCAGCACCCCGAGCTGCGCCGGGGCCACCCCGTGAGCCAGGTCGGTGGCCACGTCGCCGGCCAGCACCAGTTCCTCACCGAGGTCGTGCGCGTACGCCTTGGGCAGCAGCCGGTCGTGGTTCCAGGCGTTGCAGAAGGCGTACACCTCGGCGCGGCGGGTCGCCGGCAGCCGGCGGGCGGCCATGGCGCGGGCGTGCAGCACCTCGCCGCGCTCACCGGCCCGACGGAACTGGATCATCACCGCGCCCCACCACCCGATCACGGTGCGCCCTCGTCCACCACGTACCGGTCTCCGCGTCGGTCCAACGCGGCCGTGATCATGTCGATGGTCAGCGTCGCCAACTCGCGCTCGTCGTCGGTGTCGGGCTCGGTTCCGTCGTCGGCGGGCTCGTCGTCGGCGGGCAGGGGCACCGGGGCCGCCACGGGCCGCTCGGCCAGCCAGGCGGCCATCCGCCCGGAGTGGTGGCCGGTGCCGTTGCGGGCGTCGAAGCTGCCCGCGAGCTCGTTGGCGATGGCGAGCAGCAGCGCGCCGAGGGTGGCGACGTCCAGGTCGGTGGCCGGCCGCCCGCCGTACGCCGGGCGGGACACCGTACGCAGGCCGAGCCCGGCCTCGACGGCCAGCGCGCAGACCAGCGCGGCGGCGGCGGCGAACTCCATCGCGGCGAGGTCGTCGGTGGGCTGGTCCAATCGGGGTAGCTGCTCGGCCAGGATCGTCAGGCCGCGTTCCAGGTGCCCGCCCAGGGCGCAGAACCGCAGGTGCGCGGCGAGGTGCGGGAACGCCGCGCGCTCGCGCCGGTGCCGCCGGTACGCCC
>NZ_JAEVHM010000193.1 GCF_016802865.1 Micromonospora parastrephiae | reverse complement strand
TCGGTCGCCACGGCGATCTCGTACGGCCCGGAGAGCAGCGCCTCGCCGACGGTGGCGGCGTACCCGGTGAACCGGCGTGCCGCGCGACGATCGGCGCCACGGTGGCCAACGCCGCCTCGGCCGCCTCCCGGTAGCGGGTCTCCCCGGTCAGGGCCGCGTACGCGACGAGCCCGGCGACCAACGCCGACCGGCCGGACGGGGTGGCGTTGTCGGTCGGGTCGGCCGGCCGGGTGACCAGCCGCTCCGCGTCGTCGGCCGTGTCGTAGTAGGCGCCGCCGGACGCGGCGAAGTGCTCCAGCGCGGCGTCCAGCAACTGACCGGCCAGGGTGAGCCAACGGCCCTCGCCGGTGAGCTGGTGCAGCGCGCAGAACGCCTCGGCCACGCAGCCGTAGTCCTCCAGTACTCCGGCCGGCTCGCCGACTGTGCCGTCGCGGGAGACCCGGCGCAGCCGGCCGTCCACCAGGTGCGCGGCGGCCAGGTGCTCGGCGGCGTCCCGCATCGCGCCCTCGGCGACGATGGTGACGCCCTCCATCAGGTTGACGTCCTCGTTCTGCGGCGACGCGTACAGCGCGGCGACCTGGAGGAACTCGGCGATGGCGGTGATCGCGAGGCCGTTCCAGGCGGCCACCACCTTGTCGTCGCGGGCCGGCTGGGGGCGGGCGTCGCGGGCCGCGAGCAGCCGCCCCACCACCTGCTGCCAGCGGGCCCGGATCTCGGGTGCGACGTCGTCGACGTCCCGGGCGAGCTTGAGCACGCTCGTGCCGTGCTCGAAGGTGCCGTCATCGGTCACGGTGAAAAGGTCGGCGGCGAACCGGCCGTCGTCCTCGCCCAGCGTCTCGACGAGTTGGGCGGGCGTCCAGGCGTAGGTGAGTCCCTCGACGCCCTCGGTGTCGGCGTCCAGCGCGGACGCGAACCCCTCCCCCGGCCGGTGCAGCTCGTCGGCGAGGAACCGGGCGGTGTCCCGGGCGATCCGACGGGCCAACGGGTCGCTGGTGAGCCGCCACAGCTGGGTGTAGACGCGCAGCAGCAGCGCGTTGTCGTAGAGCATCTTCTCGAAGTGCGGCACCGTCCAGTGCGCGTCCACCGAGTACCGGGCGAAACCGCCGGCGAGTTGGTCGTAGATGCCGCCACGGGCCATCGCCTCGGCGGTGTGCCGGACGATCTCCAGGCTACGGGGGTCGGCGGTGCGCTGGTGGTGGCGCAGCAGAAAGAGCAGGTTCATGTGCGGCGGGAACTTGGGTGCGCCCCCGAAGCCGCCGTTCGTCGCGTCGTACTCGTCGGCCAGCCGGGCAGCCGCGGCGTCGAGCAGTGCGGCGTCCAGCGGCGCGGTGGGGCCGCCCACGGCCTGCGCGCCGCCGATCGCCTCGACCACCGCGGCACCCTGGCGCAGCACCTCCTCGCGCTGGTCGCGCCAGGCGGTGGTGACCGACTGGAGCAGTCGGATGAAGTTGGCGCGCGGGAAGTACGTGCCGCAGAAGAACGGGGTGCCGTCGGGGGTCGCGAGGACGGTCATCGGCCAGCCGCCCTGACCGGTCATCGCCTGCGTGGCGGTCATGTAGACCGCGTCCACGTCCGGGCGCTCCTCGCGATCCACCTTGATCGCCACGAAGTTGTCGTTCATCAGGGCGCCGACCTGCTCGTTCTCGAACGACTCGTGCGCCATCACGTGGCACCAGTGGCAGGCCGCGTAACCCACCGAGATGAGCACCGGAACGTCGCGCCGCTTCGCCTCGGCGAACGCCTCGTCCGACCAGGGCCACCAGTCGACCGGGTTGTCGGCGTGCTGGAGCAGGTACGGACTGGTGGCGCCGGCAAGTCGGTTCACCCGACGACCATAACCAGCCCCGCCCGGTCGCGCCCGGCGGTCACCCGGCCCGGGCCGTGTGGACCCGGGCCGGGCGCGGATCAGCCGCGCCGCAGCTTGACCTCGGCGGTGTCCGTGTCGGCGACGAAGACGTCGTACGTGGTGTCGTAGGAGAGGGCGTTGGCGGACACGTCGACGTCGCCCTGGTGGAACGGGACGGCGGTGAACGTCGGCGTGCTGGACGTCCAGGTGACCGGCGCGCCCGGGGTGCAGGCGGTCTCGGCCCGGAGGATGCCCTCGGCGCGCTGACCGTGCCGGGTCTGGGTGACGCTGCCCTCGACGTACACGGTGGCCGGCGCGGTGCAGGTCACCGTGCCGCGCACCGTCACCTCGTCGGTCCCGGCGTCGATCGTGCCCGACGAGGCCACCTCCACGTCGACGGCGAGCACCGGTGGCGCCGGCGGGAAGGTGACGTGCACCGTGCCGCGGGCCGAGCCGGTGGAGTAGTTGCAGCGCTGCTCGAAGGTGGCGTCGAACCGCTCCAGGTAGTCGTGTGGACCCCAGGAGATGTCGGTCACGGTGAACGAGCCGGTCTGCCCGTACGAACAGATCCGGTCGTTGCCGGTCAGCGCGATGCCGGGCAACGGGCTCTCGTAGGTGGAGCCGGTGGCGCCGGTGTAGGTGCCCACGGTCAGCGGCTGACGACCGGCGCGCTCAGCTCGATCGTCCAGGGACCGGCGGGCGGGTCGAAGACCTGGACGGTGAGGTGGTTCGGCGTGCCCCAGACGTTGAAGCCGTCCCCGGAGGCCGTGGCGAACGAGAAGCTGCCGCCCTCGGTGATCGGGTCGTCCGGGTCACCGGAGACCGACAGCGAGGCGGACTGCGGCGCCTTGGCCTGTGCGGGCGCGGCGACGGCGAGCGTGCCGAACGCCGCGACGGCCAACGCGAGGGCCGCGGCGAGAAGAGGGCTTTTCCCGGAGAGTCGCATGGTGTCCCTTCGAGAGGAGGACAGCGCGGATCGATACATCTGCGCAGGTCAATTGACTCCAGGGGGCCGCCGGGCGGTTCGCTGCCCCGTCCGAAACCGATCAGCCGGGCGGTCAGGAAGCGCCGTCGGCGCGGAGCCGGAAGACGTTCGACTCGGCCGAGTCCCGCAGCGACCCCAGCACCGCGCCGATCTTGTCCGCCGGCATCGGCTTGAAGAAGTGGTAGCCCTGCGCGGAGGTGCAGCCCAGCTCGGCCAGCGCCATCCGCTGCTCGGCCGTCTCCACCCCCTCGGCGACCACGCGCAGCCCCAGCTCGTGAGCGAGGCCCACGGTGGTCCGTACGATCGCCGCCGCCTCCGGCGAGTCGGCCATCCGGATCACGAACGAGCGGTCGACCTTCAACTCGTCCACCGCGATCCGGGTGAGGAAGGTCAGCGAGGAGAAACCCGTGCCGAAGTCGTCCACGGCAAGCTGCACGCCCATCGACCGGAGGGTGGCCAACACCTCGTCGATGACCTCCAGCTCGCTCATCACCACCGTCTCGGTGATCTCCAGGACGAGCCGGCGTGGGGGCACCTGGTGTCGGCGCAACGCGTCGGCGATCTCCGCCGGCAGCCGGGGGTCGAGCAGGCTGCGCGCCGACAGGTTGACCGAGATCGGGACGTCCAGCCCCTCCCGTGCCCAGCCGGCGGCCACACCGAGCGCCTTGTCCAGCACGTACCGGGTGAAGGTGCCGAGCTGCTCGCTGTTCTCCACCGGACGGATGAAGTCGGCCGGACCCAGCCAGCCGCGCCGGGGATGCCGCCAGCGGATCAGCGCCTCCACACCGGTGGGCGCCCCGGTGGCCAGGTCGACCGCCGGCTGCAACGCCAGCACCAGCTGGTCGTCGACCTTCAGCGCCTCACGCAGCTCGGCCAGCAGGGCGAGCTGGTCGGTGCTCGCCGCGTCCCGGCTGCCGTCGTACGCGGCGACGCTGCCGCCGCCCTCCTTGGCCTGGTACATCGCGATGTCGGCCCGGCGCAGCAGCTCGGTCAGGTCGGCCGTGCCGGCGTCGGCCACGACCACCCCGACGGACACCTCGATCGACATCCGCACACCGGCCACCTCGGTCGGGGCGGCCAGCCGTTCGGCGATCTCCCGGGCCTGGCGCAGCGCGTGCGCCAGCGGGGCAGCCCGGTCGCCGAGCACCGGGACGGAGGTGAGCAGCAGTGCGAACTCGTCACCACCGAGCCGGCCGAGCAGGTCGCCGGGACGGGCCATCGCACTGAGCCGGTTCGCGGTCAGACGCAGCAGTTGATCGCCGGCGGCGTGCCCGAGGGTGTCGTTGACTTCCTTGAACTGGTTGATGTCCAGCAGCAGCAGCGCCACCGGGTGGTCGTGGGCGAGCTGACGCAGCGACTGGTCACCCTTGCCGAGCATGGCCGCCCGGTTGGCCAACCCGGTGAGCGGGTCGTGCACCGCCTCGTACGACGACCGCGCGGTGACGAGCCGAAGCTCACGGTGGGTCGCGGCATCGTGCAGCGCGGCGGCGAGAGCGTCGCCGAACGCGGCCACGGCGTCGCGTTCCCGGTTGCTGGGCGGGGCGGAGCGGGGGAACCGGACCCGCAGCCGGCCGACCGGCACGGCGCCGACCGAGAGGGCACGGATCAGCTCGTGCTCGTCCGGCTCCGCCAGGTCCGGCGGGCCCACCTCCCGGTCGACCATCTGGCCGCCCGCGTCACCCCGGTAGCGGCGCCACCGGCCATCGGCGCGGGCCACGTCGACGTCCACCAGCTCGGCGTTGAACAGCGCCAGCGCGCCGGTCACCGCCGCGCTGGCCGCGCCCCGCTCGTCGAGCTGGTTGAGGGCGGCCGTGGCCTCGGCGAAAGCCCGCCACGTCCGGCGTTCCTGATCGGCGCGCAACCGGTAGCGGTAGGTCTGCTGGAGCAGCCAGAGCAACGGCGGGAGCAGCAACAGCCAGCGCGGGTCCAGCTCCAGCAGCGCGACCACCACCAGGCCGACCGCCACGTTGCCGACGAACATCAACAGCTTGCCGCGCAGCGCCGCGAGCAGGGGCGGGCCGATCGGCAGGCCGTGCCGCAGGCCCAGCGTCACCCCACCGAGCCAGGCCGTCACCAGCAGGTAGGTCACCGACCCGGCGATCACGGCCAGCGCCAGCATCGGGGTGGGCGCGGCGAGCAGCGGATGCCCCAGCGCGGTGGCCACGGACACGGCCAGCGCCGTGGCGGCGGCCAACGACGCCGCGATCCGGACGATCTCCAGCGCAGGCCGGCGGTCGTTGTGCAGCGAGAGCACCGTCCAGGACAGCCCGGCGCCGAGCAGGGTGGCCGACGGCAGCCAGCCGGCGGGCGCCAGGTACAGGCAGACGATCAACGCCGCCTCGCCCCAGGTGATGCTGACCATGCCGGCGGGCGAGCGGAACCGCAGCCGGGCGAGCTGGGCGATGGCGACGACGGCGACGACGATGCCGAAGCGGGCCGGACCGCCGAGTGGGTCGTCCGACGGCAGGTTGGCCGGGAGGGTCAACCCCACCGTGGCGGCGACGACGGCGGTCAGCGTCACCGCGGCGGTGAGCACGAGCAGCCGTACCGGCGTGCCGCGCACCCCGAGCCGGTCGAACGGGTCGCCGACCGGGCCGGAGGTCATCGACCTCCCCCGTCAGCCGACCGGGCGACGGTACGACGGGCGGCCGGTGCTGTGACTGTCATCGGCGCCCCCTTCCGCGCACGGCTCGGGGACTTTTGGTCCCCCCGGCGGAAGGCTAAGCCAAACCGGGTGGTCGCAACAGGGGGCGACCACCCGGTTAGGCGTGAATCATGCGGGGACTACCCGTTCCGGTGCTGCTGGTGCCCGTTGGGAGCGGGCGTGGATGAATCACGCCCTCCGGTCCCGTCTGTCGGATCGACGACTGCCGCGTCGGCCCTGGTCGGGTCGGTCGGCCGCCCCTGCTGCGGGAACCGGTCGGGCAGCCGACGCAGCCGGGCGTTCATGTTGCGGATCAGCAGGATGGTCG
The DNA here is from genome assembly GCF_016802865.1 of Micromonospora parastrephiae. GTDB lineage: Bacteria > Actinomycetota > Actinomycetes > Mycobacteriales > Micromonosporaceae > Micromonospora > Micromonospora parastrephiae. The sequence goes on along the minus strand of NZ_JAEVHM010000193.1, from coordinate 4,259 downwards.
CGGTGGCCAGCAGCAGGATGAGGAAGAGGCCCATCGGGCCGGCCAGCCCACCCGTGCGGGTGTCCCCGAAGTTGTTCTCCGCGAGCACCTGGGCAGCGGTCAGCATGGCGTTCCTCCGATGTGCGGTTGGTTATCAGGGTAGCGCCGCCCGGAGTCAGCGCGCGTGTGCCGTCTCCCGGACACCGGCGAAGAGGTCCGACTCGGGCATCGGGCTGTCCACCATCGATCGGGCCAGCTCGTAGTCCTCGGTCGGCCAGGCACGCTTCTGCAGCTCCATCGGCACGTGGAACCAGAAGCCGTCCGGGTCGACCTGGGTGGCGTGGGCACGCAACGCGTCGTCGCGGACCGGGAAGTAGTCGGCGCACTCCACCCGGGTGGTGATCCGGGGGCCCTTGTCCGGTCGGTCCTCCCAGCGCTTGAGCCACTCCTCGTACGGCGACTCCAGACCGGCGGCGAGCATGCCCTCGTGCAGAGCCATGATCTTGGCCTTGGAGAAGCCGATGTCGTAGTAGAGCTTCAGCGGCTGCCACGGAGCGCCCAGCTCCGGGTAGCGCTCCGGGTCGCCGGCGGCCTCGAAGGCGGCCACGCTCACCTTGTGACACATGATGTGGTCGGGGTGCGGGTAGCCACCCTCCTCGTCGTACGTGGTCACGACGTGCGGGCGGAACTCGCGCATCAGCCGCACCAGCGGGCCGGCGGCCACCTCGACGTCCTGGAGGGCGAAGCAGCCCTCGGGCAGCGGCGGCAGCGGGTCGCCCTCGGGCAGCCCGGAGTCGACGAAGCCGAGCCAGGCCTGCTCGACGCCGAGGATCGCCCGCGCGGCGTCCATCTCGGCACGCCGGATGTCGGCGATGTTGGCCCACACGTCGGGCCGGTCGAGCTTGGGGTTGAGCACGCTGCCGCGCTCACCGCCGGTGCACGTCACCACCAGGACGTCCACCCCCTCGGCGACGTACTTCGCCGTGGTTGCCGCACCCTTGCTCGACTCGTCGTCCGGGTGCGCGTGGACGGCCATGAGACGTAGTTGCTCTGCCAACTTCGGCGCTCCTCGTCTGTGCCGGACGGTGGACCCGACCGGACTCGACCGGCTTGACCTGCCGGGGATCCTCCACACCCGCTGCCGGTCGACACCGGGCGGGGCCCGACCTGCCATTCCTGCCGCTGAGCCGGGCTGGGAGGATGGACTCTGTCATTCTTGCCGATGCCGCCGACAACAACGCCAGGAGATACCCGCCGGTGACCGAGACGCACGCCACAATTTCACCGGGCGCGCCGGTTTTCCCCGCCGGGCGCTACGGCCGCCGCCGCGAACCGGGCGGAAAGACCCGTCGTACGCTGCTGGCCGCGCTGGCGCTCCTGACGCTGGTGGCCGCGCTGACGCTGATCTCGGTCCGGCTCTACAACCAGTACGGCGATCCGGCGTACGACGCCCAGGTGATCACGTACACCGACATCACGGACGATCAGGTACTGATCGACTTCCGGGTGACCGTGCCACCGGGCGGTACGGCGGTGTGCGCGCTGCGTGCCCGCGACCGCGCGGGCGTCGAGGTGGCCCGCGAGGAGATCACCGTGACCGCGCGCCCCGGCGACCGGCACGTCACCACCCGGCACCGCCTCGCCACCACCGCGCGTCCGTTCATCGGCGAGGTGCTGCGCTGCCGACCCCCCGTTTGAGCTGCGGAGACGTCGCTCCCGGAGCACGTCGGAGGTCGCCTACCGGGGGTGTGGGAAACGGACACCGGTCGTGATGGCCAACACGCTGTGTCGTACCGCACTGGTAACTTGGTAATTCACCTGTCAGCCAGCACGCACAACTGAGGAGAACGCCTGTGTCCACTGGCAACGAGGCGCCCGCCACCTGGCTGTCCCAGGACGCGTACGACCGCCTCCAGGCCGAGCTCGACGAGCACATCGCCAACCGCCCGGCGATCGCAGCCGAGATCAACGCCCGACGCGAGGAGGGCGACCTGCGGGAGAACGGCGGCTACCACGCCGCCCGCGAGGAGCAGGGCAAGGCCGAGGGTCGCATCCGCTACCTGCAGGAGCTGCTGCGCACCGCCAAGGTCGGCGAGGCGCCGACGGCGGACGCGGTGTCGCCCGGCATGGTCGTGACGATCTACTTCGACGACGACACCGAGGACACCGAGACGTTCCTGCTCGGCTCCCGGGAGATCGCGGCCACCACCGACCTGACCGTCTACAGCCCCGAGTCCGCGCTCGGCAAGGCGATCCTCGGGGGTCGGCCCGGGCAGACCTGCACCTACACGGCACCCAGCGGCGCCGACATCAAGGTGACAGTGGTCAACTTCGAGCCCTTCTCCGGCTGACGTCGCCGGCTCCACCGCAAGCTCAGACGCACCGCTTCCGAGGCGTGGCACCCACCGGTGTCACGCCTCGGCGGCGAAGACCACCTGGTAGCCGCTGGCCCGCAGTGCGCTGATCAGCGTGTCCGAATGCTCCACACCCCGGGTCTCCACCGACAGCGCCACCTCCACCTCGCCGAGGCTCAGGTGCGGGTTGGCGCGCTGGTGCTCCACATCCACCACGTTGGCCCGGTGCTCGGCGATCTGGCTGAGCAGCGAGGCCAGCTGCCCCGGCCGGTCCGAGCAACGCACCGTCACCCGCAGGTAGCGACCCGCGGCGGCCAGACCGTGCTCGATCACCCGCATCATCAGCAACGGGTCGATGTTGCCGCCGGAGAGCACCGCGACCAGCGGTGTCTCCACCTCCACCACGCCGGCCAGCAGCGCGGCCACACCGACGGCCCCCGCCGGCTCGACCACCTGCTTGCCCCGCTCCAACAGCATCAGCAGTGCCCGGGAGATGTCCTCCTCGGAGACCGTGACGACCTCGTCGACCAGCTTGCGGACGTGGTTGAAGGTGATCTCGCCGGGACGGCCGACCGCGATGCCGTCCGCGATGGTGGCGAAGGCGGGCAGCCGCACGGGCTCCCCGGCCACCAGGGAGGGCGGGAAGGCCGCCGCACCGGCCGCCTGCACGCCGATGATCCGGATGTCCGGCCGGAGCGCCCTGGCCACCACCGCCATGCCCGAGATCAGCCCGCCGCCACCCACCCCGGTGATGATGGTCTTCACCTCCGGGCACTGTTCGAGGATCTCCAGCGCCACCGTGCCCTGCCCGGCGATCACGTCCGCGTGGTCGAACGGGTGGATCAGCACCGCCCCGGTGCGCTCGGCGTACGTCTGGGCGGCGACCAGCGCCTCGTCGACGGTGTTGCCGGCCAACTCGACCTGCGCGCCGTACCCCTTGGTGGCGGCGACCTTCGGCAGCGGCGCGTTGACCGGCATGAAGACCGTCGCGTGCGTGCCGACCAGGCCGGCCGCGAGAGCCACGCCCTGCGCGTGGTTGCCGGCGCTCGCCGCCACGACCCCGCGCTCCCGCTCCTGCGCCGACAACCGGGAGATCCGCACGTACGCGCCGCGGACCTTGTACGAGCCGGCGCGCTGCACGTTCTCACACTTGAGCCAGGTCGGCCCGCCCAGCGCCGCGCTCAACGGCCGGGAGGGCTCCAGCGGGGTGGTCCGGATGACGCCGTCGAGCAGTTTCCGCGCAGCCCGCACGTCGTCGAGACCGACCAGTTCCGTCATGCCCCGATCGTGCCACCCACCTCCGGCGCCTTCCGCGCCGACACCGGGGTCGAACGGCTCGACGATCACGCGGCGGCCGGCGACCCCGTTCCGACGCGGGGATAACCGGGGGCGTGGCGCGACCACGGTGCGGCCATCTCGAACTGACCGGCCACACCGAGCAGCAGCAACTCCGAGCCGGGCGGGCCGACCAGCTGCACCGCCACCGGCAGGCCGTCCGGGCGGCGGCCCACCGGCACGACGATCGCCGGCAGGCCGGCGACGTTCCACGGCGCCGCGTACGGGGCGTACCGGATGTTGGCCGTCATGTTCGCCCGCCAGGACCGGTCGGACCAGCGCGCGGCCTCCGGCGGCACGCTGGCCAGCGCCGGGGTGAGCAGCAGGTCGACCGAGTGGTCGGTGAAGAAGTCGACGGACCGCTGCCGCCAGGCGGCCCGGTCGGCCTCCCGGACGTACCCGCGGCGCTGCGCCCACTCGCCCAGGGCGACGTGTCGGCGGGTGCGTCGTTGCAGGCCGCGCCGGTCCAGACCGGCGGCCCGCACGTCGGCGGCGGCGGCCGCGAACCAGGTGGCGATGCCCTGCAGGCCGAGAGCGGTGGGGTAGACCGGATCGGCCGGCACGGTGTCGTGCCCGGCGGCGGCGAGCAGC
>NZ_JAEVHM010000192.1 GCF_016802865.1 Micromonospora parastrephiae | reverse complement strand
ACCGCACCATCCACGGCGTCGAACAATGGCTCAGCAACGAATCCGGCCGGGTCATCGTCTGCTCCGGATACATGCGCGACCAGGTGAACGCCCTGTTCGACCTACCGGCCGCGCAGGTCGACGTGGTGCCCAACGGGGTCGACGGCCGCGCCTGGCGGGCCCGGCCGCGTGCGGTCGCCTCGGCTCGCGCCCGGTTCGCGGGGAGCGGCCCCCTGGTCGGGTACGCCGGACGGCTGGTCTACGAGAAGGGCGTGCAGCATCTCGTACACGCGGTGCCCCGGCTGCGCGAGCAACACCCCGGGCTGCGCGTGGTGATCGCCGGCGACGGCCCCTACCGCGCCGAGTTGGAGGCGGAGGCCCGCCGGCTGGCGCTCTGCTCGACGGTCCGCTTCACGGGTTTCCTCGACGCCACCCAACTGCCCGCGGTGCTCGGCGCCACCGACGCGACAGTGGTGCCCAGCCTCTACGAGCCGTTCGGCATGGTGGCGTTGGAGGCGGCGGCCGCCGGCGCGCCGCTGGCGGTGGCCCGCACCGGCGGCCTCGCCGAGATCGTCGAGCCGGGCGTGACCGGTGTGACCTTCCCGCACAGCAACCCGGACGCGCTCGCCGGCGCGGTCGGTCAGCTCCTCGGTGACGAGGTCTTCGCCCGTCGGGTCGCTCGGAGGGCCCGCACCATGGTCGGCGAGCGGTACGGCTGGGCCACGATCGCTGCCCGCACCGCCGCCAGCTACGCCACCGCCCGCCGCGAACACGGGCCCCTACAGGCCCGGCGCGCCGCCGCCCGACTGGCGGGTGGACGTACCCCGATCGCCATTCCGGAGGGCAATCTGCTCGCCGCCGACCACGCCGCCTGCTGAGGTGAGTCGGACCACCGATAGGTGACCTCCGCCCCCGACGAGACGCTGCGCCGCGAGGTCGCGGCCAAGGAGGTCGTGCCGCCGAGCCGGCTGGCCGACCACGAGCGGGGCCGAGCTGCGCTCGCGCACCCTGTGGGAGGTGTGCGGCGGCCCGGCTCACTCACCCATCCCGCCGTGGTCCGGCTTCACGGCTCGTCCCGGTCGAGGGCAGCCCGTGGATCGTGGGGGCGGAGTGGGAGCCCGGCAACAGGCCGTCATGGCCGGCCGCTGGATGCGGGGCTGGATCACCGACGACAGGGACTGGACCCGGGCCGGCGCGGACTGGACGACGGCGCGAAAGAGTTTCCGACCACCCCCCTGACCTGCACCGAATGGTCATGATCGGGACCACCGTCCGGCGTGGATCGAGGCCGCTCAGCGGATGAGAAAACCAAAATCGGTGGCTATCGTGTAACTCGGGGTGACCGAGGGGGAGCAACCGTGCAGCAGTTGCTGATCGCGGGCCGGTACCGGCTGCTCGACCTGGTCGGCACCGGCGGAATGGGTCGGGTGTGGCTCGCCCGCGACGAGATGCTGCATCGCGACGTCGCGGTGAAGGAGGTCGTGCCGCCGTCCTGGCTGGCCGAGGCCGAACGCGAGGGGCTGCGCCTACGGACGCTGCGCGAGGCGCGCACCGCCGCCCGGCTCAACCACCCCAACGTGGTCCGCATCTACGACGTCGTGCATGACCGGGGAAGCCCCTGGATCGTGATGGAGTACGTACCGTCACGCTCGGTGCAGCAGATCATCAGCGCGGAGGGCCCGCTGAGCCCGCAACGTACCGCCTGGATCGGGTTGGCGGTGCTCGCCGCCCTGCGGGCCGCGCACACCGCCGGGGTGCTGCACCGCGACGTCAAGCCGCACAACGTGCTGGTGGCCGACGACGGGAGGGTGGTGCTCACCGATTTCGGGCTGGCCACGTTCGACGGTGGCGACGGGCTGATGACGGGGCCGGGCTCGGTGCTCGGCTCGCCGCAGTTCGTCGCCCCGGAGCGGGCCCGCGAAGGGGTGTCGGACGCGCGTACCGACCTGTGGTCGCTGGGCGCGACGCTGTACGCGACCGTCGAGGGGCAGTCGCCGTACGCCCGCACGAGCGCGATGGCGACGCTCAGCGCGCTGGCCACCGACCCACCGGACCCGATGCGCCGGGCGGGGCCGCTGCGTCCCGTCCTCGACGGTCTGTTGCAGCGCGATCCCTGGCGGCGGTTGACCGCCGCCGAGGCGGAGCCGCTGCTGCGGAGGGCTGCGGCCGAGCCCGGCCAGCCCGCCGAGATGGCCCGTTCCTCCGCGGTGGCGGCGGTACGCAGCGCGAGCCGGGCCCTGGCGCAGACCCCGGTCGACCCGCTCGGCAGTCCCGCGCCGCCGACCGCCCAGCCGAGGATCCGTTCCTCCGGACGGCGTCGAGTGCTGATCGGCCTGACGGTCGCGGCCACCGTGCTGGCCATCGCCGGCGGCGTCACGGTGGCGCTGTCGACCCGGGACACCGAGCGGACTCCGCCGTCCGGTTCCGGGGGTGGCGCGGCCACCGCCCGGCCGGCCGCGTTCGCCTGTGCGACGCCTCCGCCTCCGACGGCGACTCCGGTGGCGTCGGTGTCGCCGGCGGCCGACGGGCGGTACGCGCTACGCGAGGGCTGGACCTGGCACGACGACCCGGACGGGTTCCGGATCGCAGCCCCGGTGGGCTGGGCACGCTGGACCGAAGGCGCGGCGACCTGCTTCCGCGAGGTCGACGGGGCCCGGGTGCTCAGCGTCGAGGCGGGGCCGCCGCGAATCGACCCGCTGGCGTACTGGAGGGCCGAGGAGGCTCGGCTCACCCGCGGCGAGGCGCTGCCCGGCTACCGCAAGGTGGACATCTCCCCCATGGACATCTTCGAGGGCGGCGCGGTGTGGGAGTGCGGGTGGGAGAACGCCGCCGGCGAGCAGGTGCACAGCTTCCGCCTGCTGGCCAACACCTCGGCCGTACGTTCCTACACCGTCTCGTGGTTGACAAAAGAGTTCGACTGGCAGGTCAACGCGGCATACTTGCCGATGATCCGGCAGAGCTTCACTCCTGCTTCCTGACACCGTCCTGTGTGGATCGTCCGGGTGCTGCCCCTGCGGCACCGGCGCTGACTACAGTGGCGTAGTTTTGGGCGCTCAAGATCCCTGGGGAGGGTGAGCCGAGATGATGGGACCGTCGCACGCGCTGTCCGGCGCGGCGGTGTGGCTGGCCGGGTCCTGGGCGCTGGACCAGTTCGCCGACTACCACCAGTCGCCGCTCGCGTTGGCGGTGGGCACCGCGGTGTGCGCGGGTGGCGCGCTCTTTCCCGACCTCGACATGTCGGGCAAGGTGACCCGCAACCAGGGTGGCGCGACCGTGGCCCGCACCTTCGGGGTCTTCTCGCTCTTCGCCGCCGAGGTGATGGAGAAAATCTCCCTCGGGGTCTACTACGCCACGAAACTCAGCAAGGATCCCCGCCGCAACAACGGGCACCGGACGCTGACCCACACGCTTCCGTTCACGGTTCTGGTCGGATGGGGTACCACCGCGCTCTGCGCCGCGTACGGCAAGTGGGCGGTGATCACCATCCTGTTCTTCATGTTCGGCCTCGCGATGCGCGGGCTGTTCGACGAGTGGGCCGAGCGGGCCGGCTGGGTGATCATCACCCTCGCGTCGGCCGGGGCGGCCTGGTTCACCTTCGCCAACCTCCCGGGCGGGCGCGGCTATCCACTGATCGGCACCGCCGTCGGCGTGGGCTGCTTCGTGCACATCCTCGGTGACATGATCACCCGGGCCGGCGTGCCGATCCTCTGGCCGATCCCGATCAAGCGACGCATGTGGACGATGATCGGCCTGCCGAACGGCATCGCCCTGCGTACCGGAAGCAAGGCCGAGGTGGTCGTGTTGCGCGCCGTGCTGACCGTCGTGGCGGTGCTCGCCACGGCGGGCCTCGTCGCGCCGTCGGTGCTGCAAAGGTTCAACATCGAGATATGACCGACCCGGCCACGCAGCCACCGCCCGAAGCTGACGAGCGGGTGCCGGATTTCTGGCGCGCGCTGGGGCTGCCGGGGCTCGCCGACGTGCACGTGCACTTCCTGCCGCCGCGACTGCTGCGCCGGGTGTGGGCGTACTTCGACGCGGCCGGCCCTCTGGTCGGCACCGAGTGGCCGATCCGCTACCGGTGGAGCGACGCCGACCGGGTCGCGCACCTGCGCCGGCTCGGCGTGCGGGCGTTCAGCGCGTTGGCGTACGCGCACCGGCCGGGCATGGCGGCGGAGCTCAACCGCTGGACGCTGGACTTCGCCCGGGACACCCCGGGCTGCCTGGCCTCGGCCACGTTCTTCCCGGAGCCGGACGTCGTCGGGTACGTCGAGGCGGCGCTCGCCGGTGGCGCCCAACTGTTCAAGGTGCACCTACAGGTCGGCGGCTTCGCGCCGACGGATCCGGCGCTGGACCCCGTCTGGGGGATGCTGGCCGACGCGGGGGTGCCGGTGGTCGTGCACGCCGGTCACGCCCCGGTGGGGACCGCGCACACCGGGCCCGACCCGTTCGCCGCTCTCCTGGCCCGCCACCCTCGGCTGACCGCGGTGGTGGCCCACCTCGGCGCCCCGGACTACCGGGCCTTCCTCGACCTGGCGGAGGCGTACGAGCGGGTGCGGTTGGACACCACCATGGCGTTCACGCCCTTCTTCGATCAGTTCGTCCCCTTCCCCGCGGACGAGTTGCCGCGACTGCGCGAGCTGGGGCTGGCCGGCAAGGTGCTGCTGGGCAGCGACTTCCCGAACCTCCCCTACCCGTACGCCGACCAGGTGACCGGCCTGGCCCGACTGGATCTGGGCGACGACTGGCTGCGCGCGGTCTGCTGGGACAGCGCCGCCGCGCTGTTCGATTTGTCCTGAGCTCGACCACCGCGCCCCACGCCCCACGCCCCACGCCCAAGATCGCACCCCTGGATCGGCGAGGAAGATCCGCGCAACTTCCCGGATGTTGCTGCCTCTGGCGGGCGGGAGGCAGCAACATCCCCGATGTTGCGCGGATCTTGGCCGCGACGATCATGTGCGACCGACCGACCGGTGCGGCCCCAGCGCGGGCTGGGCGGGGCTGCCGCGCGCCCTCTGAATTCTTTTCGACAGCGGCTATTGACGTCGCCGTAACAGCTGGCCTAGCGTCTGTCGAACCGCTTCGTCGAAACGCTTCGACGAAGATTCGGGAGCGGTCCCACGCCTGGCCGGAGGAGGTGCGCGGTGGCCACCATGCACGACGTCGCCCGCCTCGCCCGCGTCTCGGTCAGCACCGTGTCGTACGTGCTCACCGGTGCCCGCCCGATCTCCCAGGCCACCCGGGACAAGGTGCTCGCCGCCATGGCCGAGCTCGACTACCAGCCCAACGCGATGGCCCGCGGCCTGGCCAGCCGGCGCAGCCGGATCCTGGGCCTGCTGATGCCGATGGACGAGCGCGGCCTGGGCGCGACCGAGACCGCCTTCGTCACCGGCGCCGCCGCCGCGGCCAGCACCGCCGGCTACCACCTGGTGCTCTCGCCGGTCGGCGGCGGCAACCTCGACGACCTACGGCGGCTGGCCACCCAGCGGATGCTCGACGGCGTCGTGCTGATGGAGGTGCAGCTCGCCGACGAGCGGGTCACCGTGCTCCAGGAGGCCGGCGTACCGCTGGTCCTCATCGGTCGCACCGGCGACACCAGCGCGCTCTCCTACGTCGACATCGACTTCGAGCAGACCGTGCGGGAGGCCGTCGCGCACCTGGTCGGGCTGGGGCACCGGCGGATCGTCTACGTCAACCATTCCGCCGCCACGCTGGCCACCGGCTACGGCCCCGCGCTGCGCACCCGGGACGCCTTCGTCTCGGCGATGACCGGACACGGCCTGGAGCCGGTGATGATCGCGGCCGAGGACAGCGCCGCAGGTGGGCGGGCCGCCCTGGCTGCCGCGTTCGCGCAGGCCCCGGAGCTGACCGCCGTGCTGGCCATGAACGAGACCGCGATCTTCGGCATTCTCGGCGAACTGACCGGTCGCGGGCTGTCGGTGCCCGACGACGTCTCGGTCGTCTCGATGGTCACCTCGCCGCAGGTCGCCGAACTGGCCACCCCGGCGCTGACCGCGATGACGTCCCCCGGGTCGGCGCTCGGCCGCATCGCGATCGAGGCGCTGCTGCGCCACCTGGACGGCCCCGGCGGCCCGCGCCACCAGCAGCTGCTGCCGTGCGCGCTGGAGATCCGGGGATCGACCGCCGCGCCGCGACGGGCGGCCCTGGTCACCTCCGAACCGTCGCCGACGGGTGGGGGCTGACCAGCGAAGACGGCCCGCCGTCGCGCTGCAACGCGACGACGGACCCAGTGAAGTACCGGGCTCGATACTCAACGAGGAGGATAGCAATGCAGCGATTCCGCCGGATCGTCGCCGCGATCGCCCTGGCGGCGACCGCGACGACCACCGTGGCCGCGTGCGGCGGTGGTGACAGCGAGGACGACAGCGGGGCCAAGACCCTCAAGCTCTGGCACTACGAGAGCGAGAACAGCGCCATGGGGGTCGGCTGGAACCGGGCCATCGAGATCTTCAAGGCCGAGCACCCGGGCGTCGAGGTGCGCTTCGAGCGCAAGGCGTTCGAGCAGATCCAGCAGAACGCCGGCATGATCATCAACTCGTCCGAAGGCCCGGACATCATGGAGTACAACAAGGGCAACGCCACCGCCGGCCTGCTGTCCTCCCAGGGCCTGCTCACCGACCTGAGCGCCGAGGCCGACAAGCGCGGCTGGGCCGGCAAGCTCAGCCCCAGCCTGCAGACCACCGCCCGGTACAGCGACAAGGGCGTGATGGGTTCGGGCAACTGGTTCGGCGTCCCGAACTACGGCGAGTACGTCACGGTCTACTACAACAAGGACCTGTTTCAGCAGAACGGCGTCAAGGTGCCCACCAGCATGGCCGAGATGACCGCCGCGATGGACACCTTCGTCGGCAAGGGCGTCACCCCGCTGGGCATGGCGGGCGCCGAGTACCCGGCCGGGCAGCTCTTCTACCAGTTGGCCCTGTCCAGGGCCGACCGGCAGTTCGTCGACAACTACCAGCTCTACAAGAACCCGGTGGACTTCAAGGCCGACCCGCTGAAGTACGGTGCGGACACCTTCGCCGAGTGGGTACGGAAGGGCTACATCGCCAAGGACTCGGCGAGCCTCAAGGCCGAGGACATGGGCACCGCCTTCATCGGCGGCAAGGTGCCAATGATCGTCTCGGGCAGCTGGTGGTACGGCCGGTTCAAGGCCGAGATGAAGGCCAACTGGGACACGTTCCTCTTCCCGGGCAACACCCTGCAGGCCGGCTCCTCCGGCAACCTCTGGGTGGTCCCGGAGAACAGCAAGGCCAAGAGCCTGGCGTACGACTTCATCGACATCACCCTGCGTCCGGAGATCCAGGACCTGATCGGCAACAACGGTGGCGTCCCGGTGGCCGGTGACCCAGCGAAGATCAGTGACCCGAAGGACCGCAAGCTGATCGAGGACTTCAACGCGGTCAGCAAGCAGGACGGCCTGGCCTTCTACCCGGACTGGCCGGTGCCCGGCTACTACGACGTGCTGGTCGGCGGCTTCCAGGGCCTGATCAACGGGTCCAAGTCCCCTGACCAGGTGCTCGACACGATCGCCAAGCCGTACGCCGATGGCGTCAAGGAGATCACCGGCAAGTGAGACGGCGAGCGGCGGGCGCGACCGGCACGACCGGCGCGCCGCCCGCCCCGCCGGGAAGGATCTTCCATGGCAGTCTCCGAGACCGTCGTCGCCACCCAACCGGCGGCGACCCCCACCCCTCCCGCGTCCCGCCGCAGACCTCGCGGCCGCAACGCGGCGTACTGGCTTTACCTGCTCCCCGGAGCGGTGCTGTTCATCCTGGTCATCGGCGCACCACTGGTCGGCACCCTCTACCTGTCGCTGACCAAGTGGTCCGGCATCGGCGACCCCCGGTGGGTCGGCCTGGACAACTACCAGCAGCTGCTGCACGACGACGTGTTCTGGGCGTCGTTCCGCAACACCATCGCCATGATCGTCGCGATGGTCGTGGTGCCCACCCTGCTCGGGCTGCTGCTCGCCGCGGTGCTCTTCGACGTCATCGGCCGCCGGTTCAAGCCCCGCACGGCCGCCGCGCTGCGGGCCGCGTTCTACCTCCCGCAGGTGCTGCCCGTCGTGGTGGCCGGCATCGTCTGGGGCTGGATCCTGCGCCCCGACGGCGCGTTCAACAGCCTGCTCGACGCGGTCGGTCTCGGCGCGCTACGCCACGACTGGCTCGGCGACCCGGGCACCGCACTGCCGGTCGTGATGGCGGTGATGATCTGGGTGCAGATCGGCTACCCCGTGGTCGTCTTCATGGCGGCGCTCCAGCGGGTCGACCCCGAGCTGTACGAGGCGGCCGAGGTCGACGGCGCGAACTGGTTGCACCGATTCCGGGCGATCACCCTGCCGCAGATCCGGCCGGAGACCTTCGTGGTGGCCCTGACCTGCACCATCGCCGCATTGAAGGTGTTCGGGCCGATCTTCGCACTGACCCGGGGCGGCCCGGAGAACGCCACCAACGTGCCGTCGTACTTCGCGTACTACACGTTCTTCAAGAAGCTCCAGGTCGGCTACGGTTCCGCGATCTCCACGGTGCTCACGGTGATCATCATCGTCGTCGCCGGGGTCTTCATCTGGATGCAGGCCCGCAGCGAGCGCCGGGACCGGGGGTTCTGAGATGGCCGTCATAATCACCGAAGCCCCCGCGCCGGCCCGCCGGCCCGTACGCGATCGGCACCACCGTGGCGTGAGCCGCTGGGTGGTGCTCACCCTGGTCACCCTCGGCGCGCTCGTCATGCTGGTGCCGTTCGCGTTCATGCTGCTCAACGCGTTCAAATCGCCGGGCGACTACTCGTCGAGTGGTCCGCTGAGCTGGCCGACGGAGTTCTACACCAAGGGTCTGCGGACGTACTGGACCGAGGTGAACTTCCCGCTCAAGCTCTGGAACTCGGCGCTCATCGCCGGCTCCGTGGCGGTGCTCGGCGTGGCCGTGTCACTGCTCAACGCGTACGCCCTGGGCATCGGTCGGGTCCGCGGGCGACTCTGGATCGTCGGGCTGTTCCTGCTGGCCAACATGCTGCCGCAGGAGGCGCTGATCTACCCGCTGTACTACGTGGCGAAGGAGATCGGCCTCTACAACACCCAACTCTCGGTGATCATCATCTTCACCGTGATCCAGAGCGCGTTCGGCACCTACCTGCTGGCCTCGGTCATGGGGACGTTCCCGCGCTCGCTGCTGGAGGCCGCCGCGCTCGACGGCGCCGGCAAGTGGACGGTGCTGTGGCGGGTGGTCTTCCCCAACCTGCGGCCCACCCTCGCGGTGCTGCTCATCTTCTTCTTCATCTGGACCTGGAACGAGTTCCTCATCCCGCTGGTCATGCTCATCGACAACCAGACGCAGACCATCCCGGTCGCGCTCGCGTCGTTGCAGGGCGACCGGCTGATGGACGCTCCGACCACCAACGCCGGCGCGCTGATCAGCCTGGTCCCGGCCATCCTCTTCTTCCTCATCTTCCAGCGCACCCTCGCGCGCGGCATCACGGCAGGAGCCGAGAAGTGAAGTTCACCGACGGGTACTGGCAACTGCGCCCCGGTGTCAGTGTCCTGCGCCCCGGCACCGTCGAGTCGATCGAGCCGGACGAACGCGGCTTCACCGTCTTCGCGCCGACCGGTCAGATCACCGGACGCGGCGACACCCTCAACCGGCCCGTGGTCACCGTCCGGTTCTTCTCCCCCGCCCCCGGCGTCGTCGGGGTCACCATCGCCCACCACACCGGCGGGCTGCCCCGCGAACCGCACTTCGGGTTGACCACCGACGACGCGCACCCGGTCACCGTGGACGTCACCGGCCTCAGCGCGTCGTTGACCACCGGCGACCTGACCGCCCGCGTCGCGCTCGTCGACGGCTGGCGGGTCGAGTTCCTGCACGGCGACCGTCTGGTCACCGCGTCCACCGGACGCAGCATCGGCGTCGTCACCGACGCCGAGGGCCGCCGGCACGTCCACGAGCGGCTCGCGCTGGGCGTCGGCGAGACGGTGTACGGGCTGGGCGAGCGCTTCGGCCCGTTCGTCAAGAACGGCCAGACCGTCGACATCTGGAACGCCGACGGCGGCACGGCCAGCGAGCAGGCGTACAAGAACGTGCCGTTCTATCTCAGCAGCGCCGGCTACGGGGTGTTCGTCGACCACCCGGAGCACGTGTCGTTCGAGGTCGGCTCCGAGGTCGTCACCCA
>NZ_JAEVHM010000191.1 GCF_016802865.1 Micromonospora parastrephiae | reverse complement strand
CTGCGTGGCGCGGCCGTGCGCGGCGGGCGCTGGGTCCGGTGGGCACGGTGCTGGCGGTGGTGCTGGTGTACGCCGTCGTGGCGCGGCCGTGCGCGGCGGGCGCTGGGTCCGGTGGGCACGGTGCTGGCGGTGGTGCTGGTGTACGCCGTCCTGGTCGGCCCGGACCGGCTCGGCGAGCTGACGCCCGGCGCGTTCCTGCGCATCCCGCTGGAGGGGTTGCTCGTCGCCGCGCTGCTGCTGGCGCTGCCGGCGCGGCCCCGGCGGGTGGTGGTGGCCGTGGTCGGGCCGCTGCTCGGCCTGCTGGCCATCATCAAGCTGGCCGACCTGGGTTTCCGCACGGCCCTCGACCGGCCGTTCGACCTGGTGCTGGACTGGCTGCTGCTGGACGACGCGTTCGGTTTCGTCCGGGACTCGGCCGGCCGGGCCGGCGCGGTCGGCGCGGCCGTCGGCGCCGTGCTGCTGATCGGCGTGCTGTTGTCGATGGTGACCGTGGCGCTGCGCCGGCTGGCGGCGCTGCTGGTCCACCACGAGCGGGCGGCGACCAGGGTGGTGGCGGCGCTGACCGTCGCCTGGGTGGTCTGCGCCGTCGCGGGGGTACGGATCGTCCCGGGCGTGCCGGTGGCCGACGCCGGGGCCACCGCGCTGGTCGGCGCGCACGCCGAGCAGGTGGACGCGCGGCTGCGTGACCGTGGACAGTTCACCGCCCAGATCGCCGCCGACCCGTTCCAGGACGTCCCGGGTGAACAACTGCTCACCGGGCTGCGCGGCAAGGACGTCCTCCTCGCGTTCGTGGAGAGCTACGGTCGTGACGCCGTGGAGGACCCGGAGTTGGCGCCGCAGGTCAACATGGTGCTCGACGGTGGAACCGAGCGGCTGCGCGCCGCCGGGTACGACGCCCGCAGCGGCTTTCTCACCTCCCCCACCTTCGGCGGCGGCAGTTGGCTGGCGCACGACACCCTGCTGTCCGGTCTGTGGACGGACAACGAGCAGCGACACCGCAGCCTGCTGGCCAGTGACCGGCTCACCCTCAACGGCGCGTTCCGCCGGGCCGGCTGGCAGACCGTCGGGGTGCTGCCGGCGGCCACCCAACCCTGGCCGGAGCAGGGCTTCTTCTCCTACGACCGCTACTACGACGCCGGGGCGCTCGGCTACCGGGGGCCGAAGTTCAGCTACGCGCCAATGCCCGACCAGTACACGCTGTCGTTCTTCCAGCGGACGGTGCGCGCCGACGCGGACCGCCCGATCATGGCGGAGATCCCACTGATCTCCAGCCACTCCCCGTGGACGGCGGTGCCCCGGATGATCGGCTGGGACCAGGTGGGCGACGGCTCGGTCTACCACGACGCGGCGGCCGGGGGCGAGGACAGCGGCGACGCCGACGACCGGGACACCGGCCGGGCCCGGGCCGGCTACCGGCAGGCCATCGCGTACTCCCTGGAGACGTTGATCTCCTACGTGCAGACCTACGGGGATGACGACCTGGTGCTGGTCTTCCTCGGCGACCACCAGCCCGCGCCGGTGGTCACCGGCGAGGGGGCCAGCCGGGACGTGCCGATCACCATCGTCGCCCGCGATCCCGCGGTGCTGGACCGGGTCGGGAGCTGGGGCTGGCAGTCGGGGCTGCGGCCGGGACCGGATGCTCCGGTGTGGCCGATGGACACCTTCCGGGACCGGTTCCTGACCACCTTCGGGCCGTCGACACCGCCGATGGCCGCGCCGCGCTGATCCGCCCGCCGGCTGGACCGATCTCGTGTCGATCACCGCTCCTTGTTGTCGGGCGTGGCGGGGCGGGCACGGACGTGCAGCCTCTCCCCCTGTGGCCCGAAGAGACTGAGGGCCTCGGCGGTGCCGGGGCCCGGGTTGAACACGAGGTGCGGGACCCGGGTGTCGAACTCGGCCACCTCGCCCGGCGTCAGCGTGAGATCACGGTCACCGAGCAGCAGGCGCAGCCGGCCGGAGAGCACGTAGAGCCACTCGTACCCCTCGTGGGCCTGCGGAATCCGCCCACCGGCGGATGGATCCGGCGGGAAGATCTGCTTGAACGCCTGCACGCCGCCCGGTCGGCGGGTCAGCGGCAGGTACGTCACACCGTGCATGACGATCGGTCTGGGGCGTACCCGGGGATCGCCGGTCGCGGGGGCGTCCACCAGTTCGTCCAGCGCCACCTGGTAGGCCCGGGCCAGCGGGAGCAGCAGCTCCAGGGTGGGCCGGCGGCTGCCGGATTCCAGCCGGGACAGGGTGCTGACCGAGATGCCGGTCAGGTCGGCGAGCTGGGTCAGCGTGGTCCCGCGCTGGTGGCGCAGGGCGCGCAACCGGGGGCCGACGGCCGCCAGCGCGGCGGAGTCCTCGTTTGCCATAACGGCAAGGATAGTTGCCACCTGCCGGGCGGCGACGGATGGTGGGCTCAGCCGACAGACAGAGGGAGAGACCGGTGGACGAGACATACGACGTGGTGGTGGTGGGCGGCGGAGCCGCAGGGCTCAGCGGAGCCCTGGCGCTGAGTCGGGCCCGACGGTCGGTGCTGGTGATCGACTCCGGTGAGCCACGCAACGCGCCGGCCGACCACGTGCACAACTACCTGGGGCGGGAGGGGACGCCGCCGGGCGAGCTGCTCGGGGTCGGGCGGGCCGAGGTGGCCGGATACGGCGGACAGTTCCGCACCGGACGGGTGGAGGCCGCGACCCGCGACGACGACGTCTTCCAACTCGCGCTCGACGACGGGAGCGCGGTGCGGGCCCGCCGGCTGTTGGTGGCGACCGGACTGGCCGACGAACTGCCCGACGTGCCCGGGCTGGCACAGCGGTGGGGCCGTGACGTGCTGCACTGCCCGTACTGCCACGGTTGGGAGGTCCAGGACCGGCGGATCGGGGTCCTGGCGACCGGGCCGATGGCCGTGCACCAGGCCGAGATGTGGCGACAGTGGAGCTCGAACGTTCTGCTCCTGCTGCACGACGCCCCCGCCCCGGACGAGGAGGCCGCCGAACGGCTCGCCGCGCGGGGCATCGCCGTGGTGCCGGGACCCGTCGCCGCGGTGGAGGTGACCGGGGACGCGCTGTCCGGCGTACGACTCGCCGACGGCCGGGTGGTGGCGCTCGACGCGGTCGTCGTCGCGACCCGGACGGTTCCGCGCGCGGACCTGCTGGTCGGGCTGGGCCTCGCGCCGGAGGAGGTGACGATGGGCGGGCACGTCATCGGCACCCAGATCCCGGCCGACGCCACCGGAGCGACGACCGTCGCGGGCGTCTGGGTGGCCGGCAACGTGGCCGACATCCGTGGTCAGGTCATCGCGTCCGCCGCGGCGGGCCTCACCGCCGGCGCGGCGATCAACGCCGACCTGATCGCCGAGGACACCCGCGCGGCGGTGACCGCGTACCGGCGGATGATCGCCACGGCGTTCGAGGAGCCGGCGTGGGAGGAGCGCTACCGGTCCAAGCCGGCCGTGTGGAGCGGTCGGCCGAACCCGCAGTTGGTCGCCGAGGTCGCCGACCTCAGCCCCGGGCGGGCGCTGGACGTGGGCAGCGGCGAGGGCGCCGACGCGGTGTGGCTGGCCGAGCGGGGCTGGCGGGTGACCGCGGTGGACATCTCCGCCACGGCGCTGGCCCGTGCCGCCGAGCACGCCGACGCCGCCGGTGTCGGCGACCGGATCGAGTTCGCGCACGCCGACCTGCGCGACAAGCCTCCGGCCGAATCGGCGTACGACCTGGTGTCCGCGCAGTTCATGCACCTGCCTCCGGCGCAGCGGCGGGAGCTGTTCGCCCGGTTGGCCGCCGCGGTCACCCCGGGCGGCACCCTGCTGATCGTCGGGCACCACCCGTCGGACCTGTGGACGTCGGCGCGCCGGCTGCACCTGCCGGACATGATGTACACCGCCGAGGACGTCGCCGCCGCCCTGGACCCGTCCGGCTGGGAGGTCCTGACCGCCGAGGCCCGCCCCCGCCCCGCCACCGACCCCGAAGGCACTCCCCTCACCCTCCACGACACCGTCCTAGTAGCCCGCCGCCGCTAACCCCCGGTCGACCCCGCGCCGCGCCACCCCTACCGCGTCGATCATGGAGTTGTGGTGGGTGACAAAGCTCGCGGATCCCTATCTTCCCGGCACCACAAGTCCATGATGACCGGGTGGGGGGCGGTGGCGCAGGTCCGTGATGGGGCGGGGCTTCGCACGGGGGTGGGCTCGGCGGTAGCGTTGCGCCACACTCACGGACCGCCGGCCCTGGCGCCCGATCGTACGGAGGATGGTGCATGTCCATCGGCGCTGAGCCGCTCGCAGTACGCGACGATGCGGCCTCGCGGCCGAGCTTCGAGCTCGCCCTGCGCGGCTACGACAAACGCCAGGTGGATCGGCACCTGGAGCAGCTCGACGGCCAGCTCACCATGCTCAGCAAGGAGCACGGACGCTCGGCCGTCCGGGTCCGTGAACTGACCGCCGAGGTGCAGCGCCTACGTGCCGAGCTGGCCGCGTTGCAGGAGCAACCGGTGCAGGTGGACCGGGCGTCGTTCCAGGATCTGGGGCCGATGGTCGGCGAGATAATGGCTCTCGCCGAGAAGCAGGCCGCGATGATCGTCGAGTCGGCCACCGACCGGGCGAACGAGCTGCGCACCGAGGCGGAGCGGATTCTCATCGACACCCGCGAACGCGCCGCCCAGGCACGCCAGGACCTCGCGGAGGAGGTCGCGACCCGGCGCGCCGAGCAGGAGCAGGCATACGAGGAGCGACGCAACCTGGCCGAGGCCGAGTTGACCGCAATCCGCGAGCACGCGGAGCAGTTGCGCGCCGACGGTGAGGCCGCGCACGAGCGCGCCCAGCACGAGGCGAAGCGGATCACCGAGCAGAGCGCGCAGCAGCTCAACCAGACCCGGGTGGCCGCCGACGCGTTGATGAAGTCGGCCCGTACCCAGATCCAGCAGGAGCTACAGGCGGCCCGGGCCAAGAACCAGCAGGAGATGGCGCAGTGGCAGGCCGGCATGGAGCGGGAGGTCAACGAACGGCGGACCGCCGCCGAGCAGGAGGTCGCCGAGCAGCAGGCCGCCGCGGAGCAGGAGTTGGCCGAGCAGCGCAGCGCCACCGAGCAACAGATCGCCGCGCTGCTGGCTGAGGCGCAGCAGCATGTGACCGAGCTGCGCAACCGGGCCGACGAGCAGGCCGCGAGTCACCAGGAGCAGCTCACCGCGTTGCAGGAGGAGATCGCGGAGCGCCGGGAGGAGGCCGGACAGCTGCACGCCGAGTTGGACACCGCGCGCCAGCAGCTCGCCGAGATCCGCGAGGAGGGCGAGACGCTGGAGAACGAGCTGTCCCGCATGCAGCAGCGTCTCAGCGAGGTCCGCCGGGATCTCACCGCCGAGAGCGCCCGGCTGGACGAGGCCCGGCGTGCCGGGGACTCCGCCGAGCGGCACGCCAAGGAGGTGCGTGCCCGGGTGCAGAGGGAGGCGAAGCGGGTGGCCGACCTGGCCGCCGCCGCGGTGATGGCCGCGGCAGCCGGCGGTACGGAGACCGCGGAGTACCCGATGGTGGGTGGCCGTTCCGACCGACCTGCCCTGGACCGGCCCACCCTCGACCGGCCCGCTCTCGACCGGCCCATCGTGGACCGGCCCATCGTGGACCGGCACAGCGCTGACCGGACCGGTGCCGATCAACCTGCGCTGGACCAGTCTGCGCCGGACCAGGCTCGCGCCGAGCAGCCTGCCGACGACCAGTCTCATGTCGAGCAGCCTGCGGACGACCAGGTTCGCGTCGAGCAGCCCAGCGAGGGTCCGGCTCGCGTCGGGTATCCCGGCGGCGACCAGGCCCACGCCGAACAGCCGAGCCGGTCGGGCGTCGAGGACGAGCCGGAGGCGTCCACCGACCGTACGCCAGCGTCGCAGGCGCCCGCCGACGACGCCGGGCCGGCCTACCCACGGCACGGCGGCACCGACGCGCCGACGCCGGTGCCGTTCCTGCCCTTCGGACAGCCGATCAGCGACAACGGCGCCGTCCGGCACTGACCTCGACGGCGGCCAGCCCGGTCCGGAGCGACTTCGCACAACGTCTTCCCAGGACACCACTCGACGTGCGGCCGGGCGAGCGTCACTGACCAGGTGATGAGAAGTAGGTCAGGAACGGCCCTGGCACCCTACTTCTCATCACTTGATCGGGGTGGGAGCGGTAGGCGCGGGCCGACGGCGTTCAGGGTTGCCCCGGGCGGATTCTGCGCGGAACCGGGTCGGCGGTCTCCTCGGAGCTGGCAGGCTGGGCGGGCCGCCGCGCACCGGTGGCGGCCCGCCGGCCCGTTCCGGCGACCGAGAGGAGCGCCCGGTGACCGACCGACCGGAGGAGTTCGACCTGCTCGTCGTTGGCGGCGGCAAGGCCGGCAAGACGTTGAGCATGGATGTCGCCCGGTCCGGCGGGCGGGTGGCGATGGTCGAACGCGGCATGATCGGCGGCAGCTGCATCAACGTCGCGTGCATCCCGACCAAGGCACTGGTGACCAGCGCTCGGGCCGCCCGCCAGCTGCGCAATGCGGCCACGCTCGGCCTGGTGGTGGAGGGCGGTCGGGTCGATGTGGACCTGCTGCGCGCGCACAAGCAGGACGTCGTCGAGGGGATGGTGGCCGCCAACCGGCAGCAGTTCCTCGAGTCCGGCCTGCACCTGGTGATCGGTGAGGCCCGGTTCGTCGGCCCCCGAACCGTGCGCGTGGCGCTGGCCGACGGCGGCGAACGACTGCTGCGCGGCGCCGACGTGGTGATCAACACCGGTACCCGTCCACACCTGCCGTCGGTGCCCGGACTGGCCGAGGCCGGGGTGCTGACCAGTGACAGGCTGCTGCGCCTGGACCGGATACCGGCCCGGCTGGTGGTGCTCGGCGGCGGGACCGTGGGGGTGGAGTTCGCGCAGATGTTCGCGTCGTTCGGCAGCACGGTGACCGTGATCGAGGGCGCCCCGCAGTTGCTCAGCCGCGAGGATCCCGACGTGGGCGACGCGGTGATGCGGGTCTTCCTCGACGACGGCATCGACGTACGTGTCGCCGTGTCGGTCGCCCGGGTGGACCGCGACGCCGACGGCACCGCCCGGGTGACCCTGGACGACGGCACCCTGGTGACCGGGGACGACGTGCTGGTGGCCGCCGGCCGGGCACCGGTCACCGACGGGCTCGGCCTGGACGTCGCCGGCGTCCAGCTCAACGAGCGGGGCTTCGTGGTGGTCGACGAGTACCTGCGTACCACCGCCGAGCGGACTTGGTCGGCCGGGGACGTCGCCGGCAGCCCACAATTCACCCACGCCTCGCTGGACGACTACCGGATCATTCGGGCGAACCTCGCGGGCGAGCGTCGGAGCACCGCCGGGCGGCTGATTCCGTACACCGTCTTCACCACCCCGGAACTGGCGCGGGTCGGGCTCACCGAGACCGAGGCGCGCGCGCCGGGTACGACATCCAGGTCGCGCGCCTGCCCGTCGCCGCGATCCCCCGGGCGCGAACCCTGCGGCAGACCGAGGGCATGTGGAAGGCGGTGATCGACGCCGGCACCGACAAGATCCTCGGCGCGGCACTGCTCGGCGCCGAGGCCGGGGAGGTGATCACCTCGGTGCAGCTGGCCATGCTCGCCGGGATGCCGTGGACCGCCCTACGGGACGCGGTCATCACCCACCCGACCATGACCGAGGGTCTCAACCTGCTCTTCGCCTCGCTCCAGGCCCGCCCGGTGCGGTGACGGAGGGCGGCTCACTCACCGGCGATCTCGTCGCGCACCCGCTGCTGGAAGGCACGCGCCTGACCGCCCGTCGGCGGCGGTCCACCGTGTCGCGCGGCGATCGCCTGACGAACCACCTCCGACGGGTCGCCGGCGTCGACCACCCGCTGCCCGGCGGCGATCTTCGACAGCCAGACGCCGTCGCGGTGACGCACCAGGGAGCGGCAGGCGCCGAGGACGGCGTCCTCGCGCCGGGTGCGGGCCGTTCGTCCGGCGGGGTCGGTAGCGCGAGCCACCAGGACAGCGCCTCGATCAGCAGGCGGCGCAGGTCGGCCGGGGCCAGGTCGGCGAAGACCTCCCCCGCCGGCGGTCCGAGCAGCGGCAGCCCGCTCTGGTGCAGGATGCTGCGGTCCAGCCCGTACCAGAACCGGCCGTCGCCGGCGGGCCGGTCGGCGGGGTCGAGGGTGCATCGGAACGGCATCGTGGCCCCGGTGTTCAGCTCGACCTCGAAGCCGGGCTCCGGGGTCCCGGAGGCGGCCACCGCGCGTCGGTAGGCGACCAGTTCCAAGCCGCGCGCCGGGCAGGGCAGCGCCTCGTGCCGCAGCCGCGCCACCAGCGCCCGCTTGGCCGCCTCGGTCAGCGGGCCGGCGCAGACCAGCGCCACGTCGATGTCGCTGCGGCCGGCCTGGTACGCGCCGAGCCCCACCGAGCCGGCCGCGTACGCGCCGACCAGGTCGTCGCCGAGTACGTCCCGGGCGTCGCGAGCAGTCGCCGAGATAGCGCTGAAGATCGGGGTTCACGCCCCCATCGTGGCGTGCGAAGGGCAGCGGCCCGGAGCCGGCCCTACCCGGCGTACAGCAGCAGCAGGCCGGCGACCGTGTAGGCGACCATCAACGCCAGCAGCGGCAACTGACCGGCCACCGCCCTGGCCCGGGGGAACAGGTACAGGGCACGGTCGTGGGCGAGCAGGGTGCCGAGCAGGTGCCCGAGGATGATGACGGTGATCTGGAGGGTGGCCACGCCGGAGGGGGTGACCAGCCCGGTGTGTGGTTGCCAGCCGGCGGTGCCGAGCCAGTTGGCGCCGGTTCCGAGGGGGTCGGACAGCAGCGCGACGGTGCGCTGGCCTTCCAGGATCAGCAGCGAGTAGTAGTGCGCCACGACGTACCCCACCGCGATCGGCACGATGGAGTGGGCGATCTCGCCGGGCACGCCCCGGCCCTCGGCGGGTCCGGCACGACCGATGCGGGCCGCGGCCGCGGTGGCGGCGAGGTACGCGACGGCGACGGCGGCGATGACCAGGATCAGCCCCACGCTGCCGGTGATCGCCGGGGGCAGGCCGTTCTCCTGTGTGAAGCGCAGCCAGCCGGGGGCGTTGGAGAGGCTGTCGTACATGGTGGAACCGAGCAGCACGACCACCACGGCGACCAGTCCGGGACTCGGTCGCAGGCCGGCGATCCCGTCGAGGGGGTTGCGCCACACCAGCTCGCCGTCGGTGGCCCGGCCGATCGGGGCGAGCTGACCGATCAGCGTGCTGTACGTCTCGAACGGGTCGGCCCGGTCGAACCAGCCGGCGCCGAACAGCGTGGCCCCGACCAGCATGACCGCCGCGTACCCGGCGAGCCAGACGGTGATGACCGGCAGGGTGGCCCGGTCGGGTGCGACCAGTTCCAGCCAGACGAACCCGAACAGGGTGCCGGCAGCCGGCCAGATCCCGACGCCGGCCGGCAGCTCCCGGACGCCACGCTCCGGATCGCGCCGCGCCGCGAGCGCGGCGAGCAGGTGCAGGGTCCGCAGCGGGTTGACGGCCCGCCAGACCGGACCGAGCAGCAGCGACACGGGCGCCAGCCCGACCCAGAGCAGCACGTAGAGCGCGCCGGCCGTCGGGTTGTCCGCGGTGTCCGGACCGGCCAGCAGGCCCAGGCAGAACCAGGCGGCGGCGAGCAGGCCGAGCCCGCGCAGCGCCCACCGGAGAGCGGGCGCGTCGACGAGGCCGGCCAGCCACCGGGGCACCGGGCGGGCACCGGCCGCGTCCCGGTCGAGTCGTGGCTCGCGCCAGAGCAGGCCCAGCGCGAGGAAGGTGACGACGAGGGTCAGCGCGGCGGCGACGACGAGCTGCGGCAGCGTGATCGGCAGATCCTGCCGGCCGCCGACGCCGTGCGCCAGCAGCGTGGGAGCGGCGGTCATACCGCTCAGCGGACGACGAGCTGGAACAGCACCAGCTCGGTCTCGTGCGTCTCCGCCTCGAACAGCCCGGTCTTGTCGGCGCGGAACTCCACCGAGCCGGGTGTGCCGGCCGGCAGGCGGGCGCCCAGGTCGTAGCCGTGCACGTGCAGCTCGTCGGGGACGTCGGAGGTGACGGTGATCCGCACCAACTGGCCCTTACCCACCGTGACCCGGCCGGTCGGCGGGTCGATCCGCCGCTTCGTGATCGTCACAGCGATCTCCCGGTCCACGGCCGGGGTGCTGGCGGTGCGCCGGGGTGGGGCTCTCCGCGGG
>NZ_JAEVHM010000190.1 GCF_016802865.1 Micromonospora parastrephiae | reverse complement strand
GCGCGCGCCCCGCCGTCCCGCTGAGTCGCACGGTGGGGCCGGTCAGCCAGCGGCTGACCGGCGTCCTCACCGTCCATTTGCGACCGACCACCCAGAATCCCTCGCACCCGGCGTACGCGGGCGCGGTGGCGCTGACGCTCGCCGGCGGGCAGACGAGCGCGCAGGCCACGGTCGGTGAGGCGCTCCGCTTCGACGCGGGGCCGACGCTCCTGCCGGCCGCGCAGCGCGTCCGGATGCGCCCCGACTCGATCTTCGACCTGGCGTCGATCACGAAGGTCTACACGTCGATTCTCGTGCTCCAGCAGGTCGAGAAGGGGTGCCTCGACCTGAACGCGCCGGTGGTGAGCTATCTGCCCGAGTTCACCGGCGCGGGCAAGTCGGCCGTCACCGTGGCGATGCTCCTGGCGCACACGAGTGGTCTGCCCGTGGGTGCCAGCGGCACCGCCTCGGGCACCCTCGCCACGAAGTGGAAGGCCGTGCTGGCCACCCCGCTGGTCACCGGCGCCGTGCCCGGCCGCGTGTTCCGCTACTCCAGCGTCGGCCTGATGGTCGCCGGCAAGCTTGTCGAGAAGGTCACCGGCCAACCCCTCGACCAGGCACTGAAGACCGGCCTGACCGACCCGCTCGGCCTGAGGTGGACCGGCTTCACCCCGAACACCTGGATCAGCAGCGCCGAACGAGCGGCCCGGATGGTCGCCACCGACGCTCGCTCCTCGCGCGGGCTGCTGCGCGGGGTCGTGCACGACGACGTCGCCAACCATCTCGGCGGCGTCGCCGGGCACGCCGGCATCTTCAGCACCGCCCAGGAGGTCGGCGTCATCGGCCAGCTCCTGCTCGACGGCGGCATCTACGGCGGGCAACGGATCCTGGCCGAGAGCACCGTGCGGGGGATGCTGACCAACGCCAACGTCGGCCTGCCCGCCGTCGACCCCGAGCGACCGGGTCGCACCAGCGACCACGGCCTCGGCGTGGTGCTCAACCAGCCCTGGTTCATGGGCCGGCTCAGTCGTCCGGGCACCTTCGGGCACACCGGCTTCACGGGCACCTCGCTGCTCGTCGACCCCGAGCGCAGGCTGGTGCTCGTCCTTCTCACCAACCGGGCCCACCCCAACTGGAGCTGGGCGAACCCCGACCCGGTGCGCGTCGCCGTGGCCAACGAGCTGACCCGCTGGTACGACCTGTCCGCCCCGCGCACGCGGCCACCGGCCCGGCCGGGTTCGAGTACGCCCCCGCCCCCGCCTCGCCGACGTTAGCCTCGGGCGGCAAATCGCGACATCAGCACGCAACCGGTTGGACACATTGACGAGAATCTCGGCGTTCGATTACCGTGCCGGATGAGAGAGCGCTCTCTCGATAGACCTTCTCCTCAATTAAGACGAAGGCGTCGAGCCGGCCCCCGCCGGCGCCGGCGCGCGATGGAGGCACCATGAAACCTCCCGTCCCCCACCGCCGATGGGCCCTGGCCGTCACCACCGCTCTGGCTCTGGTCGTCGGCGGCCTGGCCATCCCCGTCACCGGACCCGCAGAGGCCGCCCCCGTCGGCGCCGGCAGCTACACCACCACGCCGGTCGGCCCGCTCCCCACCGGCTGCGGGCCGATGTCCACCAACCCCCGACAGTTCGCCACCGCCAACGCCCCCGCCGGCGCGATACCCACCAACGACTGGTGGTCCTCACTGCTCTGGAAGCGCACCGACTGCGCCTTCAGCGAACCGCTGCACGCCCACCCCGTCTCGTACGACACCTTCACCGACGGCCTCGGCTTCTCCGCCAACTCCACACCCGCCATCAGCGGCACCGCGACCGGCGTCGGCGAGTACCACTACCCGTACGTCCAGGACATCCGGGTCGGCGTGGCCGGGCTCGGCGCGCCTCTGGTCAAGGTCGACGGCTGGACCGACTGGACGGTCAGCCCGTACTGGAGTGACGGCGCACGGACCATGCGCGCCACCATCGGCCACGGGCTGCCCTTCGCGTACTTCCAGACCAGCGGCGGGGACGCGGTGATCAGCACCAGCGGCACCGCCGACGTCTGGTCCAACAGCGGTGCCACCATCGGCTTCCGGGTCAACGGCCACGACTACGTCGGGTACGCCCCCAGCGGCGCCACCTGGACCGTCGCCGGCGGCCGCATCTCCTCCACCCTCGCCGGACGGGGTTACTTCTCCGTCGCCCTCCTCCCGCCGACCGCCAACGCGACCGAACGCGCCGAACTGGCCACCACCTACGGCCGGTACGCGCACGCCCACGTGACCGGCACCCAGGTCTCCTACTCCTACAACCCGGCGACCAGCGGGCTGACCACCACGTACGCGTTCACCACCACCGCCCGGGAGGGAACCGCCACGCAGACGGTGGTCAGCCTCTACCCGCACCAGTGGAAGTCGCTGAGCGGCTCCACCGCGATCACACCGACCTACCCGTCGGCGCGCGGGCGGATGAAGGTGCTCACCGGCGTCAGCCAGTTCCGTACCGCCATGAAGTTCCAGGGTGTCCTCCCGGAGCTGCCGGCCGTCGGCGACGGCAGCGGCGCCGACCTGGCGACCCTCAACGGCCACCTGGCCGCCGCCCGGTCCAACCCGATGGACCAGCGGGGCGGCGACACGTACTGGACGGGCAAGGGCCTCGGCCGGGCCGCCCGCCTCGCCGAGGTGGCCGACCTGGTCAACGACACCGCGACGCGCGACAGTGCGCTGAACGCCATCCGCAGCACGCTCACCGACTGGTTCACCGCGTCCAGCGGCAAGACCAGCAGGGTCTTCTACTACGACGGCAACTGGGGCACCCTGATCGGCTACCCGGCGTCGTACGGCTCCGACCAGGAACTCAACGACCACCACTTCCACTACGGCTACTACATCGCCGCCGCCGCGACGCTGGCCAAGTTCGACCCGGCGTGGGCCGCCACCAGCCGCTACGGCGGCATGGTGGACCTGCTGATCCGCGACGCCAACAACTACCAGCGCGGCGACACCCGCTTCCCCTACCTGCGTGACTTCGACATCTACGCCGGGCACGACTGGGCGTCCGGGCACGGCTCGTTCGGCTCCGGCAACAACCAGGAGTCCTCGTCGGAGGGGATGAACTTCGCCAACGCCCTGATCCAGTGGGGGCAGGTCACCGGCAACACCGCCGTCCGGGACGCCGGTGTCTTCCTCTACACCACCCAGGCCGCCGCCATCCAGGAGTACTGGTTCGACGTCAGCGACCAGAACTTCCCCGCCGCCTTCGGACACTCGACGGTCGGCATGGTCTGGGGTGACGGCGGCGCCTACGCCACCTGGTTCAGCGGCGAGCCGGAGATGATCCAGGGCATCAACCTGCTACCCGTCACCGGCGGACACCTCTACCTGGGCAACAACCCGGCGTACGTGCGGACCAACTACGCCGAGCTGGTCCGCAACAACGGCGGACAACCGACGGTGTGGCAGGACATCCTCTGGCAGTTCCAGGCCCTCGGCGACGGCGACGCGGCACTGGCGAACCTGCGGGCGAACCCCGGCTACACGCCCGAGGAGGGGGAGAGCCGGGCACACACCTTCCACTGGATCCGCAACCTCGCGGCGTTGGGCACCGTCGACACGACGGTCACCGGCAACCACCCGCTGTCGGCGGTCTTCTCGCGCAACGGGGCGCGCACCTACGTGGCGTCGAACCCGACCGCGTCGCCGGTCACGGTGACGTTCTCCAACGGCACCACGCTCACCGTCGGCGCCGGCAGGACGGCCACCACCGGGGCGTACACCTGGAGTGGCGGCAACGCGGCCGGCGGCGTACCCCCGGGGTCGACGCCCACCGATCCCCCGCCGACGACCACCCCGCCCCCGACGCCGGGCAACCCGACGCGGTACCTGTTGCCGGGCGGTGGTCTGGGAGCCGCCGGTGGCGCGGCCACGACCACGGTCGCGGCCGCCAACGGAAACCACGACGGTACGCCCACCAACCCGCAGGTGTTCACGGCCACCGGGCTCAATTTCGCCTACTCCGGTGCGCAGACCACGTTCGACCTGTTCGTCGACGCCGGCACGGCGGTCGGTAACGCCGTGCAGGTGCGGGTCTCCTACGACCTGACCGGCAACGGCAGCTGGGAACGGACCGAGACGTGGCGTTACTTCGCCACCGACCCGGTCTCCGGCTACGAGCACTACACCCAGAACGCCGGCCTCGCCTCGGCAACCGGAACGTTGGGCGCGCTGAGCAACGGCACGGTCCGGGTGGAGGTCTGGTCGGCGATCGGCAGCAACCCCAGCACCCTGGGCATCGGCAACCAGTCGGTGCTCCGGCTTCCGTACTCCTGATCCGTCCGCTCGTGCTGCCGCCGGCCGTGCCACGGCCGGCGGCGGCGCGGGTCGGCGCCGCGCTCGCGACGGCCGGAGCCCGCCGGGCACAACCGGGGTGGTGCGACTCCCCCGGCGCGTACAACCCCGGTGGTAGGCCCATCGGCAACTCCGGCATGACGACCCGTGACCTTTCGGTTCCATACGCTGCACCGGCACCGTCCGTGAGCGAAGGGAACCGCCATGTACGACAACCACCTGCTTGCCGCCGCCAGCGTCACCACGATGAGCGCCGGACGGCTCGGAGCCTCCGTGGCCGGCGTGCTGGGGCTGATCGGCGTGATCATCGGTGGGCTCGCGTTGGCCCGCCCCGCCACGCGCACCGCCGACGCGCGACTCCGAGCCTCCGTGGCCCTGACGGCGGGGCTGATCGGCGTCGCCCTCGGTGGCCTCGTCGTGGCGACCTCCGACAGTGGCATCGGTACCGGCAACGGACGTGGCGGCGCCTACGTGGCTCTGGTGGTCGGGCTGGTCAGCATCGTTCTCGGCGGGTTGGTCCTGGCCCGCTCCCGTCGTACCGGCTGACCCGGACCGGCGAGCACGATCAGTCGGGGGCGAGCCAACCGGGAACGGTCAGGCCGGACTCGTAGGCGAGGATCACCAACTGGGCCCGGTCCCGGACCCGCGCCTTGGTCATGATCCGGCTGACGTGCGTCTTGGCGGTGGCCGGGCTCAGCACCAGCCGCGCCGCGATCTCGTCGTTGGACAGGCCGGCCGCGACCAGCGCCATGACCTCACGTTCCCGGTCGGTGAGCGCGTTCAACCGTGGGCCCGGGTCCGGGTGCCGGGCCCGGGCGGCGAATTCGGAGATCAGCCGGCGGGTGATCGACGGTGCGATCAGCGCGTCGCCACGGGCCACCACCCGCACGCCGTGGATCAGCTCCGCCGGCTCGGTGTCCTTGACCAGGAAACCGCTCGCGCCCGCCCGCAGCGCGCCGTAGACGTAGTCGTCCAGGTCGAACGTCGTCAGGATGATCACGCGGATGTCGGAGTTGGCGGTGATCTCGCGGGTCGCCGCCAGGCCGTCCAGTCCGGGCATCCGGATGTCCATCAGGACGACGTCCGGCCGTGACCACCGGGCTAGGCGCACCGCCTCGGCGCCGTCGGCGGCCTCACCGACCACCTCGATGCCATCCTCGCCCTCCAGGATGGACCGGAAGCCGGCGCGTACCAGCGTCTGGTCGTCGGCGAGCAGCACCCGGATCACGCCGGCACTCCCGCCGGCACGGTGCCGGGCCGCAACGGAAGGCGGGCCCGCACCCGGAAGCCGCCGTCCGGTCCCGGGCCGGCGGTCAGCGAACCGCCCAGCGACCGGGCACGCTCACCCATGCCGAGGATCCCGTTGCCGGGCGGCCCGGGTGAACCGGTGCCGTCGTCGTCGACCTCGATCAGCACGTCGTCCCCGTCGGGTCGGACCCGGACCACGGCGGCGGTCGCGCCCGCGTGCCGGGCCACGTTGGTGAGCGCCTCCTGGACGATCCGGAACACCGCCAGGTCGACCTCCGGCGGCAGCGGCCGGGTCTCGGTCACCTCGACACGGATCGCCAGCCCGGACCGCCCGGCCACCGTGACCAGCTCGTCCAGACGGTTCAGGCCGGGTACGGCAGCGGCGGGTGCCTCGCTCTCCTGCCGCAGGACGTCCAGCGTCGCGCGCAACTCGCGCAGCGTCTCCTTGCTCGTCTGCTTGATCGCGGTGAGCGCCTGCACCGACCGGGTGGGATCCGGACGGTGCAGCGCGGCGCTGGCCTGCACGTTGATCAGCGAGAGATGGTGGCCGAGCGCGTCGTGCAACTCACGGGCGATGCGTAGCCGCTCCTCGGTGGCCCGACGGCGAGCCTCCTCCCGCATGCCCTGCTCGGCTTCGCGCACCCGGGCCTGCGCCTCCGCGACGTACGCCCGGCGGTTGCGGGTCACACCGACGATGACCGCGACGAGCCAACCGGCGTGCAGCAGCGTCGCTCCATTGGAGGCGGGCCCGACGCGGTTGGGCCCGTCCGCGACGGCGAAGGCGATCACCGAGGCGAACCCGAGCCCGATCGCCAGCGCGAGGTGGCCCTCGTCGACGACGGTGTAGAGCGCCACGACGAAGACCAGCATGATCGGCCCCGGCCGGTGCAGCAACGCCCCGTACGCGCCGACGGCCGCCAGCGCCGCCACACCCACCCACACCGGATGACGGCGGCGCAGATACAGCGCGCCGGAGGACACCAGCACGACCAGCAGCGCCGCCCAGTCGGCGGCGCTGTCGATGCCCTCCGACTGCACCACCAGGCCGACGAGCGCGACCAGGCCGACCACGAACACCACGGACACGTTCGCCGCCCGGCCCTGCCATGGCCAGCTGGACATGCGCCGAAGCCTAGCCCTGAACGACGACCCAGGAGAATCCCCGAGCGCTCCGGGGTCGACGTGCCTGTCGAGGTCCGACCGCCCGCCCGGGATCGATCAGGAATCAAGAAGCGGCCGCCGGGCGGCCGGCCTAGCCTTTTCCCAGGTAGCCGGCACCACGCCGGGCCTTCGCACAGCGAGAGGGAGCCGAGAATGTCCGCGAAGACGTCCACGACCGCATCCGACGGCTTCACCGCCGAGGAGCGCGCCGCGATGAAGGAGCGCGCCGCCGAGCTGCGCGCCGAGGGCAGGAAGGGCGCGAAGCGGGCCGACGGTCTCCAGGCGGTCCTCGACCGGATCGCGCAGATGGAGCCGGAGGACCGCGCGCTCGCCGAGCGTGTGCACGTGGCGGTGACCGCGACCGCCCCGGACCTGACACCGAAGACCTGGTACGGGATGCCCGCCTACGCGAACGCGGACGGCAAGATCGTCGTCTTCTTCCAGGACTCCGCCAAGTTCAACTACCGGTACTCGACCCTGGGTTTCCAGGACACGGCCAACCTCGACGACGGGGACCTGTGGCCGGTGGCGTACGCGCTGCGCGCGTGGAGCCCCGAGGTGGAGAAGCGGGTCGTCGAGCTGGTGAAGGCCGCCATCTCCTGAGCGGCCCACGGGTACGCCGGCCACCATCGGTGGTGACCGGCGTACGAGCGTGGTCGGCCGGGGTCAGCGGTAGCCGGCGGTGACCACGTTGGCCTGCACCGCGTTCTCGGTGGCGTCGGTGGGATAGCCGGCGACCATGGCTCCTTCGTAGAAGGTGCCGGCGCTGAGGTTCGCGCCGCCGTCGGGCTTGCAGCAGTCCCCGCCACTGCCCAGGATGATCGCGCCCTGCTTCTTCATCGGGCTGTATCCGGGTGGAAGTGACCCGTCCCAGAGCGTGTAGAGGCTGCCGGACTGGGCGTTGCTGCCCTTGATGGCGAAGCGGGTCGTGCCGTTGTTCTTCAGCGTCGCGGTGACGAACTTGCTGGTGAACGCACGCTGGTTCGGGTTCCAGGAGCTGCTTCCACCGGGGAACAGGCCCCACTCCAGGTCGGCCTGCACCCAGGGTCCGGTGCCGGAGCAGCCACCGAACCAGCACTGCTTGCCGAAGTTGATGGCGTCCATCGCCCCGGCGGCGTCGGCCTTCCTCGTCGTCTCGCTGTTGCCGTAGTCGAAGCAGCAGCCGCTGTTGACGTGGGTGCCGCTGGTCACCATGTACATGCCTTCGGGAGCCGCGCCGGTCGGCACTCCGGTGAGGTGTCCGTCGCGCCAGTAGCTGTTGCCGGGGTTGATGTAGAGCGAGTACGCCTTCGCGCCGCCCACCGTCAGGGACTCCGAGGTGGCGACCGCCGGCTTGCTCTGCGGTGAGCCCGGAACCACGCTCGATCCCTGGTACCAGAGGTCGTTGCCGCGCCCGGACTGGTCGAAGACGACGGTGATCACGCAGGTCGTGCCGGCGCAGAACGAGTCCTGCGTCGCCGCGTTGGCGGTGCCGCCCGTGCCGGTCAGCCCGATGTTGCGGGTCGTGTTGTCCGACGAGCGCCGGACCTGGTACAGGTTGCCGGCGTACGCCTCGTAGAGCGCCCGCGTCGTACTGTGCGCCGCTATGCACGGAGTGCCGCCGGAGGCGTAGATGTCGCACGGACGCGCACCGGTCGGCGGGTTGGTCGGCGGGGTGGTCGGCGAGGTCCACTGCTGGTTGGCGCCGCCGTTGCAGGCCCAGAGGACGAGTTTGGTGCCGTTCGCGGTCGCTGCGCCGTTGGCGTCGAGGCACAGCCCGGATTGCACGCCGGTGATGGTGCCGTTGCTGTTGACGTTCCACTGTTGGTTGTTCTGACCGTTGCAGTCCCAGATGATCGCCTGGGTGCCGTTGGCGGTGCCTCGACCGGAGGCGTCCAGGCACTTGTTGCCGTACACCGTGAGTTGCTTGCTCGACGTCCAGGTCCAGGTCTGGCCGGCGGAGCTGTTGCAGTCCCACAGTTGCGTCTGGGTGCCGTTGGTGGTGCTGGAGTTGGGTACTTCGAGGCAGCGGCCGGACGCCGTACCGATGATCGGAGCGCTCTGCCCGGGCTCGATGGCGGCCACCGCCTGCGGCGCCGCGGCGGCGGTCGGAGTCGGGGCGCCGGGTGTGGTGCCGACGCCGGCGAGGACGCCGACCAGTGCGCCGGCCAGGACGGTCAGACGTCGCAGGCGACGGCGTCTCGGGATGAGATCGCGGGCTGTTCCTGGCCCGCTGTGGGACGGGGTTCGCACGGGTGGCTCCCTCTCGAGTGTGTGTGAATGCGGTACGGGACGGGCGTCGGCCGCCCGACGGACGGCCGACGCCTGATTCCTGCCGCGACGCCTACCGCCCCCAGATCCGCCACGTCTGGTTCAGGGGACTGCCCTGGCCGGCCGCGTTGCAGGTCCACTGGTGGACCGGCGCCCGGGCAGCCGTCGAGACGCCGCTGACGTCGACACACTTGCCGCTGTGTCGCGCCACGAGCTGGTAGTCGTGCGAGTCGTTGCCCGCGTAGGTCACCTTGCGGAGGCTGAACTGCTGGTTGAGGCCGTTCAGGCAGGTCCACTGGTGCACGGTCGCGCCGTCGGCGGTAGACACGCCGCTGACGTCGAGGCACTTGCCGCTCTGCTGGTTGACCACCGTGTACGTGTTGGCCACCCCGGCGACCGGCCGGAAGTTCCAGAGCTGCTGATCGCCGCCCTCGCAGTAGAACTGCTGCTGGAAGTTGCCGTCCGCGATGCTCAGGTTGGGGTTGTCCAGGCACTGCTGGGAGTGCTGGGCCACCGCCACCGACTGGAAGCCACCGTCGGAGGGCGGCAGCAGGGTGATGGTGTAGGTGTCGCTCTGGTTGGTGTACGGCAGGGTCACGGTGGCGTTGTTGTTGGACAGGGTGACCAGGTTGTTCGAGACGGTGACCGGGCCCTGCACCGCGCCGCCGCCGTTGTACGGGATGCGCTGCGTGAGCACCCGAACCTGGTTGTTCTGCACGACGCCGCTGGTCGTGTCCAGGCGTTGCAGGTTGACGGTCAGGTTCCCGGTGGTCCGACCACCGCCGACCAGCACCTTCGCCACGCCGGTCGCCTTCGTGGCGAACGCGTCGTACGACTGGCTGGGGGTCACCGCGACGATCTGCCCGGTCTGGGAGGCGTAGTAGCGGTAGGCCCACCACTCGCCCTTGGGCTGGTGTTGGCCGGCCGAGTTGCGGATCAGCAGGTTGCCGAGGTCGTTGTGCAGGCTGCCACCGCTGGCCCAGTTCGCCCGTAGGCCGTCCGCGCGGGCGCGCTCCAGCCGCGAGATGTACCAGGCGCCGTCGGCCGGGTTCTGCTCGTCGGGCGCGCCGTACTCGTTGATCTGGTACGGCCGGGGGTGGGCGATGCCGCGCGGGTCGAGGGTGGCGTTGGCGGCGGCGACGTTCGCGACCGGGTCACCGGGCAGCGAGTGCCAGCTGATGATGTCCGGCACGGTGTTGGTCGAGCGCACGAAGTCCAGGTACTGGTTCCAGAAGGTGTGCGTGGTCGACGGTACGCAGGCGCAGCTCGGCCCGACGATGAGCTGGTTGGGGAACTCCGCCCGG
>NZ_JAEVHM010000019.1 GCF_016802865.1 Micromonospora parastrephiae | reverse complement strand
GTGCGGGCCGCCGGGCACGGCCACCCAGCGCGCCGGACGCCCCGCCACCTCGTCGGCCGGCCCGCCGAGCCGGGAGAACGGCGGACCGCAGATCGCCGCCAACCGCCGGGTGATCTCAAGGGCTCCGGACCGGCCGAGGGAACTCGCTGCTGCCGCCATGCCGGCCATCGTACATGTGTTCTAAAGACGTGGTGGTGGATATCGGGATGCCGCTGGTCCGGCGCGCGGAGCGGGCCGGCCGGTAACGTGGCCGCCGTGACCACCGAGACTGCCCGCCCGCGGCGAAGCGGGTGCCCACCGAGCGCACCCACCACGGCGACACCGTCGTCGACGAGTACGCCTGGCTCGCCGCCAAGGACGACCCGGAGACGATCGCCTACCTGACCGCCGAGAACGCGTACACCGAGGCGCGCACGGCGCACCTGGCCGAGCTGCGCGCCGACCTGTTCGAGGAGACCCGCCGGCGCACCCGGGAGACCGACCTGTCCCTGCCGACCCGCAAGGGCGGGCACTGGTACTACACCCGGACCATCGAGGGTCAGCAGTACGGCGTGCACTGCCGCCGCGCGGTCCGTGCCGGCGAGACCGACCCGCCGGTCAGCGCGGATGGCGCCCCGCTCGACGACGAGGAGGTGCTGCTCGACGGCAACCTGCTGGCCGAGGGGCACGACTTCTTCTCCCTGGGCGCCTTCGACGTCAGCCCCGACGGCCGCTGGCTGGCCTACTCCACCGACTTCTCCGGCGACGAGCGGTTCACCCTGCGCGTGAAGAACCTGACCACCGGCGAGCTGCTGCCGGACGAGGTGCCGGACACCTTCTACGGCACCGCCTGGTCGGCGGACGCGTCGGTGCTGTTCTACGTGACGGTCGACGACGCCTGGCGCCCCAACCGGGTCTGGCGGCACACCGTCGGCTCGGCCGCCGCCGACGACGTGGTGGTCCACCAGGAGGACGACGAGCGGTTCTGGGTCGGCGTGGAGCTGGCCCGCTCCGAGAAGTTCATCCTCATCGACATCCACAGCAAGATCACCAGCGAGGTGCTGGTGATCCCGGCCGGCAACCCGGCCGGCGCGCCAGCCGTGATCGCGCCGCGCCGGCAGGGCATCGAGTACACCGTGGAGCACCACGGCCACCGCTTCCTCATCCTGCACAACGACGACGCCGAGGACTTCGCGTTGGCGTTCACCTCGGCGGACGCCCCGGGCGACTGGGTGCCGCTGATCGAGCACACCCCCGGCACCCGGCTGGAGGCGGTGGACGCGTTCGCGAACCACCTGGTGGTGTCACTGCGCACCGACGGGCTCACCGGCCTGCGGGTGCTGCCGATCGGCAGCGACGACGCGTACGACATCGACTTCCCCGAGCCGCTGTACAGCGTCGGGCTGGACGCCAACCCGGAGTACCGCACCGGGCAGATCCGCCTGCGCTACTCGTCGCTGGTCACCCCCGACTCGGTGTACGACTACGACCTGGTCACCCGGCAGATGGTGCTGCGCAAGCAGAAGCCGGTGCTGCCCGGGCCGGACGGACGGCCGTACGACCCGGCCGAGTACGAGCAGCACCGCGACTGGGCGCTCGCCGACGACGGCACCCGGGTGCCGATCTCGCTGGTCTGCCGGGTCGGCACTCCCCGGGACGGCTCGGCGCCGTGCGAGCTGTACGGCTACGGCTCCTACGAGGCCAGCATGGACCCGTGGTTCTCGGTGCCCCGGCTGTCCCTGCTGGACCGGGGCGTGGTCTTCGCGGTGGCGCACACCCGGGGCGGCGGTGAGCTGGGCCGGCGCTGGTACGACCAGGGCAAGATGCTGGCCAAGAAGAACACCTTCACCGACTTCGTCGCCTGCGCCCGGCACCTGGTCAAGGCCGGCTGGACGGCCAGCGACCGGCTGGTCGCCCGGGGTGCCTCGGCCGGCGGTCTGCTGATGGGCGCGGTGGCCAACCTCGCGCCGGACGCGTTCGCCGGGATCGTCGCGCAGGTGCCGTTCGTGGACGCGCTCACCTCGATCCTCGACCCGTCACTGCCGCTGACCGTCACCGAGTGGGAGGAGTGGGGCAACCCGCTGGACGACCCCGAGGTGTACGCGTACATGAAGTCGTACACGCCGTACGAGAACGTGGCGCCGGTGGACTACCCGGCGATCCTCGCGGTGACCAGCCTCAACGACACGCGGGTGCTCTACTCGGATCCGGCGAAGTGGATCGCGCGGCTGCGGGCGACCGCGCCGCAGGGCGACTACCTGCTCAAGACGGAGATGGGCGCCGGGCACGGCGGGCCGAGCGGCCGCTACGACGCGTGGCGCGAGGAGGCGTTCATCAACGCCTGGATCCTGGATCGCCTGGGCCGCGCCTGACGGTGACGGGGCGGCGGCGATGACCGACGAGGACGAGCGCGGGCCGGCACCCGGGGAAGCTCCCCGGCGTGCCTCCGCGTGGATGATCCTCGCGGTGGTCGCCGCCGCCCTGCTCGTCTGCTGCTGTTCCGCCGCCGTCGGACTGCTGATCTCCTGGTCCGCCGGCCTCTTTCACACCCCGACCTGACTCAGGCCGCGCGCAGCTCGTCCAGGGCGGTGCTGGAGTGGAGGAAGAGCAGACCGACGCCGACCGTCACCAGCACGGCGGCCGTCGCGCCGGCGCCGAGCCAGGCCAGGTGCTCCAGCGGTACGTCCGGAACGCGCTCGACCGGCGGCGTCTCCACGACCCGCGTGTACTGCGCGCTGGTTGCCGGGTCGTCGCACAGCGCTGCGGAGGCCTCGCAGACCCCGACCGAGGACCCGCTCGACGCCACCCGCCCGAACAGTCCCCTGCCGAGCAGCGTCCCCACGGTGAGCGCGAGCAGGATCGCCGGTACCGCCGGGGTCAGCGCCTGCCAGGCCACGGACCGGCTCAGCGTGGCTCGCGGCACCCCCGTGGCGACCAACGCGGCGTACGCGCGTCGGCGGGCGACGATCCCCTCGACGACCGCGACGATCAGCCCGCCCGAGGCGATCAGTACGGCCACCGCCACGGCGACGTCCACCAGATCCATGGTCGACAGGTAGAACGGGTCGGAACCCCCGGCTGCCCCGGCGAGCTGGTTCTGCTCCCGGTCGAGCGCGTCCTGAGCGGCGAAGTAGGCCCGCAGGACAGCCGCGCCGGCACCGAAGATCACCGCCGCCAGCAGCGCGGCGAACGTGCGGCTGCCGGCCCAGGGGTCCGCCATGAGCCGTCCCGCCGCGAGCAGGGCCGGCGGACGGCGGGCGTACCGACGCATCAACCGGCCACAGGTGTACGAGATCCAGCCGGTGCCGATCACCACCCCGATCATCGCGGTGAGGCCGCCCACCAGCAGCAGCAGCGGCACCAGCCGGAGCAGCACGTCGTTGTCGTCGTTCAGGCGGCTCAGCACGGGCCTGATCGCCGCAACGGTGAGCAGGCCCCCCGCGATCAGCACCCCGGCCCATGGACGCGGCCCCCGCTCCCGGCCTGCCCTGCGGCTGACCCCGAGCGGGCTGGTGGTCACCGTGCGCAGCAGGACGCCGGTGGCCAGCGCCGCGACCACCGGCAGGCCCAGCACCACCGCGGCCACCGCACCGGTCGACGGCAACACGTCGGTGGGCAGCGCGAGCTGACCCTGCGCGTCCGGCCGGTGCAGCAACTCGCGGCCGCCCAGGTAGACGCCCAGCCCGGCGAGCGTGCCGAGCAGGGCGGCCACGCCGGTCTCCAGCACCGCCAGCCGGGTGACCTGACCAGGGGTGGCGCCGGCCAGCCGGAGCGCCGCCAGCCGGCGGT
Organism: Micromonospora parastrephiae; assembly: GCF_016802865.1. Lineage (GTDB taxonomy): Bacteria > Actinomycetota > Actinomycetes > Mycobacteriales > Micromonosporaceae > Micromonospora > Micromonospora parastrephiae. The sequence goes on along the minus strand of NZ_JAEVHM010000019.1, from coordinate 51,468 downwards.
CCCGGGCCGGCGCGCCGAGCCGGGCGCACTGACCGGCCAACGCCAGCACCGGGATGGTCAGCATCAGCAACGCGAACGCCGTCCCGCCGCGAAGCCCGGGCTCGCGCAGCAGCGCATTGCGGTACTGCTCCGACTCCGCCCAGGCGTCGCCGGGCGGCTTCTCGATGGCCAGCACGGTGAGCGCCGCCAGCCCGGCCAGGGTCGCCAGCAGGGCGCTGAGCGCCGTGAGCACCACCCGAGCCGTGTCGGTGCGGGTGCCGGCGAGGGCGAGGCGGACCAGCGTCCCCGCTCTCACCGGGCACCGCCGGCCAGCGGCACGTCGAGCCCCAGGCCGGTGTGATCCACCAGGCCGTCGCGCAGCACGATCTCCCGATCGGCGTACGCGGCAATCCGCGGCTCGTGAGTGACCAGCACGACGGAGGTGTGCTGCTCACGGGCGAGCCGGACCAGTTGGGTGAGAACCTGCTCCCCGGTGAGCGTGTCCAGCGCACCGGTGGGCTCGTCGGCGAAGAGCACCCGGGGCTCGGTGACCAACGCCCGCGCCGTGGCGCAGCGCTGCTGCTGACCGCCGGACATCTCACCCGGCCGAACGTCGGCCAGGTCGGCCACCCCGAACCGCTCCAGCCAGGTGAGCGCCGCCGTCCGTGCCTCTCGCCGCCCCGTGCCGGCGAGAAGCAGGGGCAGGGAGACGTTCTCCGCCGCGGTCAGCTCGGCGACCAACTGGCCGAACTGGAACAGCACCCCGAATTCGGTGCGCCGCAACCGGGACCGGGCCGCCTCCGACCAGGTGTCGATCCGGTGGCCGCGCCAGGTGACCTCACCGACGTCCGGGCGGAGGATCCCGGCCAGGCAGTGCAGCAGGGTCGACTTGCCGCAGCCACTCGGACCGGTGACGGCGACGATCTCACCCTCGGCCACGTCGAGCGTCACGCCACGCAGGGCGGGCGTCGGGCCGTACGCCCGAACCACGCCGCGAGCCTGGAGTTGCGTCACGGGTGCACCTCCCGGTGCCAGTCGGCGACCCGGTCCAGGGTGGCGCGCAGCCACCGCAGGTCGGCGTCGAGGTGGGCGATCGCGAAGTCGGCCGCGACCACATCGCTGAGGGTGGCGGCCGGATCGGCCTTGACCCTGGTCAACTCGCGCAGCCGTGCGCTGTGCGCGGCGCGCTGGGCGGTCAGGTAGGACCGGGCCCGGTCGACGTCGGCGACCAGCAGCGCCACCACGACCTTGGTGAAGAGGGTGCTGGCCACGTACGGCATGGGTGGCTCCACGGTGGACAACCACTCGTCCAGCGTGGCCCGACCCTGGCCGGTCAGCGCGTACGCCGTGCGGTCCGGTCCGGCCGCCCGGTCCTGACCGGCGGCGGTCACCAGACCGTCGCGTTGCAGGCGGCCGAGGGTGGCGTAGACCTGCCCGAAGGCCAGCGGCCGGGCCCGGGGCAGCCGCTCGTCATGCGCACGCTTCAGGTCATACCCGTGCCGGCTCCCACCGGCGAGCAACCCGAGCAGTACGTGCGGCGTGGACACACCGCCCACTATTCACCAAGCGAATACCCAAGTCAACGACCCACCACCCCGCCCACCCCTGTTGATCAAAGGGTTCGCGTCACCGAAGCATCGGAATCTGACGCAATCCTCTTGATCACCGCGGCGAGAGGGTGGCCGCTGGCGCCCCACTGAACTGGGCGGATCTCGCCGCCGACCTCGGCTACAGCGACCAGGCCCATCTGGTCCGCGACCTCACCGCCGTCGCCGGCGTGTCACCCGCCGCGTACGCCCGCTCGGTGCACTGACACCAGCACCGTCGGCTCAGCGACGTCGCAGCACGACCACGGCCACGTCGTCCTGGATCTCCGGTGGGGCCAGCTCCACCAGCAGCCGCTCGCAGAACCGGTCCAAATCCTCGTCGACGGTGCCGGTCAGCGCGGCGAGCGCGGCCAGCCCCTCGTCGATGGTGGCGTCCCGCCGCTCGATCAGCCCGTCGGTGTAGAACACCAGCGTCGCCCCGGCCGGCAGCACGAACTCCAGGTCGGCCGGGCGGGGCGCGCGGACGCCGAGCAGCGGCGCCGAATGCTGCACGAACTCGACCTTGCCGTCCATGCTCAGCACCGGTGGAAGGTGGCCGGCGCTGGCCAGCCGGACCCGCCCGGTCGGCGGGTGCAGCAGCAGCACGCAGAGCGTGGCCAGCTCGTTCGGCAGGAGGGTCCGCATCAGCTCGTTGACCCGGTGCAGGATCTCGCCGGGCTGGTGTCCCTCGACCGCGTACGCCCGCACCGCGTGTCGCAGCTCGGCCATCACGGTCGCCGCGTGCAGGGAGTGGCCGGCCACGTCGCCGATCGCCAGCAGCAGGTGCCCGTCGAGCATCACCAGCTCGTAGAAGTCGCCACCCACCTCGGTCTGCGCGCTGGCCGGCTCGTAGCGCACCGCGAGGTCCAGTCCGGCGACATCGGGCAGCCCGCGTGGGAGGAGGCTGCGCTGGAGGGTGACGGCGATCCGGTGTTCCTCGTCGAACGAGCGCTGCGCCTCCACCGCCGCCGCCACCGCCTGGGCGAGCTGGACCAGCACCGGGGTACGGGCGGTCTGGGTGGCGGTGGGCACCGCCACGTACAGCGGGGCCCGGTCCTCGCGGAGCCGGGCGGCGGCCACCGTCACCGAGTCGCCCGCCGGCCAGTCGACCAGCCCCCACTGCGCCGGCTCCTGGACCCGCACGGTCGCGCCGGTCGGCACTCCCGTGTCGTCGACGACCCACGGCACCACGGCGGCCACCGCGCCGGGACCGGCGCAGATCCCGGCGAGACAGTCACCGTCGAACGTCTCCGCGATCACCGCCGCCGGGCTCTTGAAAATCCGCGCGGCACCCTCGGCGGCGGTCTCCAGCAGCCGGACGAAGGTCGGGGCGGCGTGCACCGCCACCGTCGTGTCGGCCAGTACGAGCAGCCGCTCGGCGAGCAGTTCGGCGCGCTTCCGGGCCTGGTAGTAGCGCAGGACCGCCCGGGTGGTGGCGATCAGCTCCTCCGGCTCGATGGGCTCGGTGAGGTAGGCGTCCGCACCCCGGGTGAGGCCCTGGGCGCGGTCGGCCACGTCGACGGCGTGCGCCGACACGTGGATCACCGGCATCGCCTGATGCCGCTCCTTGATTCGTTCGCAGACCTCGTACCCGCTGAGGTCGGGCAGCCGGACGTCGAGCACCACCAGGTCGATCCGGTCCACCTCGACCCGGGCCAGCGCCTCGGCGCCGTTCTCGGCCTCCAGCACGGTGAACCCGGCCCGGGTCAGCCAACTGACCAGCAGGTAACGCTTGGTGCGACTGTCATCGACCACCAGGACGGTCGCCGGCGTGCCGTCCACCGTCACGCTCCGCCAGCGGGTAGGGATACCGTGAACGTGCTGCCACGGCCCTGTTCGCTGGCCAGTTCCAGCGTCCCGCCGAGCAGCGTCACCAACCGCCGGGCGTACGGCAGGCCCAGGCCGGTGCCACCGACTCGGGTGGTGCCCGGCACCTGGTAGAACTCCTCGAAGATCCGATCGTGCAGTTCCGGGGCGATGCCCGGACCGGTGTCGCTGACCTGGAAGTTCCACCGGTCGTCGCGCTGCTCGGCCCGCAGCCGCACCTCACCGCGCTCGGTGAACTTCAACCCGTTGTGCAGCAGGTTGCGCAGCACCTGGCCGAGCAGCACCTCGTCGGTGCGCAGCAGGGCCGGCGCGGCCGGCTCCTCCACCACCAGCTCCACCCCGGGGCGGGTGGCCAGCGCGCGCAACGTGCCGCGCAGTTGGCCGAAGACCGGACGCAGATCCACGTCCTCCCAGTCCGGCTCGATCCGGCCGGACTCGGCCTTGGCCAGGTCCAGTAGTTCGTTGACCAGCCCGAGCAGATCCTGAGCCGAGGAGCGGATCAGACCGACCTGGCGTGCCTGCTCGGCGGTGAGCGGGTCGGAGGACGAGTCGGAGAGCAGCCGTCCCAGCCCGATGATCGCGGTGACCGGGGCGCGCAGCTCGTGGCTCACGTTGGCCAGGAACCGGCTCTTCGACTCGCTCGCCGCGCGCAGCTGGGCCGACTTCTCGTCCAGCTCGGCGTAGAGGGCGACCACACCCCGGTTGGTCTCCTCCAGCTCCTCGGTGAGCTGGTTGTAGAGCGCCAGCACACCACGGTTGGTCTCGGCCAGCTCGTCGTTCAGCACGGCCAACTCGTCGCGCTGGCTGCGTACCTCGTCGAGCGCCGCGACGAGCTGCCCGTTCTGGACGGTCAACTCGTCCAGAAGGTTGGCCGGCGCGATGCGGCCGAGCTCGGTACGGAACTCGGCGAGCCGCTCCGGGGTCGGCGCCGGCGCGTTGGCCGGGACTCGTCGGGACATCCTCACGACCGTAACCCCCTCGACGTCGACACGCTGAGTGTGTCGACCAGTCGGGACACCGCGCCGGACTGCGGCTCGTACCGGCCGCCGGGCAGCGGGGTCACCGGGGCCAGGTCGGCGCGGAGGTGGAACCGGCCGTCGGCGCCCGCGTCGACGTGGAACGCGACGTCCGCGCCGTCGCTCGTTCGCAGCAGGTCGCGGGCCACCTCGCTGAGCGCGGTGGCGATCCGGACCTGGTCCTGGTGTTCGAGGCCGACCACCGCGGCCACTCGCGGCCCCGCTGGCGGATCACGAAGATGTCCTGCTCGACCCGCAGCGCCATCTGCAACAGCGGCAGCGCGGCCGGCTCGGCGGTCATGTCCAGGACCTCGCGACCAGTACGCAGGCGTCGTCGCGTCGCACACCGGCGTCGCGCAGGAGAGTCGCCGCCATGACCAGCGGTGACCGCTCGGCGAGACCGGGGTAGTCGGTCAACCGCCACCGGTCGACCACCCCGTCGCTGTGCATCACCAGCCGGCGCCCGGACCGAACGGGTAGTCGTACTCCCGGACTGACGGCCGCTGGTGTCCGGCGATGCCGGGCAGCGACACGAGCCCCCGGCGCTGACCGTCACCCTCGACGACCATGCCGGAGATGTTGCCCAGGCCGGCGTAGTGCAGGACACCGGAGGACGGCACCAACTCGGCGACTGCGAGCGCCGCGCCACGGGTGTGCGACATGCTCCGATGCAGGTGTCCGACCACAGCCGCCGGCGGGCCGGCCGGTGCGTCGCGGAACGCGGCCAGCGCCGCGTCGGTAGCGCCGGCAGCCAGTGGGCCATGCCCCAACCCATCGCTGACCAGCACCTGGTGCCGCCCGTCGGCGACCCGGACGGCGTACCCGTCGCCGCTGACCGTCTCGCCGGTGAGCGGCCGGGCGAGGGCACCGGCCCAGGACGGCCGCGCCGGCTCCGCCGGCCAGACCTGCACGGCGAGGACGGTGCCCCGGCCGGGCAGCGAGTAACCGTCGAACCAGCTGGCCTGCCGGACGATCGCGCCGAGGCCGATGCCGAGGGTGCCGGTGGTGGAGTGCCCGTCCCGGGACGAGACGGTCAGGTCGGCCATGCCGGGCCCGGAGTCGATGGCGACCAGCTCCACGCCGGCCTCCCCGGCACGGCGAACCGGCCGGAGCAGCAGGACACCGTTGTCGGCGTGCTTGACCAGGTTGCTGGTCAGCTCGGCGGCGACGATGGCGAGATCGGCGACGCGCGCATCACCCATCTCCACCTGCGAGCCGAGGCGTTCGGCGGCGCGCCGGACGGCGCTGGCGGCGCTGCCGGCCTCCACCCGGAACCAGATGCCACTGTCGGTGACCGCGTCGCCGTTCACCGGGACCACTTGGTGACCGTGATGCGCGTACCGGTCTCCGCGGACGTCTCGATCTGGAACTCGTCGACCAGCCGGCGGGCGCCGCTGAGGCCGAGGCCGAGGCCGCCGCCGGTGGTGTAGCCGTCGGTGAGGGCCAGATCCAGGTCGGGGATGCCCGGCCCGGAGTCGGCGAAGACGATCTGGACGCCCTTACGTCGGCCGTTGTCCACGATCGTCACGTCGACCGAGCCGCCGCCGCCGTACACCAGGGTGTTGCGGGCCAGCTCGCTCGCCGCGGTGACCACCTTGGTCTGGTCGACCAGGGACAGCTTGACGGCCACCGCCACGGAACGGACCAACTGCCGGACGCGCACCACGTCCTCGTCGCTACGGATCGCCTGTGCCTGCGGCTGGCCCAGGTCGACGCCCGCGGTCACGGCGTGGCCGTCTCGGCGTCCGGATCGTCGTCGAGCTGGTATTCGAGCTCGTCGGCGCGGGCCGCCGCGATCAGTTCCATGCCGCGTTCGACGTTCAGCGCGGTACGGATGCCGTTCAGCGACAGCCCCAGTTCGACAAGGGTGATGGCGACGGCGGGACGCATCCCGACGACCACCGTCTCCGCGTCGAGCACCTTGGAGATCGACGCGATGGTGGAGAGCATCCGGCCGACGAAGGAGTCGACGATGTCCAGGGCGGTGATGTCGATGATGACGCCGTGGCAACCGGTGGCCACGATCCGCTCGGCGAGATCCTCCTGGAGCTGGACCGCGGTCTGGTCGGACATGTCGAGTTGGATGGAGACCAGCAGGATGTCGCCGATCTTGAGGATCGGCACGCGTTCCATCAGGCGTCCCGGCGTGGCTGGCGGCGAGCGGTCTCCACCCCGGTGAGCCGCAGCACGTGGCGCAGCGCGTCGGCGAGGCTCGCCTTGGTGGCGATGTCGCCGAACTCGATGCCGAGCGCGACGATGGTCTGGGCGATCTGCGGCCGGATGCCGGAGATGATGCAGTCCGCGCCCATCAGCCGGGCGGCCACCACGGTCTTCAGGATGTGCTGGGCGACCTGGGTGTCCACCGCGGGGACGCCGGTGATGTCGATGATCGCGTACGGCGAGCCGGTGTCGACCAGGGTCTGCAGCAGCCGCTCCATGACCACCTGGGCCCGAGCCGAGTCCAGGGTGCCGACCAGCGGGACGGCGACGACGCCCTCCCAGAGCTTGACCACCGGCGTGGAGAGTTCGAGCAGCTGCTCGGCCTGGTCGGCGATCAGGCTCTCGCGGGTGCGGACGAAGCTCTCGAAGGTGAACAGGCCCAGCTCGTCGACCAGGTTGGAGAACGCGATGTAGTCGTGCAGCGCGTCGGCGCCGCCGGCCTCCTGCACCAGCTCGGCCAGCACGTCCTTGAGGGCGAAGATGCTGATCGTGGTCTCGGTGGCGGAGAAGCCCTGCCGGGCTCGGCCACGGGACAGCTCGGAGAGCGCGGCACGCAGCTCGCCGGAGCTCTCGGCGGACAGGTCGATGGCGCCCTGCCCGGCGGTGGTGGCGATGGCGCTGTGCAGATCCTGGACCTGCCGGCGCAACTCGGCCTGACTCAGCCGGCCACGCAACGAACCGGTGACGATCTCGGTCCACCGAGCCGTGACCCGTTCGGCGTGCCCGCCGAGCAGTGCGGCGAGCCGACCACTTTCCTCGGCGTTCAACGCCATTGCGAAACCCCCCTCGACCTGGACCGGGCGGACTCTATCACCGGGATCTGGCGAACTACTTGCCCTGTAGCAACGGAATGACGATGGCCACCGGATGCCGGCTCCCGTTCTGCGTACGACCCCGGTCGTGGGATACCGTTCCCCCGATAACAGGAGGTCTGCCAAATGTCCTTGACGGTGCACACGGAACAGCGCGGCGACGTGGTCGTCGTGTCGGTCGCGGGCGAGCTGGACATGGCGACCGCACCGCAGTTGCAGGATCAGATCACCGACCTGCTCGACAAGGGCCGTAACCGGCTGGTGTTCGACCTGGCGGACGTGTCGTTCTGTGACTCGACCGGTCTGTCGGTCTTCGTCCGCGCCAAGAACAGCTGCGACGAGGCCGGCGGTGTGGTGCGGCTGGCCGCCCCGCAGCGCGGCGTGCTGCGCATCCTCGAGGTCAGCGGACTGGTCGAGGTGCTGCACACCTACCCGACGGTGGATGAGGCCGTCGCCGGCGAACCGACGCCGGCGTCCTCCTGACCGCTGTCGTTCGTCACTCGTCCTCGACGTAGCGCGGACGGGCGATCGCCATGCCCGCCGCCGTCTGCACGGCGAGCGCGGCCAGCAGGAATCCGATCGGCGCGGTCCAGCCTCCGGTGAGCTCGTAGAGGATGCCGACCATCAGCGGGCCGAGGGCCGCGATCACGTACCCGGTGCTCTGCGCGAACGCGGAGAGCGCGACGGTTCCCTCGGCGGTACGCGCGCGCAGGCCGATGGCGGTCAGGATCATCGGGAACGCGCCCTGGCCGATCGCCAGCAGGGTCACCCAGAGCAGCGCGGCTCCGCGCGGGGCGAGCGCCAACCCCAGGTAGGCCAACGTCGACGCGGTGGTCAGCCCGAGCACCAGCGGTCGCAGGCTGGTCAACCGGCCGGCCACGGTGGGCATCAGCAGCGCGATCGGCACGCCGAGCGCGGTCACCCCGGCGAGCAGCAGCCCGGCCGACTCCGGCTGGTAGCCGGCGTCGCGGAACAGCTGGGCCAACCAGCCCATGATCGCGTACCCGCTGAGCGACTGCGCCCCGAAGTAGACCGCCATGGCCCAGCCCAGGCGGGTCCGCGCGGGCCGGACCCGCGTCGGGGGCGGCGACGGCCGCCGCCGGGGTCGCGCGACGCGCGCGCGCCCGGGTCCGCAGCGCCAGCGGCACCCACGGGAGTACGGCCACCGCGGCCATCGCGGCCCAGACGCCCAGCCCGGCCCGCCAGGAGCCGAAGGCGTGCGCGATCGGCACCGCGGAGGCCGCGGCCACCGTCGTCCCCAGGGTCAGCGCCATCGTGTACGCCCCGGTGACCAGGCCGGTGCGATGCGGGAAGTGCTGCTTGACCAGCATCGGCAGGAGGATGTTGGCGACCGCGATGCCGGCCAGCGCCAGCGCGCTGGTGAACACGAAGATCCAGGCCGAGTCGGTGGCGGCCCGGAGCACCTGGCCTGCGGTGAGGGCGAGCATGGCGACCACCAGCACCCGGGCCGGCGCCACCCGGCGGACCAGCCACGGGGTGAGCGCGCCGAGGCCGGCGAACGCGATGGTCGGCAGGGTGGTGACCAGACCGGCCATGGTGCCGGAGAGCCCCAGCCCGTCGCGGACCTCGTCGAGCAGTGCGCCGAGGCTCGTCACCACGGCGCGCAGGTTGAGCGCGACCAGCAGCATCCCGACCAGCACCAGCGCACCGCCGGTCGCCGGGTGCGTCCGACGACCCGCGGGGTCGCGCGCCGGTCGGGTGTCGACGGCGACGGGGGCGGGTGGCGCCGGAGCGGCGGTGGGTGGCGGGGTCATGACCTCTAACCTACAATCATGGGATGAATTTGGGACCGGTGATGTAACCAGTGCCACCGTCGGTTGATTTTCCCTCCGCCCCGCCGGTGCCGCCCCGCGGCCACCGCGTCCGGCAGACCATCGAGCAGCTCCGGGCCCGGATCCTCGGCGGTGAGTGGCCGATCGGCGGGCGCATCCCCACCGAACCCCAGCTCGTCGCCGCCCTCGGCGTGGGGCGCAACACGGTCCGCGAGGCGGTCCGCGCCCTGGTGCACGCCGGAGTGCTGGAGTGCCGGCAGGGCTCCGGCACGTACGTGGTGTCCACCGACGAACTGGCGCCCGTCGTGGCCCGCCGGCTCGGCGACGACCGGATGACCGAGGTCATCGAGGTGCGGCGCGCCTTCGAGGTGGAGGCGGCCCGGCTCGCCGCGCTGCGGCGTACCCCGGCCGACCTGGCGGCGCTCGACGGCGCGCTCGCCGAGCGCGAGGCCACCTGGCACGCGGGCCGGGTCGACGCGTTCGTCGAGGCCGACGCGGCGCTGCACACCGCGGTGGTCGCGGCCGCGCACAACGCCATGCTCGCCGAGCTGTACGCCTCGGTCGGCGCCGCCCTGCGCAGCACCGTCGCCCAGGCGATGGGTGACGCGCTCACCCCTGAGCGCTACGTCGACCACGCCCGGTTGGTCGAGGCGATCCGGGCCGGCGACCCCGGCCTCGCGGCGAGCGAAGCCGGCGCTTTTCTGGAGCCCGCCACCGGGGCATAGGTTGTGCCGGACGGAAAACCGGACACCTCGGGAGTACGGATGCTCAAGGGCTTCAAAGATTTCATCATGCGCGGCAACGTCGTCGACCTGGCGGTCGGCATCGTGATCGGTGCCGCGTTCACGGGCGTGGTCACCCAACTCACCAAGTCCTTCCTCGAACCACTGATCAAGGCCATCGGCGGGGGCACCAGCCTCTCGGCCGGGAAGTGGACGCTCAACGATCAGGTCTTCGACTGGGCGGCGTTCATCAACGCCCTGATCACCTTCCTGCTCACCGCGGCGGTGCTCTACTTCTTCGTGGTGTACCCCATGAACAAGCTGGCCGAGCGGCGCAAGCGGGGCGAGGAGCCGCCGCCCTCCGCGCCGAGCGAGGAGGTCAAGCTGCTCACCGAGATCCGCGACGCCCTGGTCTCCGCCGGCCACGCCACCCCCGGCCAGCAGCGCGGGGCACTGGACGACGTGCTGGGCCGCCGGACCGAACCCCCGGCGCCGCGCTGACTCGAACGGATGCACATCGGCCCCTGTGGGAATCCCGCAGGGGCCGCACGTTCTCGTACGTGTGTTCGATAGAGTCCCGCCATGGAGCAGCGAAAGCACTGGTGGAACGGGAAGTGGGGGCGGCTGGCCCGACGGGACGTCTTCCTGCGGGTGGACGCCGACCGCTGGCACGTCGAGCAGCGGGCCGGCGGCGCGGAGGGCATCTCCCGCTTCTACGAGTACGGCAGTGCGGACGAGGCCGAGGAGACGGTCCGGGCTCTCCTCGACGGCACGGACACCTGGCGGGAGCTGTCCCCGCGCCCGCCGGGCGGCTGGACGACGTCCGGCTGACCCTGGCGTCGCGCCTCGTCGCCCGCCACCGACGCTCCGGGCCCCGGTGGTACCGCTCTCGACGGTGATGACTCTGGGTGGGCCGGTGAGCGCGTTTAGCGGAGCACCGCCCCGGGAACCGCGGTGGGATGGACCAGCAGGACGAGCAGCAGGCGACCATCTCGCGGATCACCACCGGGATGCCGGTGATCGACTCCACCGGCACCGAGGTCGGCACCGTGGACCTCGTCCAGCGGGGTGACCCGAACGCGGTGACCGTCCAGGCGCCGACCGCCGACCCGGGCAGCAGTCTGGACGAGCTGATCGAGGCCACCGCGGTCGAGGAGCCGGACGTGCCGGCGGACCTGGCGGCGCGGTTGATGCACGGCGGCTACCTGAAGGTCTCGACCGAACTGACCCGCACCGGCGCGGTGTACGTGCCGGCCGATCGGATCGGGTCGGTGGCCGACGGCCGGGTACGCCTCGCCGTGGGCGTGGCGGACCTACCGCCGGAGGAGTGACCCCCGCACGGAGATCAACACCGGATCAGTGATGTTGGGGTGTCCGCTCGGCTGGGATACCGCCAGTTCGCTGATCTGGTGATGATCTCTCTGACGCGACGGGCACGACGGGCGCGACGGGCACGGCGGGCACGGCGGGCACGGCCGGCGCGGCGGACGCGGCGGGTGGACGGCGGCGGAAGAGCAGCAGCATCAGGCAGCCGGCGACCAGCCCCCAGAACGCGCCGCCCACGCCGATCAGCGTCACCCCGGAGGCGGTCACCACGAAGGTGACCACGGCGGCCTCCCGGGTTGCCGGGTCGGTCACCGCCGACGCGAGCGCGGTGGCGAGCGCGCCCAGCAGGGCCAGGCCGGCTACCGCCTCGATGAGGACGGGTGGGGCGACCGCGACCAGCGCGGTGGCGACGCCCGCGCCCAGCCCGAGCAGAGCCAGCCCGACGCCGGCCGTTACCGAGGCGAGCCACCGGCGCTCGGGGTCCGGGTGCGCGTCCGGGCCGGCGGCCAGGGCGGCGGTGATCGCCGCGAGGTTCACCGCGTGTCCTCCGGCCGGGGCGGCGAGCAGGCTGGCCAGACCGGTGGCCCGCAGCGCGGCCCCGAACGGCGGCCGGTAGCCGTAGCCGACCAGCACCGCCATGCCGGGTACGTTCTGTGCGGCCATGGTGACCAGGAACAGCGGTAGGGCAAGCCCGACCAGCGCGGACGCGTTCCAGGCCGGCGCGGTCAGGGTCACCGACGGGATCAGCACGGCGCCGCTCAGTCCGGTCGGCGGCGAGGTCAGCGCGATCGCCACCACCGCCACGAGCAGCGCGCCGGGCACCGCCCAGCGGCGGGCGAACCGGTGCAGCAGCAGCCAGCCGACCACCACCGGGCCGGCCACCGTGGGCAACTCGACCAGCGCGCGGACCGGGGCGGTGCACAGCGGCAACAGCACCCCGGCGAGCATCGCGCCGGCCACCGGCTTGGGGATGGCGGACACCGCCCTACCGAGCGGCGGAAACAGCCCGGCCGCGACGATCAGCAGGCCGGAGACGAGGAACGCGCCCACCGCGACCGGCCATCCGCCGGGTGGCGGCCCGGTTGCCACCAGCAGTGCCGCGCCCGGTGTCGACCAGGCCACGCTCATCGGTATCCGGTGTCGCCAGCCCAGCCAGACGGCGGTGAGCCCGCACGCGACGCAGAGGGCGAGCAGGCCGGAGGCTGCCTGCGCGTCCGACGCGCCGGCGGCCCGGAGCCCGGCCAGCACGACGGTGAACGAACTGGCGAAGCCGACCAGCGCGGTCACCACACCGGCCAGCACCGGTTGTGCGCGTGCGGCCATCCCACCCTCCCGACTGTTCCGTTTACGGAACGACAGCGTGTAGCACGATAGTCGGGTGCCGCACCCACCACCAGCCCGCCGGCCGGGCCTCGACGTGGATCCCGCCGTCGTCGGGCGGAGGGTCCGCGCCCTGCGCGAGGAGCGGGGGATCTCGCTGTCCACACTGGCCCGGCTCGCCGGCGTCGGAAAGGCCACCCTCTCCGGCCTGGAGCACGGCACCCGCAACCCGACCCTGGAGACGCTCTGGGCGGTCACCGCGCAACTCGGCGTGCCGTTCACCGCCCTGCTGGCGGAACCCGCGGCCGAGCCCACCGTGCACGGCGCCGCGGTCACCGCCACCTTGCTGGAGGTGTTCACCGACACCGACGCGACCTACGAGCTGTACCGGATGCGGGTCGCGCCCGGCGTCACGCAACTCTCCCCCGCCCACCATCCGGGCGTCACCGAACACATCACCGTCTTCGCCGGCGTGCTGCGCGCCGGCCCGGCGGACGCGCCGCTGACCGCACCGGCCGGTGGCCACCTCCGCTGGGTCTCCGACGTGCCGCACACCTACGCGGCGGTGGGCGGCGAGGAGGTCGCGGCCAGCCTGCTGCTGCGCTACCCGCGCCGCTGAACCCGGCCGACCGACCCCGGTTCGGCAGCTCTCAGGACGGAAATCGCAATCATTTCTCGACCGGACGTAGGAGGCGTAGAGACGAAGGCGGGGTGTTCTTGGCAAGCTTGTCCCCATGACGCTGATCCTCCGCTCGGTCATCCTCAACGACATCGGCCTGGTCCGCACCAACAACGAGGACTCCGCCCTCGCCGGTGACCGCCTGATCGCCGTCGCCGACGGCATGGGCGGCCTGCCCGCGGGCGAGGTGGCGAGCGAGATCGTGATCCGGATCCTGGACGAGCTGGCCCCGCCCGCCGACCCCGACGGGGCCGCCGACGCCCTGCGCGCCGTGGTCAGCACCGCCAATCAGCGCATCCACGCCGCCATCACCGTCGACCCGACCCGCGAGGGGATGGGTACGACGCTCACCGCGGCGCTGCTCGCCGGGGAGACGCTGGTGCTCGCCCAGGTCGGCGACTCCCGCTGCTACCTGCTGCGCGACGGGGAGCTGACCCAGCTCACCCGCGACGACACGTTCGTGCAGGCGCTGGTCGACCAGGGCACGCTCTCCCCCGAGCAGGCCCGGCACCATCCGCAGCGGTCCCTGGTGACCCGGGCGGTGCAGGGCGCCGACACCCCGCCGGCCGTCGGCGTGCTCACCGTCGTCCCTGGCGACCGACTGCTGCTGTGCAGCGACGGGCTCTCCGACTACGTCGAGGACGACGCCATCGCGGCGGCGCTGGGCATGTACGCCGACCGCCAGCAGTGCGGCGAGCAGTTGGTGAAGCTGGCCCACCACGCCGGCGCGCCGGACAACGTCACCGTCGTCGTCTCCGACGTCACGCAGCGCTGACCCCGCCCCACCCGTACGGCGGTCCGCGAGACCGGCCGGGTGGGGTTCCGCCGACCCAGTAGGTAGTTGTGCCATCTAGGTTGCGCCGCTAGTGTCCGGCGGGTGGAATCCGACCGGCGCGGGCAGTGGCTGCGGGGGGTGCTCGACATCTGCGTCCTGGCCCTGCTGGCCGAACGCGAGTCCTACGGCTACCAGCTCGCCCAGGCGCTGGACGCGGCGGGCGTCGGGCCGATCCAGGGCGGCACGCTCTATCCCGTGCTGCTGCGCCTGCAGAAAACCGGCCTGGTGACCGCGCAGTGGCGGGAGGGCACCGCCGGGCCGGCCCGCAAGTACTACCGGCTGACCGAGGACGGGCAGGCCGCGCTGCGCGACGGCGGCAGCGCCTGGCTCACCTTCGTCGGGCCGGTGAACGACATCGTCACGAAGGGGGTTGCCGGGTGAACGACGACTGGCTACGTACGTTCGCGGCCGAGCTGCACCATCGCCGGGTCGCGGCGGACGCCGCCCGGCACGTGGTCGCCGAGGCCGCCACACACCTGCGCGACTCGGGCGGCGACCCGTGGGCCGTCTTCGGTCCACCCCAGCAGTACGCGGGCGCGATCGTGGAGAGCATCGGCACCGCACCCGGGCCACGTCCCGGACCGGTCCGGCTGCACGCCCGGGGCATCACCAAGCGGTACGGCCGGCAGACGGTGCTGCGCGACGCGACGCTGACCGTCCGGGCCGGACAGATCGCGGCCGTGGTCGGCGCGAACGGCTGCGGCAAGAGCACCTTCCTGCGGATCTGCGCCGGGCTGATCTCACCCGACGCCGGTGAGGTGACCGTCTCCGGGCGACTCGGCTACTGCCCACAGGCCGGCGGCACCGCCGACTTCCTGCTCGCCGACGAGCACTTCGTGCTGGTCGGCGCCGGTCAGGGCGTCGCCCGAGGGCCGGCCCGCCGCGCCGGCCGGGCGGCCGCCCGGCAGCTCGGCTGGGAGGCGGGCGGGAACGTGCAGGCCCGCCACCTGTCCGGCGGCACCCGCCAGAAGCTCAACCTGACCATGTCCACGCTCAGCGAGCCGGACGTGCTGCTGCTCGACGAGCCGTACCAGGGCTTCGACCAGGGCACCTACGTCAACTTCTGGGACCAGCTCAGTCGACTGCGCGACGCGGGCACGGCGATCGTCGTGGTGACCCACCTGCTCAACCAGCTCGACCGGGTGGACACCGTGCTCGACCTGACCCCGGCACAACCGGCCGGGTGGACCGCGGGAGGCCGTCCGTGAACCAGCTCGTCACCGTCGCCGAGATGACCCTGCGGGAGCTGCTGCGTCGTCGGGGCGTACTCCTGTTGTTGTTGTTGATGCCGTTGACCTTCTACCTGATCCGGCGGGACGGCTACCTCGGGCAGTCGGTCCGGTCGCTGCTGCTCGGCGTCGGCTGGGCGGTGAGCACCGCGGCGCTCTTCGCCACCACCGCGGCCCGCGAGCTGGAGCCGAGGCTGCGGTTGGCCGGCTACCGACCGCACCACCTCTACCTGGGTCGGATGCTCGGCCTGTGGACGGTGGGGCTCGTCGTCTCCGTACCGTTCTTCCTGCTGCCCCTCAGCGACGGCGCGGACCTGCGGTACGGCGGCCTGGCCGCGGCGATGCTCTGCTCGGTCGGCGTGGCGGCGCCGTTCGGGATGTTGATCGGCACGCTGCTCCCCCGCGAGTTGGAGGGGACGCTGCTGCTGCTCACCGTGGTGACCGTGCAGATGCTGATCGACCCGGCTGGATCGGGTGCGAAGCTGACGCCGTTCTGGTCGAGTCGGGAGATCGCCACCTGGGCGGTAGACCACACCGACGAGGGTTACCTCACCCGTGGCGTGCTGCACGGGTTCGTCGTCACCGCCCTGCTGGTCCTCGGTGTGGCCACCGTGGCCAGTGTCCGGCTGCGCCGTCGCCGGCATCTGCGCCACCTGCCGGTCGGCTGACGGATCCGGCCAATCCGGTTGCTCCGCTCATCCGAACGGGTTGAGATGGGCGGATGACCATCCGCCGGGTGACCGCCGACGAACGTCTCACCACCAGTTTTCCGCTGGCCGCGTACGCCTTCGAGTCGTCTCCACTCGGTGCCGCCCGGGTCGAGCAGTTCCGCGACTACCTGCCCTACCACCAGGGCAACACGACGCTGGTCGTCGAGGAGGACGGCGGCACGCTGGCGGCCGTCTCGGCGATCGGGATGCGGCAGAACCTGCGCGGTGTGGTGCTGCCGATGGCCGGCGTCGCCGGGGTGGCCACGCATCCGCTGGCCCGCCGGCAAGGGCACGTCCGGACGTTGCTGCACCGGCTCCTCGACGAGATGCGCGACGAGGGGCACCCGCTCAGCGCGCTCTACCCGTTCCGGCCCAGCTTCTACGCCCGGTTCGGCTACGTCGGGTTGCCCAAGCCGCGCACGGCCACCTTCACCCCGGCGGATCTGGGGTCGCTGCTACGCGCCGAACTGCCCGGCGAGGTGGGCTGGGAGCGGATCGGCGCCGGCTATCCGGTGTGGCGCGCCTTCACCGAGCGCTGCCTCCAGCATCGGCACGGCTTCTCGGTCTTCCCGGACTACCGGGCGGTCGGGTTGCGCGACCGCGACGAGCACTGGCTGCTCACCGCCCGGGTGGACGGTGAGGTCACCGGCGCGGTCACGTACCGGATCGACGAGCACGGTGGCACCCTGCACGGGAACGAGCTGCTCGCCACCGATCCGCTCGCGCGGGCACTGCTGTTGCAGTTCTTCGCCCGGCACGTCGACCAGGTCGAGCGGGTCACCGTCCAGGTCCCGCCCGACGAGTTGCCGGAGCTGTGGCTCACCGACCTGGACGTGCACGTCGAGGCGCGGGTGGGTCGGCCGGGCTCGTCCGCGCCGATGGCCCGGCTCCTGTCGCTGGACGCGCTGAATGGGCTGCCCGCAGGTCCGGGCCGGGTACGTGTCGAGGTGACCGGGGACCGGTGGCTGGCCGGCGCCCACCTGCTGGACGGCACGACCGGCACCCTCGAAGTGGTCGCCGACGGCAGCGGCCGCGTGCCGACCGCGACGCTCACCGCGGCCGGGCTCTCCGCCCTGGCGTACGGGGTGCTGGATCCGGCCGAGCTGCCGTTGCGGGGGTTGGGCGAGGTTCCGACCGACGCCGCCGCGGAGCTGCGCGAAATCTTCCCGCGTGCGGTTCCGTACCTCTTCGCCGACTTCTGAGCACGGTTTGCGACCCTCGACGCACCGGGTACGGTCCCGAGAATGCCGGAGTGGTTGCAGGCGGGCGGGTGGGGATTGCTGGCCGGGTCGGCGCTGCTGATCGGGGCGGCGGCCGGCTGGTTCGCGCGCGCGCCACAACGGGTCACCGCGTCGATCATGGCGTTCGGCGCGGGTGTGCTGCTCTCCGCGGCCTCGTACGAGCTGATCGAGGTCGCGCACGACAAGGGCGGGCTGCTGCCCACCGTGATCGGCGCGGCCGCCGGCGCGGCCGCCTACACCCTCGCCAACGTGGCTCTGGCCCGGCGGGGAGCACGGAACCGGAAACGCTCGGGCACCTGGCAGCCCTCCGAGGGCGACCAGCCGGGCTCCGGCTCGGCGATCGCCGTGGGTGCGGTGCTGGACGGCGTACCGGAATCTGTCGTGATCGGCGCCAGCCTGGTCAGCGGCGGCGGCACGGTCAGCCTGGTCACGGTGGTGGCGGTGTTCCTCAGCAACATTCCGGAGGGGCTGTCCAGCGCGGCCGGCATGCGCCAGGCCGGCCGGTCCCGACGGTTCGTGTTCCTGCTGTGGGCCGGGATCGCGCTGGCCAGCGGGGTCGCCGCGCTGCTCGGCAACACGCTGCTGGGTGGCGCGTCGCCGGGGGCGCTGGCCGCGATCACGGCGTTGGCCGCCGGGGCGATCCTCGCCATGATCACCGACACCATGGTCCCGGAGGCGTTCGAGAACGCCCACCTGCTCGTCGGTCTCATCACGGTCGCCGGCTTCCTGACCGCCTTCGCCCTGTCCCACGTCTGAGTGCCGGCCCCCGTGGCTTAGCAGTGCATCAAACCGGCATGGCGGATTCGTCGCGACGCCGTCGCGGCTCCTAGCATCACGGGGTGCGCATGACGTCGCTTGCCGCTCTTCTCGTCCTCGGTGTCGCCACGGCGACCCTGCCCGCCTGCGCGTCCGACGGTCCCGCTCCCCAGCCCGGCGCGTCCACCACGCCGGAGACCGTGGCGACCGGGGACCAGGGCGTCGTACCGGCGGGCCGCGACGGCCTCGGCGGTCCCGGGGCCAGCGCGAGCCCGAAGCCCGCGGGCAAGGCGCTCGCGGCCGGCAACCCGAACGGCAAGGCCACCGTGCCGGCTGAGGCCCGCGCGGTGGACACCTCGAAGCCGACCCGGACCGTCGGCACCGGCACCCCGGCGAGCTGCACCTCCGCGGCGGTGGTGAAGGCCGTCGCCGCCGGCGGCGTCATCACGTTCAACTGTGGACCGGCCCCGGTGACGATCAAGATGGCCGCCACCGCGAAGGTCCGCAACGCCAACGGGCCGAAGGTCGTGCTGGACGGCGGCGGCAAGGTCACGCTCAGCGGCCAGGGGCAGCGCCGCATCCTCTACATGAACACCTGCGACGAGGCCCAGGGCTGGACCACCTCGCACTGCCAGAACCAGGACCACCCGCAGCTCACCGTGCAGAACCTGACCTTCGCCGACGGCAACTCCACCGGTGACAAGGCCGAGGGCGGCGGCGGGGGCGCGATCTTCGTACGCGGCGGGCGGCTCAAGGTGGTCAACTCGCGCTTCGTCCGCAACCGCTGCGACCGCACCGGCCCCGACCTGGGCGGCGCGGCGATCCGGGTGCTGAGCCAGTACGAGAACAAGCCGGTGTACGTGGTCAGCAGCACCTTCGGCGGCGCATCCGGCCAGGGCGGCTCCTGCTCCAACGGGGGCGCGCTGAGCAGCATCGGCGTCTCGTGGGTGGTGCTGAACAGCGTGCTCAGCCACAACGAGGCGATCGGCAGCGGCGCCAACCCGGCCAAGTCCGGCACGCCCGGCGGCGGCAGCGGCGGCGCGATCTACTGCGACGGCAACGAGTTCACGGTACGGATCGCCGGCACCATCATCGAGAACAACAAGGCCAACGAGGGCGGCGGCGCGATCTTCTTCGTGAGCAACAACCGCACCGGCACCATGAAGATCGAGAATTCGACTCTGCGCCGCAACCCGAGCGGCAAGTTCGAGACCCGCGGCTACCCCGGCATCTTCTTCCTGGGTGCCCAGAACCCCACGGTGACGGGCTCCAAACCTCAGTAGGGGTTTCCCTGGCCCGGGGCGCGGGCCTGGAGCAGGCCGCCGGGGCGGCCGGGCAGGTTGGCCGCGCCGGAGAGCGGCGGGCTTGCCGTGTGGTCGCCGTCGGACATCCCGACGAACAGTTCCTTGAGCGCGGTGAGCGCGTCGATCTTCGGTGCCCAGCCCAGCTCGGTCTCCGCCCGCTCGCTGGACATCAGCGGCGCGTTCAGACCCAGCTCCACCCAGCCCGCGTCGACCGGTTGCAGCCGCGCGCGCCAGGTCAGCGCCGCCGCCACCCGCAGCACCGGCGCCGCGACCGGCACCGTCCAACCGTGGAAGTGCCGGGCCACCAGCTCCGGAGTCAGCACCGGGTCCGCGGCGATGTTGAAGGCGCCGCGCGCGTCACCCAGGACCGCCCTGGCGTACGCGTCAGCCACATCGTCGGCGTGCACCGCCTGCATCCGCAGCCGGCGGTTGGTCGGCACCAGCGGGATCCGACCGAAGCGGAGCAGCCGCACCGGCGCCAGCGGACCCAGGAAGTAGCGGGTGATCTCCACACCGGCGGCCCGCTGGAAGGTCAGCCCTGGCCGTAGCCGCACCACTCGCAGCGCCCGATGCTCCCGCTCCAGCCCGTCGAGCAGCGCTTCGACCTCCGCCTTGTGCTCGCTGTACGACGAGCCGGGCACACCGGTGGCCGGCCACCGCTCGCTGATCGGGTGATCCTTCGGGCCGGGCGCGTACGTGCCGACCGACGACGCGTACACCAGCGCCGGCACCCCGGCCCGGGCCACCGCGTCGAACACCGCCCGACTGCGTCGACGTTGGTCCGGCGCAGCACCCGCTGGTCGTGGCTGGGCTGGATCTGCCAGGCCAGGTGCACCACCGCGTCCGCGCCCGCGAACACCTCGGCCAACTGCCCCGCCGCGGCCGGCGCACCGATGTCGCAGGAGTGCCATTCGACCTGGTCGTACGGCGTTCCGGCGTCCGGGCCGGGCAGCCGCCGGACCACCCCGGCCAGCTCCACGTCCCGCTCCCGGCGCAGCGCCGCAGCAGCGCCGTACCGACGTTGCCGCTCGCCCCCACCACCACGATCCGCATGCCCGACCCCGTACCCGTCCAGCACCGCCTCAATCGCCCCCGGCCCTCCGGGGACATGGGCCTTGATCGACTCGCTTTCCAGGAAATCGGGCCGTCCCACCCCGCTCGGATGCCCCGATTTCCAGGAACACGAGTGGATCAGGGGCGCGGCGAGTTCCGCACCCAGCCGTGCTTCTCGTCCCCGCGCCGGCCCGTCGTCGCAGCCAGGCAGCGCGGGCAGATCCAGCCCACCGCGTCCGCCTCGGTGAGCACGTCCGTGCCCGAATAGTCGAAGCGAACATGCGGGAAACGACGCAACATGGTCCGGCTCAGGGCCAGACCGCAGACGGTCTGGTTCTGGCCGGGCAGCCAGGCGTGCACCTCCCCACCCGGCTGGCGTACGCCGTCCGGCCCGATCTCCTCCCCGGACGCCGCAACGGCCGGGGTGCCACTCAGCTTCATAACCACCCGATTCCCCACCGGCCCCCACCCATGCACGCCGCGTCGCTTGATCCACTCCACATCCCCAACCCGGCGGTATCCAGCGCTCCGGACACCACCAGCTCGCCGATCTGGTGACGATCACGTGCCGGTGCAGGCCGGCATCCGCCAGGCATCGACGGCCGGCGGGAAGCCGAGAGTCGGCGACGCTCACTGTCAGGTAACCTGAGCGCGCGGGCCGCTAGCTCAATGGCAGAGCTGTGGACTTTTAATCCATAGGTTCAGGGTTCGAGTCCCTGGCGGCCCACTCCTCCGCAGGTCAGCGGTCCCGTCCGGGGCCGCTGTTGCCATGTTCGGTGCCGGTACAGCAGCGAAGTACAGCAGTGGACCAACTGCCAGCCTGACTTCCGTATCGGGGATGCTCTCCGGAGCGGCGGCGGACCGAATAGCTGGAGGGCGGACGATGACGGACGGACCGCTCGTGCGCAACTCGCGGCTACTCGGCCTGTTCGTCGAGATCGTTCAAGGGCCCGAAGGGACCCTGCGGGCAGTCGAGACCGCCGGCCGTGGCATCACGGCAGAAGCACGCTGCACACTGACCGTGATCGCAGACAAGATGACCACCAGCTCCGGCAGCCCGGCCGAGGCACGTCAGAGAAGCCTCGCCTGCGCCGACCGACTCATCGAACTGGGTGCCATCGAAGATGGCCTGAGCGGGTTGTGGTCCCGCCGCCGGGGAGGCGAGCTTGACGAGGCCGCGTTTGAGGCAAGCCTCCTGGGAATAGTCATGCGCCTGGAAGCGTGGCCGCAATCCTGGCCGCGCATGCCCGACTGAGCGGCAGCATGCCCACCCCTCACCGGTCGAGCGTCTGGCCAAGCCGCTTGAGGGCGTCGCGGGTGGCCGCCGAGGAGACCACCGTGTAGATCTCCATGGTGATGGCGAACTGCGCGTGCCGGAGGATCTGCATCGCTACCCGAGGGTGCACGTCCAGGTCCGCCAGGAGCGAGGCGCAGGTGCGCCGGGCGTCCCGCACGGTGATCCGTCGGACTCCGGCCGAGTCGCAGCGCCGGTCCCAGAAGCGGTTGAAGTTGCGTGGCTCGACCGGCCGGCCGTAGCGGGTGGTGAAGATCAGGTCGGACAGCTGCCAGGCCGAGCCGGCGGCATCCCGGGCGGCGGTTTGCGCGGCACGGCGGCGACCGAGCGCCACGGTGCAGATGTCCGGTAGCGGCAGGGTGGCGTCCGAGGCGGCCGTCTTCGTCTCCCGGTGCAGCAGTTCGGCACCGACCCGCTGGAGCTGCCGATCGATGGTCAACTCCCCCGCGTCGAGGTCGACGTCGGCCCAGGTGAGCCCCAACATCTCACCCTTGCGCAGACCGAGCACCAGGACCAGGACGTACGCGGCGTAGAGCGGGTCTTCCTCGGCACGGGCCGACTCCAGAAAACGTCGTGCCTCGTCGCTCGTCCACGCCTTCCGCTTGCGCTTCCGGACCGGCGGCAGCTTCACCAGGGACGCGACGTTGCGGGAGATCAGCCCTTCGGTGATGGCCTGGGAGATCAGCGTCCGGAGCACGGTCCGCAGGTGGATGACGCTGGTTGCCGAGGGCAGATCCCGGCAGCAGCGGCCGAGGGCACAGCAGCGACGCTGGGCGGCCTTGCGCCGCTCGTCCTTGCCCTGGGCGCAGCACTGGCAGGTCCGGCCCACCTCGTTGATCCAGGTCTGCACGTCGCTCACCCGGAGCTTGTCGAGGCGCTTCCGACCCAGCCCCGGCACGAGGTAGAGCCGGACCACCACCTCGTAGGTGACGTAGCTGCCCGGGGCGAGGTTCGGCTTGACGATCTCGCGCAGCCAGTAGCCGGCGTACTCCCCCACCGTCGGGGAGCGCGTCGCCACCGGACCGGCCTTCGCCTGTCCGTGCAGCTTGATCCACTTGTCGTGGACCTCCTCGCGGGTCTTGCCGTAGACCCACTTCCGGCCCCGCTTCCCGTCCTGCTTCTCCACCCACACGTACGCGGCGAAGCCGTTGCGGTACGGGAAGATCGAGCCTTCGCCGTTGGCGCGGGCGCGTCCGGGCATCAGGCCGCCTCCTGCCGCTCGACCTGGTCGCGGATGTAGTCGTCGACCCATTCGGGGAGGATGCGGCGGTACTTGCCATCCTTGATGGAGCGCAGCTCGCCGGTGGCGATCTTCATCTTGACCTTGGAGATGCCGAAGCCGAGAAGGACGGCGACCTCGGCAGGTGAGTACCAGCGCGGGGTGAGGTCTCTGCTCATGCGGCGGCCCCGCTGAGCCACGTTTCGTGGGCGAGTTCTTCCCGGCCAATACGTCTGCTCTCTCGTCGCCTCCTGGCGGCGGTGTTGGCAAGCAGGGCGTCGCCGTCGCTGAGCCAGCCGGACCCGATGTAGGTGAGGGTGCCGACGGTGACGGCGTCGGTGGCGGCGTCATCTTCCGTGCGGCGGTAGGTAGCTCGGGTGTCTCGGAGCAGGCCGAAGGTGACCGAGTAGCGGCGGGCCGGGGCTCCGCCGGCGGGTCACGGTCCGTGGGTGGTTGCGGTAGTCCATCCCGCCTGCCATCGACCCGGGCAAGCCGAGCAGACCACCGCCCGACCCGCCAGCGTCCGAATGTGCGTCAAGGCCCGCTTGACGTGGCGGGCCGGGCGGCGGCCCGCTCCCCACGAGGGCGGGTCGATGGTAGACGGGATAACTTCCTAAGGTGGAAGTCAACCTGCTCCCAACTCATTTTCGAGCCATTCCTCAATTCCATCGAGACAGCGCTGCATGAGAGCTTTCCCTTCCTCCCTTGCTCGCTCGGCGTCCCGCCACAACTCGTCGAATTCCTGAAGCCACCGTTCTGGCGGCATCGGTACGACGACGTGTTGCGCCAGGTCGCTCGAATAGACGTGACCCCCACGTAAGCCCCTGATGCACCGCTGAACCTGATGACGACCGGAGCTGTGCCTCAGGAAGGCGGCGACGTACGAACCGAAAAGCTCTGCTGGCTTCTCGTCTCTCGGCTTCAACACTATGAGGTCCGCAACAGCCTGATTGTAGACACGGAACTCAGACGGGACCCGACGCACGTAGTCCACCTTTTTGCCCACGTATTCGATCTCATGTGCTGTGGCGGCGAGAAGTATGACGCCATCTACGACAATGGCTCCGCGTTTCTTCCCCGGCTCCGTAGCCACCGCCGACCAATTAATTCCAGCATTGGTCAGGACCGCTTGCTTGAAGGTCGGCATCAATTCGTCTTCGCCGGCTACGACCCGCCCCGACGACAAATCGTAGTAATCGCCAAGCCTGAAGTAGGAGCCAGAGCTGATGATTCGCTGCCCAAACTCTTCGTACTCGGGCCGGTAAAACTCCGCGTCAATTCGTTCGGCACTGCCAGGCCCAAAGCTTTCTCGCCTGTTAATCGTGCGCATCGCAATATCGCGTGCCGGCGGATCGTACATGCTGGGCAGCAGTCCGTGAGGTGCAAGGAAGGCTTCGAGTCTCTTGTTCGCCTCTTCGATTCGCAAGAAGAAGGTTCGATGTGAATCAAGAACTCTATTCACGGCATGCTTGGCGGTGCCTGCGACGAAGGCGGGTGCCGCTGGGATAACGACGTCGAAGACATCTCTTCCGAGAACTGCGGGATACATGGAGCCGCGGGAACGGCGGATGAGCTGTTCTCGCCCGTACTTGGAGCGCAGGAACGCGTACGCGAACTCCCAACCACTGTTCGTCTCGCCCTTGCGCAGCAGCGTGAAGCCTGAACTTGCAACACTGCCCGCTAGCCGATCGTCGACCAGTGTTAAGACCCCCCGTTCCGGTCGAACATTTGCGACCAGGATGTCGCCGGCTTGGAGGAGGTACTTGGCTCGACTTGGACGGTCGCCGTACCGCAGATCGTCGGCAAAGGCGAACCCATCGGTCTGGTCGACCGCATCGAGGTCGACGTATCTAATGGTCGCTTCTTCGTCTAGATGTGCATCGTTAAGTACGGGACCGTCATACTGCCGAGCAAGGCTGGCGACCGGCTTGCCGCCATGCCGGAGTAACTGAGCCTCCATCCTCAGGGAAGAGCCTCGAATATATTCGGCATCAAGCCTGGCTAGCGGTGGTGTCCCGAAGGCTGTCTTGGTCGTAATCGTAACTTCCATTAGGCAAACTCCAAGCCTTCCTCTTTGGCAAACTGACGGAAGGTCGCTGCAATCTCTGCCATATCACAGTCCAAGGTGATCCCGTCATCCAAGTACTGTGGTCTGCCTAGTTTGGTCTTTCCGGGCCTAGTCGAGACCGCCGTGAAGATCCGGTAGTCCTCCAGTGGCTCCTCGCCGACCTTCCACTTCTGAAGGAACAGAACGGAGGTCTTGGCCAACGTGAATGGTTTGAATGTGTACGGGTGTAGACCTACGACTCCCAGCACCCGTGCCCGCTTGTCAACGAAGTCCCGAATCTCTTGGTCGTTGAAGTTGTTGAACAGCCCCTGTGGGAGGACGATGCCCATCCTGCCGCCTGGCTTAAGCAGGTCGAGGCAGCGCTCTAGGAAAAGTACGGCGCGAACCAACGCCGCCTTAGGCTTGCCCTTAGATGGCCTAGCGAGGTCGTACTGGCGAAGCGTCGAAACCGCTTTAATTGCCCCGGCGAAAGGTGGATTAGTTAGGATCACATCTACGCCATCGGATGGAGTCCGGTCGTTGGCCAGACTGGATGCTGGGATGGGACCATCGATGCTGCGGCCCAGCAGCCGCTCCCTAAGGGAACGATCCCAAGCACCGTAGTCGAGTGCGTCAACACTACGAATGCCTGCCCGACCGTCGTTCTCCATAATCATGTAGGCTTTCGCGACTCTGATGAGGCGAGGATCGTTGTCGAGGCCAATCAAATTCTCCTGCGCATAATCCTTCCGCTGCTCTGCTCGGTCATCCGCGTCGTCCCACCGATCCGCAATGAAGTCGAACACGCTTCGCATTGCGAAGATTAGGAATCCTCCCGATCCGCAGGCGGGGTCGCAGACGCGTTCGCTGATTTTGGGCTGGAGGGCTTCGGTAATCATGCCGACGACTTGGCGCGGCGTAAAATACTGACCCATTTCACCCTTCATTTCCTGATTCACCAGCAGCTCGAAGGCCACCCCGAGCACATCGCCCGAGCGAATCAAGTGGTACTGCTGAAGGGCCTTGATGCAGTATTCGACGTTCGTGTCATTCAGCTCGATAACGTCGCCGGCTGAATACACATCGCGCCACTTCTGCTTTGCGCTCTCAAACAGATCCTTCACGCGCTTGACAGCGGCAGGCCGGTTCTCGCTCAGTCCAAGCTTGAACTGAGCAACCGCCGAGTCGTTGTAAAGGTTCACGCGCTCATCGTAGAGTTTTGCGAAGACAAGTTTGAAGATCTCATTGAAGGTATCGACCGTTTGGTGCGCCAGAATTTCTTGCTCGATATCTTTGAAGACCCCGTAAAGGTCTTTCACTGGCGTGAGCTTTGTCCGCGTAAGTGGCTCGTCTACGTCCTGGAGTGTTTCCCCATGGCGAGGTAGCCGCCAAACCGGCTTGCTGAAATCGTTTGGATCCGAACGAAGAAGGAACTTCTCATCCGCACCGTTCGTCCAGTACCCAAAAATGGAACCGGACGCATTCATGTATGATTTCAGTTGCTCGATGCCGTCTTTGCGATTCGGCTTCTTTACCTCTACGGTGATCCAGTGGCGATCACGTTTGTCGTCCGCGAACACTACAATATCTGCGGGCTTCGCATGCACCGCGCTGCCCATTTGGATTGGGACCTCGACGGCGACCTGACTCTCGGGATAGCCGTGACGTTGAATCAAGGTGTTGAGGATGTACTGCCTCACAACCTCTTCCGGTGTAAACCGATAGCGCTTCTTGCGAATTCGACAACGGATATAAAACTGACCGTTCTGTTCTTCAAGAGAAACGCCTGTGGCGATCGGCTCTCCGCCAGACGGAACCAGAAACGCCTCGTTTGACCCCTGGGGGCCGACTCTAAGCTCGATGGTCGGCCGGTCTTGGATTGAGCCGGGGTGAATCACTGTAGCGGTGTGACCCTCGGCGACTTGCATGTTCGAAGGGTGTGCCTGCTCTGTCACGCTGGGCATCCTCCCACGGCTCTCACCCCTCTGCCTGGCCGCGATCCTCAACACGCAGCAGTATGGTCGGTGGCCAGCATCCGGCTCGCATCCGCCCGCCTTTGGCAGCGAGAAGGCAGCAGACGCGCGTCGGTCACGGCCGAGGCCGCCAGCTACGGGACGGCAAGCGGCACGTGCGCAGAGGCCCAGCACGACATCGGCTGGCACTGGTCGACAGGAAGTGCCCGGCCCCCGGTGGGGGTCGCACGGCTCGCCCTCTCGCCGATCGACAGCAGCGGTGACAGCAACCGGCCCGAACGAGGACGCCCGCCAGCGGAGGAGCGCGGACAAGCGGTCGAGGTCGCGAACGCGGCCAGACGAGGCCGGACGACTTGCACAGAGCTTGTAAGCGAGGCGTCAGCCGGCCGGGGCCTGTCCGCAGGCAATTGGGCGTTGGGGATCCTGGTTAGGTGGACAGCCAGAACCTCGACGATCTGATCCAGGCCGGGTGCAACATACAAGCGCTTGCCCTGATCCGCGAGCAGTTCGGATGCAGCCTCACGGAGGCGGTCGACCTGCTCAACGAGCATCACGTGCGGCTGAAGGCCGAGCAGCCAACCGAGCAGCCAAACCAGCGATCGTCGGCGGACGATGGCGGACCGGGACACCATGTGGGGCACGAGGACCAGGCGGTGGACCAGCGCCGGGCAGCCGACTCGTAATGCGTAGGTCGAGGGTTCGATTACATCCGGCAGCTCCATGGAAAGGCCCAGGTCACCGGCTTGATTGCCGATCGTGACCCGGGCCTTTTGCTTGCCACGGTGAGGCCGAGTAGCCAAGCATGTCGGCCGGCCGTTGGCCAGGCCGAGGTTAGGCAGGGTGAGCTGGACTTGGGAGTGGCGGTGAGGAGGTCCGGATGCCGGTCATGGCCGGCCGGCGCCGGGCGTCGGCGCTGTTGCGGTGAGCACTTGGCCGGTGCGGGCGGCGACCGATTGGTCCATGTGCTCGACGCCGCGGAACTCGGCCGCGAGGAGAAACAGGGTCGTGCGGTCTGGGCCGCCGAGCATGGTGGCGAAAATGACCTGGTCGTGTTCGATTCGGTCGGTCACCTTGCCGCCCTCGTGCACCCGGACGACGGCGCCCTGGGGCGAGTCGGCACGGCCGGTGGCGATGGCGACGTCGGCGGCCCCGGCCCAGATCGCGCCGTCGGCGTCCATGCAGATGCCGTCGGGTGCGAGGCCGTCGGCCCATGTCCTGCGGTTGAACAGGCTGCCGTCGGCAGCGATGTCGAACGCGGTCAGCCGCCCGGCGAACGACTCGGAGACGATCAGCGTTTTGTTGTCTGGCGTCACTACCATGCCGTTGGGGAATTCCAGGTCACCGGCGACCTCGCGCGCTGTCCCGTCCGGGGTGACCAAGGCGATGATCCCGGACTCCGGTGGCGCGCCTGCGCGGAAGCCGAAGCGGATGCTGTTGACGTAGATGTTGCCGCGGCCGTCCACGACAAGCTCGTTCCAGAACGGCGCCAGTCCGCTGAGATCGGCGTGCCGGACCATCGACCCGTCCGGTTCCCGCCGCATGAGATCCTCGCCGGTAACTAGTAGACGGCCGTCGGGCAGCCAGTCGATGGACCAGCCGAGGCCGGGCGGGCCGGACGCCGCGACCTCGCTGCTGCCGTCGGGCGCGACCGCGACGATCTCGCCGGTACCCCAATGGGCGAACTACAGCCGGCCGTCGTGCCAACGGGGTGACTCGACGTAGGCCAGGCCGCTGAGCAGGACCTGGGGCCGCGGCAGGGATGACGCCTGTGACATGAGAACCTCGCGCATCGCCCGACTGGAACTGGACGGTCTAGTACCGTACTCGCCTAGAACTGTACTGTCCAGTACTGTTGGCGGCGTGACAGAGACGACCACGGCATCCGACGGGCAGACCCGGACCGCGCGAAAGCGCCAGGCGATCCTGGACGTGGCCAGCACGCTGTTTCTGCGCGATGGCTACCTGGCCACCAGCATGGACCAGATCGCCGCCGCGGCGGCGGTGTCCAAGCAGACCGTGTACAAACAGTTCACTGACAAGCAGAGCCTGTTCCGCGAGATCGTGACCGGCACAGTCGAACTGGTCAGTGACCCGGTCGCACGCCAGGTGGCGAGTCTGCCCGACAGCAGCGACCTCGAGGCCGACTTGCAGAAGCTGGCGCGCGCGCTGGTCTCCCAGGTGAGCCAGCCCCGGGTGATGCAGCTGCGCCGCCTGGTGATCGGCGAAGCGGGCCGGTTCCCCGAGCTGGGCCGGTTGTTCTACCAACGCGGTCCCGGGCGCACCATCGACGCGCTCGCCGCCGCCTTCGAAAGTCTCGCCGCCCGCAACCAGCTTCGGCTGGACGACCCGCAGCTGGCCGCCGAACACTTCAACTGGCTGGTGACGTCGATCCCCCTCAACCGGATGATGCTCTGCGGCGACACCGAGCGACCCGACCCCGCCGCCCTCGACCGCTACGCCGACGCCGGCGCCCAGGCGTTCCTCGCCTCCTACCGGCCCAACTGACGCGAATTCCCAGCAGCCAGTCGGGTTCTGGCTGTCCCGGGTGCGCGGATCTGCGCACTATCGTGGGCCCGCAGGGTGGGAGTACACCCTCTACGGCTACAGCTTCACTGACGCGATGTACTTGGAAAAACGGTCTTCGTCAGCGCAGACACCACCGACCTCGCGTGGGCGCTCGACGCGTGGCGTTCAGTGACTCGTTCGGTCGATTAGCAAGCGCCGGTCTCGCCCTGCGTACCGACCCCGAGTCAGCAGGATGTCAGCACACGCAGTGACGCGCAACCGACACCAATGGCCGAAGACGGCGCGACACCGAGGGCGGACCACAAAAAGAGACGCCCGCTGGTACTCGCCGACAACGCCGACCAGGCTCCCCCCGACAGGGGTCGCTGACGGCTGCGGCAGGGGTCAGCGGCCGACGCGGATGCGGACGGCGGCGTATACCTCGCGTGAGCCGTCGGCCCGGAAGATCACGATTACCGGGATGCCCTCACCGATCTCCAGCTCGCGCCGTTCGGCGGGGGTGGGCATCCGAGCGGTGGCGGTGTCGCCCTTGAGGAGGGTCACCGTTTCGGTCGGCTCGTCGGCGCGAACGAACGTGCCGCGCGGTGGTTCCACGATCACGAGCCCTTCCGACCGGAGTAGCGCTACCGCTTGTCGGACGCTCGTGCGGCTCAGCCCGTACTCCTGAGCCAACCGCAGCTCGCTGGGAAGCGAGGCCCCGGGCGCGAGGTCGCCAGACGCGATCCGGTCTCGCAGGAGATCTGCGAGCTGCCGGAACACGGCACGATCCGCGCTGGGGTCGATCACAAATGTGACGCTACGTGTCCAACAGTTCTACATCTTATTGTATCTACAGTCCTACGTCGTTACGGTGACATGAGCTGGAACAACAGCCAGCGACCTTCCCCACCTGCCGTGAGATCGAAGAACGCCCGAGGGGAGACCTGGTGCCTCGCGTGTCGTACGAGGAGTACTTAATGGCCGTCGCGCTAACCCTGGCATGGCGGCACCGGCCGGTCTGGTCATGGCAGCGATGGCGGAAGGTCTGCCGATGCGGGGGCGAGTTGCCCTGCCATACGAGGCATCGAATCCCGATCAACCGGGGTCACTGGCCCTCGGAGGACGGCCGGCTATCCGCTTCGTCATCGGAACCGCCGACCGAACGGGGGGAGCCGAAGTGACGAACCACCTCCCGATCACGCCGGCCTGGACCTGCGGCGGCTGCGGTGCCGACTGGCCCTGTCACACCCGCCACCGAGAGCTGCGAGCGGAGTACGACCGCGCCCCGGTGTCACTAGCCCTCTACCTCGCCGCGCAGCTCGTCCACGCCACCCAGGATTTGACCCACGTCCCCGCCGGCCACCTGCATCACCGCTTCCTCGGCTGGACCCGATGAGCATCCTGCGACCCGGCGACGAGAAGTTCCACTACAGCGACGGCTCCCACAAGTGGATCCCACCGGACCCCGACTACGACCAGGAGGTCTGGGACGAACAGGTCCGCCAACACAAGCACAGCCACCTGAGGAACGAGCCCCCCAAGGTCCGCATCCAACGCCTCATCTGATGCCAGCAGTACAGCAGCGAAGTACAGCAACCGTGCCAGCCGAACCAGGCCGAGAAACGCGTCAGCAAGCCGGATGACCTCGCATCGCTCCCGACCCGGCCGCCCCGCCGGCAATCCATAGGTTCAGGGTTCGAGTCCCTGGCGGCCCACTCGAAGGTCGGGAGCTGCAGTGAACATAGCTCCGGACCAGCTTTTATGACTTGGCGCTCCACTGCCGGCCGGATCCCACCTCGTGAACAGCCGTGTACGCGGCTCGGGCTCGGTTGGCCCTGGCGTCTGTCAACGGCGACGAAGCCTGTCCAACAGCGACCTTTGCTGCGGCGGTGGCGCGGGTGGTCTGCCAAGCGAGACGCTTCCATTGCCTGGCCACTCCTGGGATGCAGCGGTCAGATCCACTGCATGGTTAAGTGTTTCGTTCGGCATGCCTGGGGTTATGTAAACCAACTGCGCCACGGAAACGCCAATTGTGAGTGGTCTGGTTTCGGCCGCTTTACGCATCATCAGGTATCTGGTCTCGACCAACCCGGCGACGTCTGAGCGGCATGCTGGGTCCACCCAAGCTGCGGTGATTAGCGCATAGAGCGCGGCTTCGGTAATCCAGTCCTCGACACCATAGGCCAGCTCGATCAACATTTGTCGCCTGGTCGATGTCGGCCACGGTTGCTCCGGTCGATGATGCAGCAGCCCCACGCAGCACCACGCCTGGATGTAGCGCTCCCACAAGCCTGGCAGGCGATCCCATCGGCCTGCCGGCATCTGCGGCGGATGAACCATGCTGGCCAGCAGGTCCTCTGCCTCAATGTCTGCAAGCGGACCGGCCGCGTCATACATCATCGGCGGTGGCGCCCACGGCAGGCCGGCAAAGTGAGCTGCGATAGCGGCAGAACCAGCGGTGCTCGGCGGGTTCAACGCCGGCGACGCGTTGACACCGTCGAATCGCCACTGCACGATGCCGGGCTTCGATGGTTTCCGCGGATCGGGCTGCCCGGGATCGCCCATGGCGATGACCGCCTTTGGCCACCAACGGCGGAAGGTGGTCAGGGCACTGGGCACCTCCATCGAGGAGATACCGAGCTCGCAAGGCATTGAGCGGGTCTTCGGGTCAGTCTGGGCGAGAATCTTGATGCACGACTCGGTGGCAGCCGGGACTCGGCCGAGCCACGGCAAACCTTCGCAGCTGGTGACCAGCTCGAGACGTTCATGGCTTTGGGCCGGTTTGGCTCGTAGGCGATCAGCCAGAGCAATCAGGCTTGCCGCATTGATGTCTTCAGGCATGTCGTCTCCCCGCGAACGCGCAAGGCAACATCTTAGGCTGCAGGCGGCCGGAGTGATCGACGTACAGCACGGAAGCACAGCAACGCGAGCGACCGCAGGAGCCGCGACGGGTCAGAACCGTGCCTTCCGATGTCGCACCGCACCGCACCGCAAGAGACTGCGCCGCCGTGACCTACGGACCGCGCTGCCGAGCCGCGTGAGGGCATCGCGGGCGCCCCCGAGGACACCACCATCTGGATCTCCCTGGTGATGGCGATCTGCGCGTACCGAACGATCTGCATCGCCATTCGAGGTGCACATCCAGATCGGCCAGGAGTGCGGGGCAGGCCGCCGGACGGTGATCCGCCGGACCCCGGCCTCGTCGCCGCCGCGGGCCGACTTCAGGAGCTGGCGGGCCTCGACCCGCACGTCGAGCGGGCCAGCGTTGCGCCTGCCGGACGAGTACGACCGCCGCCGGAAGAGAGATGGGACACCCTCCAAGGTCCGTTGACATGTGTTTCGGTCAAGTGACAGCGTTGTCATCGACTCATTTCCTCCATATGAGACGAGGAGCGCATCTTGCTCTATCGGAGTTCACGCCGTCGCGCGACATCAGCCGCCGCGACCGGCATTCTCATCACGGGGTTGATACTCGCTCCGTCCGCGCCGGCCCAGGCCGGCCACAACCAGGCGAAAGACCAAGCCGTTCGCTCGGGCGACGCACGTTTCGAAGTGCTGTCCCCGACCCTGATCCGCACCGAGTACCAGAAGGACGGCAGGTTCACCGACGCCGCCACGTTCAACGCCATCGGGCGCGATGACTTCCCCCGTACGCGTTTCACGAAGCGCATCGATCACGGTTGGCTCACCATCGACACCGGTGCGATGACGTTGCGTTACCAGGTCGGCTCGGGCGCGTTCACCGCCGACAACCTCACCGTGCAGCTGAAGACCGGCAAGCAGACTGTGCAGGGCAGTCCCTGGGCCGGCAAGAGTGCTCCGGACTGCACGTTCGGCGCGCTCTGCGAGGCCGAATCGCTGCAGCTGAGCGGCCCCGGCGTGGCCACCGACCACCGGGGATACACCGGACGCGGCTTCGCGGCCGGTTTCACCTCGTCCGGCGACTCCGTCAAGTTCGCGCTCGACGCTCCAGAGAACGGCACGAAGCAGCTCACCGTCCGCTACGCCAACAGCGCCGGCGGCGACGGTCAGACCGTGGCCCGCACCCTGACGGTTCAGGTCGACGGGGACGGTGGCCGCACGCTGACGCTGCCGCCCACCGCGAACTGGGACACCTGGGGCCTGGCCAGCGTGCCGGTCGACCTCACCGCGGGCCGGCACGAGATCAGCGTCGTGCGCGGTCCCAACGACTCCGGCAATGTGAACATCGACAGCCTTGCGATGGTCAACCCGGGCGATCCGTTCCCGGCACCGGCCGCGCCTCAGCCGCAGCCCCTGCGGTTCGGCACGCTGGGCGAGGCGGAGACCGGCGCGCTGACCGGCGGCGCGAGGCCCGCGAACGACCACAACGGCGCTTCCGGTACGGGATTCCTGGCCGGTCTGGAAAGCACCACGTCCGCCGACGCGCTCACCGTGACGGATGTTCCGTCCACGGGTGACTATCAGATGCAGATCCGCTACGCCAACGGGCAGGCCGGCTCCCAGCCGAGCCAGACGCGCACCATGTCGGTCACCGCGGGAACGGCGGCACCGGTCACGGCGACCCTGCCGCCCACCAGCGGATGGGACTACTGGAACACGGTTTCCGTTCCGGTCCACCTCAACCGCGGCACCAACACCGTGACCCTGGGTTGCCCCACGGATGCCAGCTGCAACATCAACGTGGACACGGTCGCCGTCACGAGGGCGGGCTCCCCGCTGCTCGCCCCGCACGCGCCGCTCGGCGGCTACCGCCGGGGCCTGGACGGCGTGACCGGTTCCGCGCCCACCTCTCCGGGTCTGCTCTACCAGGACGGCTGGTACCTGCTCGACGACTCGGCCTCGGCCCTGAGCACCACCAAGCCCCGGCCCGCCGCCGAGCAGGACGGCTACGTCTTCGCGTACGGGCAGGACTTCACCCGCGGTTTGAAGGACCTGTCGACCCTGACCGGGCCCACGAAGCTGCTGCCGAGGTGGGCGTACGGGGTGTGGTACTCCGAGTACTACGACCGCACCGCGACCGACTTCCAGAACATCGTGGCCCGGGCCAGGGCCGAGGGTGTGCCGATGGATGTGCTTGTCCTCGACACCGACGTGAAGGCGCCGGACAGGTGGAACGGCTGGAGCATCGACCCCACCCGGATTCCCGACCCGAAGGCGTTCTTCGACTGGGCCAGGAAGCAGGACCTGCACACCGGCATCAACATCCACCCGAGCATCCTGGGCTCGGACCCGAAGTTCGCGCAGGCGCAGGCCACCGCGAAGGGCAAGCTGCAACGCGTCGGCTGCAACGGCGGCGCCGACTGCTACGCGTTCGACTTCGGCGACCCGGACCAGCTCAAGGCGTACATGCAGCTCCACGACGGGATGGTGCCGAAGGGCAGCAAGGGCCCGGACCTCTGGTGGATGGACTGGTGCTGCGACAACTCGAAGTCCTCGCTCGCCGGTGTGACTCCGGACGCATGGATCAACCAGCAGTACGCCGACAAGACCGGTTTCGCGTTCTCCCGGGCGTACGGCTCGTTGCAGGCCGGCGGTTACGGCAGCCCGACCCCGGTACCGACCGGACCGTGGGCCGACAAGCGCACCACGCTGCATTTCACCGGCGACACCACCTCCGACTGGCAGACCCTGCAGATGGAGGTCGGCTACACGCCGGGCGAGTCGGCCGCGACCGGGCTGGCCGCGGTCAGCCACGACATCGGCGGGCACACGGGCGGCCTGCAGCAGCCGGGCAGCGAACCGGACAGCACGAAACTGCCCGACGACCTCTACGCCCGGTGGGTCCAGTTCGGTACGTTCCAGCCGATCGACCGGCTGCACTCCAACCACAGCGACCGGCTGCCCTGGCAGTACGGCCCGGTGGCGAACGCGTCGGCCAAGAAGTTCCTGAACCTGCGGGAGAAGCTGCTGCCGTACACCTACGCCGCTGCTCAGGAGGCCACTCGCACGGGTACGCCCATCGTCCGCTCGATGTACCTGGCATACCCGCATGAGCAGGCCGCGTACGCCACTGCCGGTTCCGAGTACCTCTACGGCCCGGACTACCTGGTGGCACCCGTGACGACGCCCGGCGACACCGCCACGACGTCGGTGTGGTTCCCGCCGGGCAACAGCTGGACCGACATCTTCACCGGGAAGACGTATCGGGGCGGCACCACGCAGAACATCACCACCACGCTGGACACCATGCCGGTGTTCAAGAAGCACTGAGACGGTCAGTCCCAGACCGGCACCCACCATCGCCAGCCTTCCGGGGCCGGCTTCCAGGACGGGTCCGACGCGGGCCGGGTGGGGCGACCCACCCGCCCGCGGGCATCACCGGTCGCTCGGCTGGGCCCGATGAGAATCCTTACCCCGCTTAGCCGAGCCCGGGGCCGGGTACGCGCAGCGTTGACCAGACGTGCGTGAGGAAGGTCGGTTTTGAGATGGCGGCGCAAGGCATGACCAAGGACGTGATGGATCGGGCGATAACCGACGCGTTGGAGTGTTCGCGGATTTGCGAAGAGACGTTGGCCTACTGCCTGCGTCAAGGTGGCCGGCACACCGAGGCCGAGCACATCAAGCTGATGGTGGACTGCGCGGAGATATGCCGGACGGCGGCGGCGTTCATGGGGCGCGGGTCGCGGTACAACGCGGAGATATCGCGTATCTGTGCTCAGATCTGCCAGGCGTGCGCGGTGGACTGCGCGCAGTTCAGCGGAGACGAACAGATGATGCGCTGCGCCGAGCAGTGCCGCCGGTGCGCCGACTCGTGCACCCAGATGGCCGCCGTTACCGTCTGAACTCACTCGCGCCGGGCGGGTCCGAGGATGGCGTACGTCACCAGGCCCGTGACCGCCAGGACCACGGCGACCACCGCCGCAGGCCCGCTGGTGTGGGGCTGGCCCTGCCAGGTGGCGAGGGCGCCCCACGTGCTCGACTGCGTTCATGTCCGGTCGCTCAGCCGAATTCAGTTGGCGGGCTCGCCGAACCAGCGGGAGAGGTGGTCGTCCAGGTCCTGCTGATCGTCGCCGATCCAGGCGACGTGGCCGTCGGGACGTAGCAGGACGCACGGAACGTCCAGTGCGGCACTCCGATCCGCGAGGTGGTCGACCCGGTCCGACCAGCCGTCGACGGTGAGGCGTTCGGTGCGGTCCAGCAGCAGGCCGCGGCCGCGACGCAGCAGACCGTAGAGGTGGCCCTGTTTCAGGTCGATGTCACGCAGGCGGCGGCCGAGCAGGTCGGGGCCCGCGCCGAAGTCGTAGCGCACGCCGATCGCGGTGATCTTCTCGATCAGATGGCGGTTCACCTCGTCGAAGTCCATCAGTTCGGTGAGCAGCCTGCGCACGGCCTGCGCGCCCGGGTCGGTGGACAGCAGTGCCATCTGGGCGCGGGTGTTGTCCAGCACGTCCTCGGCCACCGGATGACGTTCGGCCTGGTAGGTGTCCAGCAGTGTCACCGGCGCCCAGCCGCGGACCTGTGCGGCCAGTTTCCAGCCGAGGTTGAATGCGTCCTGAACGCCCAGGTTCAGGCCCTGTCCGCCGATGGGTGGATGGATGTGTGCCGCATCGCCGGCCAGCAGCACCCGCCCGACCCGGTAACGTTCGGCGAGCCGTGTGGCATCCCCGAAGCGGGACAACCAGCGCGGGGAGTGGACTCCGAAATCGGTTCCGGCGACGGCGCGCAACCGTTGTCTGAAGTCATCGAGGGTGGGCGGCTTCGCGCGGTCGCTGACTCCCTCGGCGGGGACGACGACGCTGTAGACCCCAACGCCTGCGGGCCGGAGCCAGAACCGTTCGTGGGTCTCGCTGATCTCGGCCACCTTGGCGGCGATCTCCTCCTGCGGCGCGCCCACTTCCATCTCACCCATCAGCG
This sequence comes from Micromonospora parastrephiae, assembly GCF_016802865.1. Classification (GTDB taxonomy): domain Bacteria; phylum Actinomycetota; class Actinomycetes; order Mycobacteriales; family Micromonosporaceae; genus Micromonospora; species Micromonospora parastrephiae. The sequence continues at coordinate 14,186 of NZ_JAEVHM010000019.1, read as the reverse complement.
TCTCGCTCCGCGAGGGCTCGCCGGGGAAGCCGACGCCGAGCAGTTTGCGGATCGTACTGCGCCCGCCGTCACAGCCGACGAGATAGCGCGTACGCAGCTGTTCCCCGTCGGCCAGCACGACGGTCACACCGTCGTCGTCCTGCTCGAAATCGGTCACCGCGCAGCCGCGCCGGATCTGCGCACCCAGTGCGGTCGCGTGTTCTTCGAGCAGGTGAACAATGACCGGCTGCGGGATGCCCACCAGATAGGCGTGCGCGGAATCCAGGTCCTCGGGCGCGGGTTTGTTGATGGCGGCGAAGAAACCGCCGGCCGGGCGCTGTCTTCCGCGTTCGAGAATGCGCTCCAGCAGCCCGCGCATCGCCATCAGCTCGAGACTGCGAATGTGCAGCCCGACTATGCGAACGAACGACACGGGCTCGGTGTCCTTCTCCAGCACGAGTACCCGCACGTCGTGCAGCCGCAGCTCGGCGGCCAGCATCGCACCGGTCGGCCCGCACCCGGCGATGATCACGTCGAACGTGCGGGGCGCGCGCTCGGTGCCGGAGGCCGGCGATGGGAGTCCGGGGACGTCGCCCGCGGTGGAGTCGCGCTCGACCGTGTCGTTCGACGACGGCGCGGATTGCAGAGAGTGCACAGGTGTTGCCTTTCGGGAGTGCCGTGTTGGCGAGGCGCTCCCGGCGACACCTACGTCAATCGCCCGGCCGTGGCAGGAAGGGGAAGCGCCCACATCGATACAACGTTCATGGGTCTCACCTCCTCGGGTGGTGTCACGGTCGGCTGCAAGTTACAAGCCCGAACCTCATCCCGTCCAGCCTTTTCCCAGCCACATCGCGACTCGGAACGGCCCGTGCGGCGGCGCTGTCGATCGGGGGGTCCATGGCGTTGCACGGCCCCGGGGTCGGCAGGTTAGGCTGCTGCCATGTCCAGCTCGCACGCGTTCCCGACGGCGTCCCCCGACGTCCTGTTCGGCGCGCTGCGACGCCGGCGGTCCTGCGACCGCCCGCGCTGAGCATTCCTCACCTGCGACCGGCGGATCGAGCCGCCGGTCATCGCCGATCGTCCTCGGTCCGCCCGCATCCCCTTCCGGTGATCCGAGAGCGGCGGATCCGAGCGAGATCGGCGTACCCATGGATCTGGAGAAACTGCTCACCGACCGGCTGGCGCCGGCGTTCGCGACGGTGGCCGGCGCACCGGTGGACCCGGTCGTGCGGCGGTCTCAGCGCGCGGACTTTCAGTCCGACGCGGCGCTGGCCCTGGCCCGGCGGCTCGGCCGGCCGCCGCGTGCCGTCGCCGCCGAGGTGCTGGAGTACGCCGAGGTGGCCGACGTGTGCAGCGTCGCGGAGGTGTCCGGGCCGGGCTTTCTCAACCTGACCGTCGCCGACGAGGCCCTGGCCGGGCTTGTTCGCGCGCTCGCCGCCGACCCGCGGCTGGGTGTGCCGGTGACCGTCGAGCCGGAGACCGTGGTGATCGACTATTCGGCGCCGAACGTGGCGAAGGAGATGCACGTCGGTCACCTGCGGTCGACGGTGATCGGCGACGCGGCGGCCCGACTGCTGGAGTGGCTGGGGCACCGGGTGCTGCGGGCCAATCACCTGGGTGACTGGGGCACCCCGTTCGGAATGCTGATCGAGCACCTGGTCGACCTGGGTGAGGCCGAGGCGGCGCAGGAGCTGTCCATGGGTGACCTGGACTCGTTCTACAAGGCGGCCCGGGCCACGTTCGACGCCGACGAGGCGTTCCGTGAGCGGTCCCGGCGGCGGGTGGTGGCCCTGCAGGGCGGTGATCCGGCGACGCTGCGGCTGTGGCGGCTGCTGGTGCGGCAGTCCGAGCGGTACTTCACGACCGTGTACGACAGGCTCGACGTCACCCTCACCGAGCGTGACTTCCACGGCGAGAGCAGCTACAACGACCTGCTCGGCCCGGTGGTCGAGGACCTGGACCGGCTCGGTCTGCTGCGGGAGAGCGACGGGGCGTCCTGCGTGTTCCCGCCCGACTCCGTGGGCCGGGACGGCGAGCCGCTGCCGCTGATCGTGCGCAAGTCCGACGGCGGGTACGGCTACTCGGCGACCGACCTGGCGGCGATCCGCCATCGGACCGGCACGCTGGGCGCGACCCGGCTGCTCTACGTGGTCGGGCTGCCGCAGCGGCGGCATTTCGAGATGGTGTACGCCGTCGCCGCGCAGGCCGGCTGGCTGTTCCCTCCGGCCCGGGCCGAGCACGTCGGGTTCGGCTCCATCCTCGGGTCGGACGGGCGGATGCTGCGCAGCCGGGCCGGTGAGTCGGTGAAGTTGGTCGGGCTGCTGGAGGAGGCGATCGCGCGGGCCACCGCGCTGACCCGAAAGCGGAACCCGGAGCTGGGCGAGGCGGAATCGGCCGAGGTGGGCCGGGCGGTCGGCATCGGTGCCATCAAGTACGCGGATCTGTCCAGTGACCGGCACAAGGACTACGTGCTCGACTGGGACCGGATGCTGTCGTTGGACGGCAACACCGCGCCCTACCTCCAGTACGCGTACTCCCGGATCCGGTCCATCTTCCGGCGGGCCGGAGTGGCGGCCCGCCCGGACGCGGCGATCTCGCTGGCCGAGCCGGCGGAGCGGGCGCTCGCCTTCGAGCTGGTCGGCTTCGGCAGGGTGGTCGGCGAGGTGGCGGAGAACCTGGAGTTCCACCACCTCGCCGGCTACCTGTACCGGTTGGCCGCCACGTTCAGCGCGTACTACGAGCGCTGCCCGGTGCTGCGGGTCGACGGGCCGGTCCGGGAGAGCCGGCTGGTGCTCTGCGACCTGACCGGCCGGGTGCTTCAGCAGGGCCTGTACCTGCTCGGCATCCGCACCCCCGAACGGATGTGAGCGCGCGTGACGTTGACGTAGCTATCCTCTTCAGGTGCTGGCCCGTGTGGAGATCATTGACACGGGTCCGGCATTTGGAAGGGACTATCGACATGCCCCGTGTGGTATCGGCGGTCATCCGCGCACTCGACATCCTCGAACTGTTCCTGGACCACTCCCAACTGTCGGCCCGCCAGGTGATGGAGCGGCTCGACCTACCCCGCACCACCGTCCACGAACTGCTCGTCACGCTCGAGGCTCGCTCGTACCTGATCTCCGTACCGGGCCAGCCGGTGCGGTATCGGCTCGGCATGCCGCTGTTCCAGCTCGGTGCGGCGTTCGCCGGCCGGCTTGACCTGGTCCGCGAGGCGCAGAGCGTCGCACGGGACGTGGCCGCCGCGTGCGACGAGGCGGTCCACGTTGCCGTGCTCGATGGCGCCAACGTCATCTACCTCGTCAAGTTCGACAGCACGCATCCCGTCCGGATGGTCTCTGCGGTCGGGCGGCGGCTGCCGGCCCACTGCACGGCGGTCGGCAAGATACTGCTGTCGGGCCTCGATCAGGCGAGCTTGGACGCCGTCCTGACGAAGGGCGACCTGCCGGGCATGACGCCGGACAGCATCACCGACCCGGACCGCCTACGCGCACACCTCGAACGTGTCCGGGTGGAGAGCATCGCGGTCGACATCGGGGAGTCTGACAGCGCCATGCGCTGCGTCGCCGCGCCGGTCCGCGACCATTCCGGCGCGACCATCGCCGCGATGAGCCTGTCCGCGCCGATCATTCGCTGGACCCCCCAGGTGCACGTCGAGTGGACCGGGCTGGTTCGCGAGGGCGCGGCCACGCTGTCCGCCCGCATGGGCTACCGGGCGCAGCCGCGATAGCCGCTCGCCGTTTCGGCCGAAATAACATCGAAACATTGACATCTCTCACGGCGTTGCTCTAGCGTCGCGTCCACTCGACACGGCATCTCGAACTCGGTTCGAAATCTCGAACGGCGGGGGCCCGTGACCCGACCGGACTGGAAGGTCAGCGCCGCTCTCTCGGCCCGGTCGCCGATCGCCCCGACGTCGTCGCGCTACCGGCGAGCAGCACGCGGAATCTCTCGTGAGGTTCGCCGGAGGCTCGGGACACGTCGACCGAACCTGTGCGGTTGACGGCATCGCGGAGAAACACGCGGCATCTGGACCAGCGTCCGGATATCGCCAAGACAAAGCGTGTGTGAAGGACGACCGACGGCGAACGGCGGCAAGGGCGGGCCGTCGCCACCGTGGCAACCTCACCAACTCCTACGAAGAGCATGCGAACGCATTGATCGATGCGGCGACGTGTCCGTGGCCGCCGACGCAGAGACACACCTGAAGCACGAGGATCCCGGTTTTCGTCACGTACGCCCTTGGCGTGCGGTGGTGCGGGGAGATGAAGGGGGCGAATGTCCATGAAGGACAGACCAGTGTGGTCCCGGCGCGGCTTTCTGGGTACCGGGGTGGGGGTGCTCGGCGCAGCCGGTCTGGCCGCGTGTGGGGGCAACTCCGGATCACCCACCAGGGTGCAGCCGGAAGTTCCGCAGGAGCTGGTCGACGCGGCCGCGTCGATGAAGGGCTCCTCGATGGGGATGCTGTCACAGAAGCTGTACTCGACGGCGGCGAACGATGCCCTCGACAGCTCGATCAAGAAGTTCGCCGACACCACCGGAACGAAGATCGAGAACAGTCTGGTCCAGGCCGACGCCGGTGACGTGGTGGCCAAGATCCATGCGGAGGTCAGGGGCGGGGTGGCGCGTGACCTGGCCTTCATGACCGACTCACGGTTCGTCGCGCAGTTTCAGGCCTTGGGCGACCTGGAGGACGTGACGGACGTCGTCCAGGCGCTGACCGCCAAGTACGGCGAACCCTGCGCTGAGGCCAAGAACTACTGCGTCTTCGACGGCAAGTGGTTCGCAATCCCGTACCACTTCATCGGGATCGGGTCGTTCCTGCGCAAGGACTGGATGCAGGACAAGGGCATCTCCCCCAAGGACATCTACAGCTGGGAGGAACTGCGGGATCTGTGCCTGGAGATTTCCGATCCGACGAAACGCCGGTTCGGTTGGGGCATGACGGTGAACCGGTCCGGTGACGGCAACGGGATGATCGAGGCGCTGATCAACGCCTACGGCGGGTCGATCGCGTCCAACGACGGCAGGAAGGTCACGTTCGACTCCCCCGAGACGGTGCAGGCGGTGACCTTCCTGGGTGACATCTACACCAATCCCAAGTACAAGCCGATGCTGCCGCCGGGAATCGCCAGCTGGACCGACACCAGCAACAACGAGAACTGGCTCGCCGGGATCCTCGGTTACACCCGCAACCAGTTCAGCGTCTACGCGGACTCCAGGACCAAGAAGAACCCGGTGCACGCGAACACCCACGTGTTCTCCGACTGCATCGGGCCGGCGACCAACAACCCTCTGCTGCTCGGCCAGTCGCAGGGCTTCGTCATCTTCAAGGGCGCCAAGAACCCGGCGCTCGCCAAGCTCCTGGCGCAGTACCTGGTCAGCGCGCCCGCGCTGCTCGGGGTGGCGAAGGAGGCACCCGGCCTGGTGATGCCCGCCTGGCAGAAGGTCTGGGACGCCGACCCGTTCTTCACCAGCGGCGACCCGGCGTTCCCCATGCTGCGGAAGATCACCGAACTGTCGCTGCCGCTGAACACGAAGAACGGCCTGGCCTTCCCGCAGAAGGCCAGCGCGGGCCAGCAGGCGGTGGGGTCGGCCTACGTCCTCACCGACATGATGCAGCAGGTCGTGCAGGGCACAGCGCCGGCGCAGGCCGTGACGGCCGCCCACGCGAAGATGGTGCAGATCTTCAACCAGCAGGGGCTGCGGCAGTGAAGTCGGTCCGTCCTGCGCGGGTCCCGGCGGCGAGGAAGTCCCCGCCGCCGGGGCCCGGCTCCCTCACTGCGGTCCAGCGGCGGCTGGGTCGTGACTGGCGACTGGCGGCACTGTTCCTGGCGCCGATGGCCGTGCTGGTCGGCGGGCTCGTCCTCGTGCCGATCGCCCGGTCGATCATCACGAGCACCACCGAACGGCACGGGCAGGACACCGTCTTCGTCGGCCTGGACAACTACCTCGCGCTCGTCGGCGACGACCAGTTCCACACCGGCGTGGTGAACTCGTTCGTCTTCACCGCGTACGCCGAGGTGTTCAAGGTCGTGCTGGGGCTGTCCGCGGCCCTGCTGCTGCACCATCGGCGCCGTGGGCGGGCCGTGCTGGCCGGGCTGCTGCTGGTGCCGTGGGTGGTGCCGACGGTGGTGACGGCGTTCAGTTGGCGCTCGTTGCTCGACCCGATCTTCGGCAGCGTCAACACCCTGCTCACCGCTACCGGGATCGGGCCGCTGCTGGCCAGCGCGCACCTGGTCGACAGCTGGCCCGCGGGCTGGCTGTCCGACCCGTCCCTTGCCATGCCCTCGGTGATCCTCGTCAACGTCTGGAAGGGCGTGCCGTTCTTCACCGTGTGTTTCCTCGCGGGATTGAAGGCCATCCCGGCGGACCTCTACGAGGCGGCGACCATCGACGGCGCCTCGTCGTGGCAGCGGTTCACCCACGTGACGCTGCCCGGACTGCGCCACGTGATCACCGTGACGGTGACCCTGTCGTCGATCTGGACGTTCAACAACTTCGACCTCGTCTGGTTGCTGACGCAGGGCGGCCCGGGTGACGTGACCGCGCCGTACGTGCTCATCGCGTACTCGAAGGCGATCCTGCAACTGCAGTACGGCGCGGGGGCTGCGGTCACGCTCGTCATGCTGCCGGTCATCGGCGGGCTGGTGTTCGTCCTGGTCCGGTTGCTGCGCCAGGACAGCAGCATCAAACTTCCCCGACGACGCCGGGCAGCGCGGTGGATCGGGACGAGGCGGTGGGCCGGGACGGCGCGGAAGGCGCTGCCGTGGGTCGTCGCCGCACTGGTCACCGGGCTGCTGGCCTGGGCATCGCCACAGATCTTCTGGAAGGCGGCGGTGATCCTCGGGGTGATCCTGCTGATCGCGGCGGCGGTCGGTCGGGTGGTCTCGACCCTCCAGTCGCGAGGCGGTCGCCGGTCGTCGTCCCTTGTGTCGGGCCTGGGGTCCTGGGTCGCGCTGGCCGGGTTGCTCTTCTTCGTGCTGGGCCCGCTGTACTGGATCGCCGTCACGGCCTTCAAATCCGAGGGTCAGGTCGTCATGCGTACCGACGACCTGTGGCCGACGCCGTGGACCCTGGAGCAGTTCGGGGCCCTGTTCGCCAACCAACCGTTCGGCCGCTGGTATCTCAACACACTGCTGGTGTCCGCGGCGTCCACCGCGGTGGCACTGGTCTGCGCCGCCCTGGCGGGCTACGCGTTGGCCCGGCTGCGGTTCCGCGGGGCGCAGGGCTTCACCGTCACGGTGCTGCTCACCTACGTGATGCCGGGCGCGCTGCTGTTCATCCCGCTCTACCAGATGCTCATCGGCGCGCGGCTCACCGACTCGTTGTGGTCTCTGGTGGTGACGTACCCGACCTTCACGCTTCCGTTCGCCACCTGGCTGCTGGTGGGGTACTTCTCGTCGATCCCCGTCGAGCTTGAGGAGGCCGCGCTGGTCGACGGTTGCAGCCGCGTCCAGGCGTTCGGACGGGTGGTGCTGCCCCTCGCCAAGCCGGGACTGCTGGCGGTCGCGCTCTTCACCCTGACCAACGCCTGGAACGAATTCCTCTTCGCCTTCGTGTTCATCACGAAGGACGAGTACAAGACGCTCCCGGTGGGGATGCAGTCGATGATCGCCGGAGACGTCGTGCCGCAGGGACAACTCGCTGCGGCGTCGCTGCTCGTCAGCATCCCCGTGGTGGTCATGTACGCCCTCGGGCAGCGCTTCCTGACCGAAGGGCTCACCGCGGGAGCGGTGAAGGGCTGACCGACCGGCCGTGCTGCCCCTGACTACCAGTACTCACACAGCTTCCGCAGGTGCTCGGCCACGCCAGAGGGTGCTACGGCCAGCGAACTCACGGGGACGAGCCGGCGACACCTACCCGTAGACGATCTCCTGAAACGCTTCGACCCACACCACGTGGATGCGGTCCCAGGTGCGGTAGAGGCTGCCGAAGTAGGTGATCTGCTGCGCCGTCATGCTCGTGGCAGATCCGCTCAGAGTGGTGCGGTACAACGCGTCGAGGTGCCTGGGCACAGCAGCGTAGGGGTCCGCGGCGAGTCGGTCGAACTCACGCGACGCGCGACCCTCGAAACTGATGAGACCCATCGGCCGCTTTCCCGGGAAGGGCGCGGGCCACTCCCGGTCAAGCAGTTGGGACCCTTCGAGTCGCAGCTTCATCAGGGCGTCCTGCGCGTCGTCGAAATCGAGGACGTGCAGCAGAGGCTCGCGTCGCGGAACGTGCTGGTCCCAGAGCGCCTCATGCCGCTGCGAGTCCCGGGCCGGGTGGGTCGGTTCGTACGGTGGGGCGTTGTCCAGCCAACGGCGGACCAGGTCCCGGGCTTCGTTGCGCTTCCGTTCCTCGTTGTTCCGCCTCTCCGCAGCGAGCAGATCCAGGCAGGACCTGCACCACGGCGTGGTAACTCTGCGCTCGACGTCGCTCCGCTCGCCCTGCGGGATCTGCATCCCGCAACCCTGGCAGCGCTCCGACCGCCCCGCGAACAGTCGCTCAAACATCCGTCGATACTTCCACGCCGACAGCCCCTCCGTCGGTAGCCCGTCGGCCCGAAGGATCGACGCGCCCGAGACCTGACCCGAGCCCTGTGCCGTCACCATCGCCAGCCGCTTCTCGAACCAGTGGTGGGCGTAGCGCTCGGTGTTGTACGCCTCGATCTCCCGGTAACCGGCCGCCCGGTACAGGGCGATCGCCTCGGTGAGGTTGCGGTTGGTGTCCAGCCGCACGGCGGTCACGCCGCGCTCGGCCGCGTACCGTTCCAGCTCACCCAACAGCCGCCGCCCGATGCCGAGCCCGCGTACGGTGTCCGCGACCCAGACGCGTTTGATCTCGGCGGGCGCGTCGCGGTGCAGTTTGACGGCACCACAGCCGATCGGTTCGGTGTTGAGGGTGGCGAGCAGGAGCACCCCGGCGGGTGGGACGAGTTCCTCGTCGTGGACCGGGTTGCTCAACGCGGGGTCGAACCCGTCATCGAATCGTCGTGCGACGTCCCGGGCGTACGCGCGCAGGCACGCGCGGGCCCGTGGATCGTTCGGCGGGCACGGCTCGATGACGACCATCGATCCGATCAGGAGTCGTTCGACCTCGGCCATGGCGGCGACGAGTCGTTCCCGGCGGTGTTCGGTGAGGGGTTCGAGGATCGAGGCGGCGAGGTCGTCGGACCGCTGGTCGAGTTGGGTCCATTCGGTCCGGCCGGCGTCGGTGAGCTGCGCTGTGCGTACCCGGGCGTCGCCGCCGGCCCGGTCGGCCGGTCCGACGGTGACGAGGCCGTCGTTCTCCAGGGTGCGCAGGAGCCGGCTGAGGTATCCCGAGTCCAGGCCGAGCCGGGCGCGTAGCGCGGCGACCTCGGCCCCGGCGGGCCCGATCTCCCAGAGCAGACGGGCCTGCCCCAGAGGGCGCCCCTGCGCCATGTACTCGTCGTCGAGCGCACCCACCCGTTGGGTGACCGTCCGGTTGAACCGCCGCACGGCGGCGATCAGCGCAGAGTCCATACACCTGACTTTAGTCAGGTTATCCACGGCGGCGGTAGGAGAAGATGGCGGCGTGGTCCAGGCGTCCGACGTACCACCCGGGAAGGCCGCCGGAGGCGAAAGCGGGGTCAGCGGCGAACGCCGACCCCGGCGTAGCCGTGCGAGTCCACGAGTTCCGGCTCGCCGTCCGGCCGCCACCGGGTGGTCTCCACCAGGCCCGGTTCCACCAGGTCGTACCCGGTGAAGAAGCGCGACGTCTCGGCGTGCGTGCGGGGCACCAGCGGCGCGCTGCTGTTGCGGTAGATGGCCTTCCCGCGCTCGGCCAGCTCCGGTGGGATGCCATCCAACGTCAGGTGGGACAGCACCAGGTGACTGCCGGGCACGGTCGCGTCGCGCAGTCGGGCGACCGCCGCCCACGGGTCGTCGTCGTTCGACACGAAATGCAGCACCGCGAGGAGCAGCACCGCCACCGGCCGGTCCAGGTCGAGCGTGGCCCGCACGTCCGGGTGCGCCAGCAGGTCGTCGGGCCGGCGCAGGTCGCCCTGGACGACCGCCGTGCCGGGCACGTCCGTCAACAACTGCCGGGCGTACGCGACGGCCACGTCGTCATAGTCCACGTAGACCACCCGCGCGTCCGGGGCCACCGTCCGCACCACCTCGTGCACGGTGCCCTGGGTGGGCAGCCCGGCGCCGATGTCCAGGAACTGGCGTACGCCCTGCGCGGCGGCGTACCGGACCGCTCGGCGCAGGAAGTGCCGGTTGGTCTGGGCGGCGACCCCGGTCTCCGGGAAGATCTCCAGCACCCGTTCCGCGGCGGCCCGGTCGGCGGCGAAGTTGTGACTGCCACCCAGGAAGTAGTCGTACATCCGGGCGACGTTGGGTCGGGCGGTGGCTTCGGATGCCGGCTGGTCGGTCACGAGGTGTCCCTTCGACGGCGCGGTCGGATCTCGATGTCTAGCACCCTGGCCGACGACCCGCCGACCCCTCGTGTCGTTGATCCGGCTGCGCCCATGGTCATCGCAGATCACCGTGGGGGCACCGACTCAACGAGGAGGGACGCCGATGACCAGTCAGCGGGAAACCGTGCGGGTCGACAACGACCTGTTCCGCGCCGTGTACGACTCGCCCGGTTCGCTGCCCGGCCGGCACCGGTGGACCACCCCCGAGTCGGACGTCCGGCGGTTGGAGAAACTGCTCGGCATGCCGCCACGCAGCATCGGCGCCCCGCTGTGGGTCAGCGGCGACGACCCGGACTGCCCGAAGTGCGGACGGCGGATCACCTGGTACGACATCGTCTCGTCGGCGCTCTCCGGCCTGCACGACAAGACCATGATCGCGACCGTCATCCTGGGCGAACGCAAGTACGTCAACACCGAGGTCCCCGATGCCATCGCCGGCGTGCGGTGCTCCGACTGCCACACCGCGATCGACGGCCTGCGCAGCTTCAAATGCCACAACTGGGCGTACGCCTTCGAGGCGCTGGAGGCCGTCCGCGAGCGGATGGCGGGCGGCCCCGCGCCGACCTGAGCCGGCAGGCCGACAGGTCAGCCCGCCGAACGGCGGGTGGGACGGCGGCCGGGCGGGGATGCCGGCTCCGGCCCGGGGTCGGACACCGGCGGCATCGGACGGGTGACCGGCGCGAGGCCGGTGACCCGCAGCGACTCGCCGTGGTGCCACAGCTCGACCTCGACGTCGGAGGTGCTGTCGGGCAGCTCGTAGCGGGCCTCGGCCGGAGTCAACGTCACCCGCAGCCGGTGGCCGCGCCAGCGCAGGCTGAACGCCAGCCGTTCGATCCGCCGGGGCAACCGGGGGTCGAACGAGAGCACCCCCCGGTCGTCGCGCAGCCCGCCGAAGCCCTGCACCAGCGCCAACCACGCACCGGCCAGCGACGCCAGGTGCAGCCCGTCGGCGGTCTTGTCGCCCAGGTCCTCCAGATCCTGGAGGACCGACTCGGCGAACAGGTCGTACGCCAGGTCCAGGTGCCCGACCTCGGCGGCCAGCACCGCCTGCGGTGCCGCCGACAGAGACGAGTCACGGACCGTGCGGGGCTCGTAGTAGGCCAGGTTGCGGGCCTTCTCGTCGGCCGTGAACTCGCCGGGGCAGAGCTGCATGGCCAGCACCAGGTCGGCCTGCTTGACCACCTGTTTGCGGTACAGCTCCAGATACGGGTAGTGCAGCAGCAGCGGGTAGTCGTCCTCGCCGGTGTTCGCGAAGTCCCACTCCGGCTGCTCGGTGAACCCGGCGGCCTGCTGGTGCACCCCGCGCTCCCGGTCGTACGGGATGAACATCGCGTCGGCGGCGGCCCGCCAGCCGGTCACCTCCGCCCGGTCCACGCCGAGCCGACCGGCCAGCTCGGGCAGGCGCTCGACGGCGTCCGCCGCCCCACGCAGATTGCGCCGGGCCATCAGGTTCGTGAACAGGTTGTCGTCGACCAGCGCCGCGTACTCGTCCGGGCCGGTCACCCCGTGCAGGTGGAAGGTCTCCGCATCGGACCAGTGGCCGAAGCCGTGCCACATCCGGGCGGTCTCCACGAGCAGTTCCAGCCCCGCCTCGGCGAGGAACCGCTGATCGTCGGTGGCCGCCAGGTAGCGCAGCACCGCGTCGGCGATGTCGGCGTTGACGTGCAGCGCTGCGGTGCCCGCCGGCCAGTAGCCGGAGCACTCCCGGCCGCCGATCGTCCGCCACGGGAACGTCGCACCGGCCAGCCGCAGCTCCGCGGCCCGCTCCCGCGCCTCTGGCAGGTGGGCGTGCCGCCAGCTCAGCGCCGAGCGGGCCACCGCCGGGGCCAGATAGGTGAGCACCGGCAGGACGTAGCTCTCGGTGTCCCAGAGCACGTGCCCGTCGTAGCCGTTGCCGGTCAACCCCTTGGCCGAGATGGTCCGGTCACCGTCCGGGCGACCGGCCTGGATCAAATGGAACATCGCGAACCGGACCGCCTGCTGCAGTTCCGGGTCGCCGTCGAGCTGCACGTCGGCGACCTGCCAGGCCGCGTCCAGGGCGGCCCGCTGGTCGGTGAGCAGAGCGTCGAAGCCGTCCGCGCGGGCCGCATCCGCCTCGGCGGCGACCAGGTCGGCCAGCTCGTCGATGGGCGTCCCGTCGACCGTCGCGCACTCGTACGCGGCGAACTTCGTCAGCCGCAGCCGCTCCCCCGGGTGCAGCCGGCCCGCCACCGTCAGCCGTACCCGGTCCGGGGTGCCGTCACCGGTGACCGCCACCGTGTCCGGGGCGTCCACCAGGTGGCTGACCGCCACCGCGACCCGCTGGCCGCTACGCTCGGTACGGTGCACCAGCACCCCGTCAAGGCCGTCCGCGCGGTGCGTTTCGCCGGTTAGCGGCTCGGTCAGCACCGAAGCGGCCCGGGGGTCGTCGGAGCGTTCCGGCACCTTCTCGTTGGCCAGCAGGTCCGAGCAGACCCGCAGTTCGACGGGCGCGTCCAGCGGCTGCACCTCGTACCGGACGGCGGCGACCGGACGCCGGGGCAGGGACACCAGCCGGGTGCTGCGGACGAGCACCCTCCGCCCGGTCGGCGAGATCCACTCGGTTTCCCGGCGCAGCACACCCGCGCGCAGGTCGAGCACCCGTTCGTGGCTGCGCAGCGTCCCGGTCCGGAGGTCCAGCGGCTCGTCGTCGACCCAGAGCCGGATCAGCGCGGCGTTCGGCGCGCTCACGACAGTGTCGCTGGCCTGAGGGAAGGCGTACCCCTCCTCGGGATAGCTCAGCTCGCGCCGCTCGTGGAAGCCGTTGACGTAGCTGCCCGGCATTCCACACGGCGTACCCTCGTCGAGGACACCGCGCCAGCCCACCCACCCGTTGCCCAACGCGAAGATCGACTCGGTCTCGCCGAGCCGGTCCAGGTCCCCGGCCGTACGCCGGATCCGCCAGGTCTCGTCATCCACCACCCCGGCAGCGGGCGGCGGTTGGTCGGTGGCGGAACTGGTCTGCACAAAGCCTCCTGTTGATGCCGACGTCCCTGTCCAGCCAAGCAGAAGCGCCTGTGCGGTTGCTGGACGGAGGTCGCGGGACCGACCCTGACCTTCGATTGAAGCGGTGCCCTCTGCCGCGTTCCTACGATGTCCCCATCGTGAACGGGGTATGAACATCTAGTGAGGTGATGCATGGTCGACAACGGCAGCATGGACGTTCCTGGGATCAGCGCCGAGTGGTACCGCGACGTCGTCGACGCCGCCGCCAGCAGCCCCGACCCGTTGCAGTGGTTCGTGGGGCACGCCACCGAAGGGGTGATCCTGCTGCTCGGCGCGCTGCTGCTGGTGGCCGCGCTGAGCCGCCTGTCCGGCGGCCCGCGCGACCGCGCACTCGCCCTGGTCGCGCCCGTGCCGACCCTCCTGGCGTACGCGAGCAGCGAGTGGCTCAAGACCGTGGTGGACGAGGATCGGCCATGCCGGACGGTCGGCCAGGCGATCCTCGCGGCCTGCCCACCGCCCGGTGACTGGTCGTTCCCCAGCAACCACTCCACCATCGCCGGCGCCGTGGCGGTCACCACACTGCTGCTCTCCCGCCGACTCGGCCTGATCGCGCTGCCGCTCGCCGCGTTGGCCGCCTTCTCCCGGGTCTTCGTGGGCGTGCACTACCCCCACGACGTGGCCGCGGGCGTACTGCTCGGCGCCCTCTTCGCCGCACTGCTGACCCCGCTGCTGGCCCGACCGACCGCCGAGGCGCTACGCCGCCGAGCCAACAACGCCACCCGCCCAACCCCAGAACGTACGCAACCGCCCCCACCCC